>NZ_RYDM01000004.1:0-158052 GCF_003984825.1 Flavobacterium sp. RSP46
TTATATCCCTTTCTTCTGCTTTTCTTATCAATCTGTCAAGGAACATTGCGCGTTTTGCGGGGTGCAAAGGTAACATCCGTTTTCTATTCTCACAAGCTTTATCGAATCTTTTTTTGAAAATAAATTTTCCTTTTGATCCAATTAACTTGCCAGTATTTTAAAGAACTTCTGCGCCATTGCGGGTGCAAAACTACACCCTTTATTCGCTTTTACAAGCTTTTTAATCCCTTTTTTTTGACCTTTTCTTAACTTTTTCTTTAACTAGCTGATATCACGTTTTTTGAAGATCAAAGTTTTTTCTTTATAACCCTACCCGCCTCCAAAGTATACCCTTTCTTTCTCTAAAACGACTATTCCAACTGCAATACTAACACTTCGATTCCTTTTCTTTCTTTGCCAAATATTTCGAAATACAGCTATAGCTGCTCTTTTACCCGCTCTTCGTTTCGCTTTTCTAATTCATAGGGTGCTTTACCTCCATTATTGAAGTCTAAAATTAATCCAACTAATGGTTTTGTGCTATATAGATGGGATAGTGTGTTAAATTGTACTATTGCTTTTATATCCTATATATAAGGTATCATTATATACATCAAAACAACTAAAAGTTCTAAACTAAGAAAGCACGCGTTAGGGATAGTAGTGAAAAGCCCGCAAGAAAGTGGAGCGTAACGCAACTTTATGAGGACTTGTAGCGGATAGCCCGACTCCTTATATAAAAAGAGACTACTACACGCTATAGTAATTCCTCTTTTTATATATGGAGGAACGCTCAAATAATAGCTTAACGCCTTTAGTTTTCTACCTTTTATAGGGTCACGTTAGAAATTACGGATTTGTCTTGTAGCAAAATGTCACTATCACCGGCATATTGATCTTTTGATTTTATTAAAAGCCAGGTGTTTTAGTGTTTCGTTTTCAGTTTCACTAATATGAATTTGCTTTTGAGTTTTTTTTCATTAAGAATAAAACTGAGATGTCCTTTTTGTAAATCGGTTATTAGTTTGCATATCCAGTTTTACCATGCTCTGAGATTTATTTGCTTTAAACAGAATAGAAGTAATCCATTTAAACAACATAAATTTATTTAATGCATATTATTACAAACATTAATAAAAACTTATGAATAAAAAAACCCACCTTTGTAATTAGATAATTAATATATTCCCTCAGCTAAAAAAAGAATAATTAAGGATTTTAATGAGTGGGTTACAAAAAAATTGTTGACGGAATTGCAGTATGTCCTTTCGTGCTAAAAATTTGCGCTGTAATATTTTCCTTTTCTAATATTTTGAATTAGTAAACAAATACTAGAATTTTAGCGATGAAAACAGATGCCTATTGTATTCGCTTAACTTTTAACCAACCAAAAGTTGAGCGGTGCAATTCCTCTTCCACTGGATATTCCGGGGCAAACTGAACACCCTATTCCGGTTTAAACTGTACATGTGATTGCTGATGGCGATTTTATGGGTGTATCTCCCCGAATATTCCACCACCTGACTTGAACCGCCAAAAGGTTGCTTAGCAAATACCATGAATCCTGCCGGATTTGTTAGTATTCATTGCCATTTCCTAAAAGGATCACTTTATGTTTTGTGATGTTAAGAGCAATTTTCAACCCTTTTTACGGACTGTTTTATTTTAATAATCATAAGCGACTTTTACCAGAACGAATTTTAATTGTAGTTTAAATAACATATATTTACTCAATGATTAACAAAATACAGTTCGTTTAGAGGTTTTTATCCCGATCCTTCAGGAAAATTGACGTTATGTGTCAAGTATACCTAAAATCGGAGAAAAATAACGAATTATGACTGAACAATTTTCACAAAAGACACAAGAAGAATTAAAATCTTATGTTTATATTCTAGTTGACCCAAGAGATAACAAAATATTCTATGTTGGAAAAGGTTATGGAAATCGTGTTTTTTCTCATATTAATGAAGCAATATTTAATCCAAGCGAAACTGAAAAATTAGAAATTATCAGAGCAATTAAAATAGAAATTTAAAAGTAAAACACTTTATAATTAGACACGGATTAGAAGAAAATGAAGCTCTAATAGTTGAATCTGTTTTAATTGATTTTTTGACCTTTAGGGATTTTGCAGAAATTGCTAAAATTTCAAATATCGTCGCTAGACATAATTCATTTAACCAAGGAATTAAAACTGTTAATGAATGTGAAATACTTTACAATTGTGAAGAATTAAAAAAAAGAAAATATTGAACATACAGTTTTAGTAATTAATATAAATAAAACATACGATAATAAACGAAAAAAGAAAAGTGAAAATCCAGTTTATGACAGACCCAATATTTACGAAGCAACTAGAGGTTGGTGGGTATTAGACAAAACAGAGCAGAAAATTAAGAGCTTGTTTTAGCCGAATATAAAGGTGTAATAAGAGCAATATTTAAACCTGAAAAATGGGTTCAAGATATTGAATATAGAGGCACAAAAAGATGGGGATTTGAAGGTTCAGAAATTATTTCAAAAGAAATTCTTGATATATATGAATAAAATAGTGCCTAAAATTAGAGGAATGGCAAATCCTATTCGTTATTTTGAAAAAATATAATAGTAAAAAAAACCAGCCAATAACATTTAGCAAACTAGAACATTTAAAACAGCCGTTCTTATGAAGAAACTCGATTGATTTCTTTCCTAAAAGCAGCCTGTTATTTTTTATTAACTTTATTCTAGTCCTTATTATAGTATTCCTTTTGCCCTATAAACCTTTATTAACCTACATTAAAAAAAAAATGAAAAAATTCTCTTTATTATCCTTCATGATTCTTCTAACCATCAGCTGTGCTTCTCAAGAATCTAGCGTTGCTCGTGTTGATCCTACAAAATACATGAATACAATAACAGCTGACGAACTTAAAACGCACCTTTATATTGTTGCTTCAGACGAAATGGAAGGCCGTGAAACAGGATCTGCCGGACAAAAAAAAGCGGGGATGTACCTCATTGATCAATATAATAAAAATGCGGTTCCCTTTCCTACAGGCGCTTCCGACTATTACCAAAAAATTCCTGCCGCCTTCCTAAATGCAAAACGCAATGAAAACTTACCGGATTCTGAAAACATTTGGGCCTATATTGAGGGTTCTGAAAAACCAAATGAGGTCTTGGTCATTTCTGCCCATTACGACCACGTAGGGACAAAAAACGGAGAAATTTATAACGGCGCTGATGATGATGGTTCCGGAACTGTTGCTTTGTTAGAAATTGCACAAGCATTCCAAATAGCTAAAAAAGCAGGTCATGGTCCAAAACGCTCCATCCTATTTCTCCATGTTACCGGTGAAGAACATGGTCTACATGGCTCCCGATATTATTCTGAAAATCCTCTATTCCCATTAGCCAATACCATAACCAATATCAATATTGACATGATAGGCCGTCGCGATGATGCCCACGCCAGCAGCAATAATTACGTATACGTCATTGGAGCCAATCGATTATCAACTGATCTGGATAACATTTGTACCATTGCAAATGCTAAATACACCAATCTTGTTTTGGATTACAAATTCAATGACCCAGAAGATCCAAATCATTTTTACGAACGTTCTGACCATTATAATTTTGCCAAAAACGGTGTGCCTTCTGTTTTCTTTTTTAATGGCGTCCATGCTGATTACCACAAACCTACTGATAGTCCGGACAAAATTGAATATGATGCCTTGACTAAAAGAGCCCAGTTTGCATTTGTAACCGCCTGGGAACTGGCAAACCGCGCCGAAAGACCTATGGTAGATAAAAAATAAAGTTTGTATTTGGGCACATCCACGCTTTCACTAGCGTTACAGCGTGGTCGGGCTATTCGTTACAATCTTTTATATCTTGTCAGGATTAAAAACCCTGACAAAATATAAAAGGATTTCCACTGCTATCCCTTGTGCAAACCCACAAGGAACGGATTGTCTCATTTATTAATTCATTTGCAGTCCAATAAAAAACTTCAAATTCTATCTAAATAATTTTACCGGACAACACTGTTTTTAAAAAATGTATATTTGACAACCTAAACTAAAAAAATGCAACTCGTTTTCGCTTCCAGCAATAAAAATAAAATTTTCGAATTACAAAGCATGCTTCCTAAAACCATAACCATTGTAAGTTTAGAAAGTATCGGTTGTCTTGAAGACATACCGGAAACAAGCGATACGATTGAAGGCAATGCCATTCAGAAAGCAAATTACATCACTGAAAAATATGGATGCGATTGTTTTGCAGACGATACTGGACTCGAAGTCCATTCCTTAAATGGAGCACCCGGCGTTTATTCTGCCAGATATGCAGGCGAGCAACGCAATGCAAATGATAATATGACTAAATTATTAGATGCCCTTTTGGATAAAGAGGATAGAAAAGCACAATTCAAAACAGTTATAGCACTAAATCTAAACGGGAAACAATATCTGTTTACCGGAATTGCTGGTGGTGAAATAACCTTAAAGAAAACTGGTAATCAAGGTTTTGGTTACGATCCGATCTTTCAACCTGATGGCTATCAGGAAACTTTTGCCGAATTATCATTAGATATAAAAAACAAAATAAGCCATAGAGGAAAAGCAACACAAAAACTGATTCATTTTCTAAAGACGAATAAATAAACGATTCAATTGTACTATTTTTATAACAAAAACTTGAATTCCAAATAAAAATTTCACACTAAATACACCAAATCAAAACGATTAATTTTCAAACAAAACGATAACATTCTGATAATCAAATTATAATAAATTGTAAAATCTTAAAATAGCATTAGTTTATATGAATTATAAACAGTAATTTTGCACCCTATTTTAAAAATACATATGAATAAATTTGAACAATTAGGATTGAGTGAATCGTTACTGAAGGCGATTTTAGATCTAGGATTTGAAAATCCGACCGAAGTACAGGAGAAAGCGATTCCCCTATTATTGGAAAAAGACACAGATATGGTTGCGTTGGCTCAGACAGGGACAGGGAAAACGGCAGCATTTGGATTTCCAGTTATTCAGAAAATTGATGCCAACAACAGAAATACTCAAGCATTAATTTTATCTCCAACACGCGAACTTTGTTTGCAGATTACCAACGAAATTAAAAACTACTCTAAATACGAAAAAGGTATTAATGTGGTAGCAGTTTACGGTGGAGCTAGCATTACAGATCAAGCGAGAGACATAAAGAGAGGCGCGCAAATTATTGTAGCAACTCCAGGAAGAATGCAAGATATGATTAATAGAGGTTTGGTAAACATCTCTCAAATCAACTATTGTATTCTTGACGAAGCTGACGAAATGTTGAACATGGGTTTTTACGAAGATATCGTAAACATCCTTTCTACTACGCCAGACGAAAAAAGCACTTGGTTGTTTTCAGCTACAATGCCTGCCGAAGTAGCACGAATTGGAAAACAATTCATGAAAGACCCAATTGAAATTACAGTTGGAGCTAAAAATTCAGGTTCTGCAACAGTATCGCATGAATTTTACCTTGTAAATGCTCGTGATCGTTACGAAGCTTTGAAACGTTTAGCCGATGCTAATCCAGATATTTTCTCAGTAGTATTTTGTCGTACCAAAAGAGATACGCAAGCTGTTGCTGAAAAATTAGTTGAAGACGGATACAGTGCTGCTGCATTGCACGGAGATTTATCTCAAGCGCAACGTGATGGTGTAATGAAATCTTTTAGAGGAAGACAAATCCAAATGCTTGTCGCTACTGATGTTGCTGCACGTGGAATTGATGTTGATAACATTACTCACGTAGTAAATTACCAATTACCAGACGAAATTGAAACTTACAATCACCGTTCAGGTCGTACTGGCCGTGCTGGTAAATTAGGAACTTCTATCGTAATCGTAACTAAAAGCGAATTGCGCAAGATTTCTTCAATTGAAAGAATCATCAAACAAAAATTCGAAGAAAAAACGATTCCTTCTGGAATTGAAATCTGCGAAATCCAATTATTACACTTAGCTAATAAAATTAAAGATGTAGAAGTTGATCACGAAATTGACAACTATCTTCCTGCAATTAACAGCGTTCTTGAAGATTTATCGAAAGAGGAATTAATCAAGAAAATGGTTTCGGTTGAATTTAACCGTTTTATCAATTATTACAAGAAAACTAGAGATATTTCTAATCAAGCTTCCGGTTCTGAAAGACGTGAGCGCGACGATAGAGATGGTGCTCCGAGAGAAAACAACAATGGTGGCGCAACACGATATTTTGTGAACATAGGTTCTAGAGATAACTTTGACTGGATGTCATTGAAAGATTACCTGAAAGAAACATTAGACTTAGGTCGTGATGACGTTTTCAAAGTAGATGTAAAAGAAGGATTCTCTTTCTTTAACACAGATCCGGAACATACCGATAAAGTAATGGAAGTATTGAACAATGTTCAATTAGAAGGACGTAGAATCAATGTTGAAATTTCTAAAAACGATGGTGGCGGAAGACGTGATCATAACGGAAGAAGTTCTGGCGGAAGTTTTGGCGGAGGTCGTTCTGGTGGCGAAAGAAGTTCAGCTCCAAGAAGAGAAGGTAGTTTTGCTCCAAGAAGAGAAGGTTCTGGTGGATTTAGAAGCGACAGAAATTCTGCTCCTAGAGAAGGTGGTTTCGGAGCAAGAAGAGAAGGTGGTTTTTCATCTGACAGACCTCGAACAGAAGGTTCTGACAGAGCACCAAGACGTTCTGAAAGCTTTGGTGACACACCAAGACCAAGAAGACCAAGAAGAGACTAACATTCATTGTTAATATTCTTATAATTATATACTGAAACTACAAAATATTTAATCCTGTTTTATTACTTTTAAAGTCTTAAATCAGTTTATGAAATATTTTGTAGTTTTCTTTTTTTTAGTACTATCTGTACCTGCTTTTGCGCAAGTTAAGAAACCTTCCCAGAAAGTTGATGGTGTCATCATCAGTAACACAACTAGAGAACCATTATCTAGTGTAAACATCATTAATATTAATAAAGTCAGAGGAGCGACAACCGATTCAAGAGGCCATTTTGAAATCGATGTACAACTAAATGACACACTTCACATTACCAGTCTCGGATTCCAATCGCTTCGTGTACGAGTTACTAATGACTGGATAAAAAATAAAAGCACCAAAATACAGCTAACAGAAAAAGCAATTGCTCTTGAAGAAATAGTTATAAGACCTTTTAATCTAACCGGATATCTTGAAGTAGATACTAAAATCATTCCTATCAGTGAAAATTACCGCTACAGTATTTCCGGATTAACACAAGGATACGAGGCAGGTGAATATTCCCCAAATGCATTTGGAAGAGTATTGGGCTCCATCTTTAATCCAGCAGATATGCTTTATAATTTCTTTGGTAACAACCCCAAAGAACTCAAGAAACTAAAAGAATTAAAAAAGGATGATACCGTTCGAAATCTTTTGGAATCAAAATTTGACAGAGAAACTATTGCGGTACTTTTAGGTATTGACAAAAATGAAATTCCTGAAATTTTGCAACGCTGCAACTACTCTGAATCGTTTATAAAAACAGCAAACGACCTACAAATCATGGATGCCATCAGTGGCTGTTATGAAGAATATAAAGTTTTAAAGATAAAATAAAACATACTCTTATATTGAAATTTTGCCATTTCCATAAATTAAATCATTCCTCAATTCTTAAAGAAATTGGGGCTTTTTTAAAGTAATATTTCAAACAAATCAAAAATATTATATACATTTACCTACATCAAGAATTAAAAACAAAACCTAAATACTCCTATTATGGCAAAAAGTCAAGACGCGAAGAAAACCGCAAAGAAAGAGCCTTTAAAAACGGCTAAAGAAAAGAAAGAAGAAAAAAGAGATAAGAAAAACACTCCCAAAAGAGACTAATTATTAGTGAGCAGTGAGCAGTTTTTAGTATTCAGTTACAAATAGACTGAATACTAAAAACTGATTACTGAACACTTTGTTTTATTTGACTGGAATAGTAGCTAAAATTTCCAAAACAAATTTCCAAAATTTCTGAGAAGAAGAAATACTAGCTCTTTCATCAGGGGAATGCGCTCCGTGAATGGTTGGCCCAAAGGAAATCATATCCATATCCGGATAATTTGTCCCTAGAATTCCACATTCTAATCCTGCGTGACACGCCACTACTTTTGGTTTTTCACCGTTTTGTTTTTCGTAGATTGGCACCAAAACATCCAAAATTTCAGATTCTGAATTTGGTGTCCAACCAGGATACGCACCTGAAAATTCTACTTCACAACCCATTAGTTCAAAAGCGGAACGCAACGCATTGGCCAAATCAAATTTAGCCGTTTCAACAGAAGAACGTGTTAAACATTGTACTGAAAGTTGTCCATCACCTACAATTACTTTGGCAATATTATTCGATGTTTCTACTAAATCTGCAAAATCAGCACTCATGCTGTACACTCCGTTGTGCGCCGTATACATAGATCGTACAAAATAAAACTGAGCAATTGTAGGCATTACTCTAGCAGGAGCTGCCTCCATTTTTTCAAAAACAACTTCTAAATTTGGCTCTGTAGTTTTAAGTTCCGTTTTGATTTCGTTTACAATTTGCTGCATGTCAAAAACAAAAGCTTCATCATATACCTCGGCAATAATTACTTTAGCTTGACTTTCACGCGGAATTGCATTGCGTAAACTTCCTCCTTTTATTTCGGAGATTTGCAAACCAAAATTATCAAAACCATCAAATAACAATCGGTTCATAATTTTATTGGCATTACCTAACCCTTTATGAATATCCATTCCGGAGTGGCCGCCTTTCAGGCCTTTTACAGTAATTGTATACCCCACAGAACCTTCGGGAGTGGCCTCTTCATCATACTCTGCAGTGGCCGTCACATCAATTCCTCCTGCACAACCAATATCTATTTCATCATCTTCTTCCGTATCCATATTTAAAAGAATTTGACCTTGCAGAATACCTCCTTTTAAGTTCAGTGCTCCTGTCATTCCTGTTTCTTCGTCAATAGTAAACAAAGCTTCTATTGCAGGATGCGGAATATCAGTACTTTCTAAAATTGCCATAATCGCAGCAACTCCAAGACCGTTATCAGCACCAAGCGTTGTTCCTCGAGCACGAACCCAATCTCCATCTACATACATATCGATTCCTTGGGTATCAAAATCAAAAACAGTATCAGCATTTTTTTGGTGCACCATATCCAAATGTCCTTGAAGTACGATAGCTTTTCGGTTTTCCATACCAGCAGTTGCCGGTTTTCGGATAATTACGTTTCGAATTTCGTCTTCAAAAGTCTCTAATCCAAGGCTTTCGCCAAATTTTTTCATGAACGCAATCACACGATCTTCCTTTTTAGAAGGACGAGGCACGGCATTCAAATCGGCAAACTTGTTCCAAAGTGCTTTTGGTTCCAGACTTCTTATTTCTTGACTCATTTATTTGTGTTTGAGGTTTAACATTTACAAGTCCCAAAGTTACAAAGTTTAAATTCCTTACGGTAGTAATTGATATTGTAATTATATTTACATTTCCAAAATTCAACCATTGAAAACAAAATATTTCCTTTCCTCCTTTCTATTTATCCAAATACTGCTTTTACAAATTATTTCCTTCTATCCGGAACAGGTAGAAGAATGGTATAGCAATGGTCTCTACCCGATACTTTCGTTGTTCTCGAGAACCATTCTGGGAGAAATTCCATTTTCCATAGGCGATTGTCTCTATTTCATAATTATTTTATTTGTTTTCAAATGGCTTTGGAACAAACGAAAAACATGGAAATCCAATTGGAAAGACACCCTTTTGAGTATACTGAGCTTTGTTTCGGTTTTTTACTTTTTGTTTCATGTACTTTGGGCACTGAATTATTACCGTGAACCGCTTTTTGAAAAAATGGAAATTCAAAAAGACTATTCAGATGCTGATTTGTTGGCTTTCACCAAAAAAATAATTACCAAAACCAATGCCGTTCAAAACCAACTCACAAAAAATGACAGCTTGAAAGTGGTATTCCCGTACTCTCAAGAACAGGTTTTTGAAATGAGTATGAATGGATATAAAAACCTGGAAGCGGAACATCCTTACTTCGCCTATTCAAAGCTAAGTACTAAAAAATCGTTAATTAGTTTGCCCTTGACCTACATGGGTTTTGGAGGCTATTTGAATCCGTTTACCAATGAAGCACAGGTTAATTACCTAGGTCCAATGTACAGTTTCCCCATGACTACTAATCATGAAATGGCACACCAAATAGGCTTTGCAAGCGAAAGTGAATGCAATTTTATTGGGTATTTAGCTTCGGTCAAAAATGATGATTTGTATATTCAATATTCAGGGTACAGCATGGCTTTGCGATATTGTTTAAGCAACTGGAAGGCCCGAGACGAGGTGGTTTTTAAACAATTATTAAACACTGTTCATCCCGGTATTATCAAAAACTACAAAGAAAGTGAGCATTTCTGGAAGCAATACGACACGATTATCGACAAAGGATTCCATGCTTTTTATGATCAATTCCTGAAAGCAAACCAGCAAAAAGACGGCATCGAGGGCTATAGTAAATTTATAAATTTGATGGTAAATTATTACAAGGAAAGAAGTTATGAGTTATAAATAAGACTTTAAAATTCATGATTTTCTATACTTCATCGCTGGTAAATGTCGTAAAACTTTTCTTTTTGTAGGGTCTGATAATCAAACGGCCTTCCCGATCAAAACGAATGTAGTTGTAGACCCAATTCAGGAATACGACGGCTTTATTTTTGAAACCAATCAGTGAAAACAAGTGGACAAACATCCAGACAAACCAGGCAAAAACACCGCTGAAATGGTATCCCGGCAAATCGACTACCGCTTTATTCCTTCCTATGGTTGCCATAGATCCTTTATCATTATATTCAAAAGCTTCCATGGGTTTATTTTTAATTAATTTTATTAAGTTTTCGCCCAATAATTTCCCTTGCTGCATCGCAGGTTGCGCCATCATGGGATGTCCTTGCGGATAGGTTTCGGATTCCATGGAAGCAATATCACCCATTTCTAGGCCGCCAACAGCAACTTAATACAGCAGTTGGAAAGGATGGTAATAGTGTTTATCTAAAAAAGAGTACCTGGACTTTTTTATTTTTGAGTTTTTTAGCTAACGCAATTCCGGCAAAGCCACCGCCTATAATAACTATTCTGGGTAAAGGTGAGTTTGGGATGTTCATTTTTATTGAAATATTTTTTAAAGGTGCTAAAGAATCAAAGATACAACGTTTTAAAATGTGAATTGACAAAGTGAAGGGTGAGAAGTAAATGG
This sequence comes from Flavobacterium sp. RSP46, assembly GCF_003984825.1. Taxonomy (NCBI): domain Bacteria; kingdom Pseudomonadati; phylum Bacteroidota; class Flavobacteriia; order Flavobacteriales; family Flavobacteriaceae; genus Flavobacterium; species Flavobacterium sp. RSP46. Next base: position 11,301 of record NZ_RYDM01000004.1, read on the forward strand.
TAAAGAGTCAAATTAAACATTTTCAAAATTGGATTTTATTCCGCAAGATCAGGATTTATTTTTTTTTTAAAGCCCGTCAGAAAACTAATCGTGTAATTGAGTTTTGATAAATGTGAAAAGGCTTTTCCTTTGTTTTACGAAAGAAAAGCGTGCAATAATATAGTAGAAAACGAACGAAACGAACTAAAAAAGCAGACAACTCCCCAAAATAAATGATTGCTTTTCATTCGTTTATAATCCGTTATGATTTTGTATTTACACCCATATAGCAACAAACCTTACTTATATATTGTGTGTATTTCTGCAATGCGCTATATTTGCATTCTTAAAATAATAAACAATGATTAAGATTACTTTGCCCGACGGGTCAGTTAAAGAGTTTGCTTCAGGGGTAACACCGATGGATGTTGCTAAAAGCATTAGTGAAGGATTTGCCAGAAATGTGATTTCGGCTTCTTTTGATGATACAACTATTGAAACCACAACTCCTTTGACGACAGACGGCAGTCTTATCTTGTTTACCTGGAATGACGAGGGCGGAAAAAAAGCATTCTGGCACTCTACTTCGCATGTTATGGCACAGGTTCTGGAGGAAATGTACCCAGGAATCAAATTAACGCTCGGACCAGCAATATCTAATGGATTTTATTATGATGTGGATTTTGAAGATCAAAAAATAACGGACGCGGATTTTAAGAAAATTGAGGATCGTGTTCTTGAAATAGCAAGAGGAAAACATGAATTCAAGCTACGTCCTGTATCTAAAAAAGCCGCTTTAGAATTATACAAAGACAACGTTTATAAAACAGAAATGATAACCAATCTTGAGGACGGAACGATTACGTTTTGCGATCATGATACGTTTACTGACTTATGCCGCGGTGGTCATATTCCAAATACTGGAATCATCAAAGCGATGAAAATAATGAGTGTTGCCGGTGCCTACTGGCGCGGTGATGAAAAAAACAAACAGTTGACCCGGGTTTACGGAACTTCGTTTCCTAAACAAAAGGATCTTACGGAATACCTTTTATTACTAGAAGAGGCAAAGCGTCGCGACCATAGAAAACTAGGAAAGGAATTAGAGTTATTTGCTTTTTCACAAAAAGTTGGAGCAGGCTTACCGTTATGGTTGCCAAAAGGAGCTGCATTGAGAGATCGTTTAGAACAGTTTTTAAAAAAAGCACAGAAGAAAGCGGGTTATGAGCAAGTAATTACGCCACATATAGGTCAGAAGGAATTGTATGTCACTTCAGGACATTATGCTAAGTATGGTGCTGATAGTTTTCAACCTATAAGCACTCCTGCTGAAGGTGAAGAGTTTTTATTGAAACCGATGAACTGTCCCCATCACTGCGAAATTTATAATGTAAGACCATGGTCCTACAAAGATTTACCAAAACGTTATGCTGAATTTGGAACCGTTTACAGATACGAACAAAGTGGTGAATTGCACGGATTAACCCGTGTAAGAGGATTTACACAGGATGACGCCCATATTTTTTGTACACCGGAACAATTAGATGAAGAATTCAAGAAAGTAATTGACTTGGTATTGTATGTATTTGGTTCATTAGGATTCGAAAACTTTACCGCTCAGATTTCTTTGAGAGACAAAGAAAACAGAGATAAGTATATTGGTAGTGATGAAAATTGGGAAAAAGCAGAAAATGCGATTATTAATGCTGCTGCAGATAAAGGGCTGAACACCGTCGTTGAATATGGTGAAGCCGCTTTCTATGGTCCAAAATTGGATTTCATGGTAAAAGATGCTTTGGGAAGACAATGGCAATTAGGAACCATTCAAGTAGATTATAACCTGCCGGAACGTTTTGATTTGACCTACAAAGGATCTGACAATGAATTACACAGACCGGTGATGATTCACAGAGCTCCTTTTGGATCAATGGAACGCTTTATTGCTATTTTATTAGAACATACTGCAGGAAATTTCCCTCTTTGGTTAATGCCGGAACAAGCTATAATATTGTCTTTGAGCGAGAAATATGAAATATATGCGAAAAAAGTTTTAGATTTGCTAGAAAATCACGAAATTCGCGCCCTCATAGATAATAGAAACGAGACAATCGGGAAGAAAATCAGAGATGCCGAAATGCAAAAAACCCCGTTTATGTTGATCGTAGGCGAGGAAGAAGAGAGAAACGGAACCATCTCTATTCGTCGTCACGGACAAGAAGGAAAGGGAAATATCAGCGTTACAATAGACGAATTTGTTGCTATTGTAAATGAAGAGATCAATAAAACATTAAAAGTATTTACAGTTTAACTTAAATTATAAAGTCATAGCAATAAGAAGCAACAGAGGTTACCAACCTCGCGTAGAAAAAAAAGATGCACACAGAATAAACAGTCTTATTCGTGGTGTACAAGAAGTAAGACTTGTAGGAGAGAACATTGAGCCAGGAGTTTTTAAACTTTCGGAAGCTCTAAGATTAGCGGATCAATTTGAATTGGATCTTGTTGAGATTTCTCCAAATGCAGAACCACCGGTGTGCAAAATCATGGATTACAAGAAATTTGTTTACGAACAAAAGAAACGTGATAAGATCCTAAAAGCGAAATCTACACAAGTTGTTGTGAAAGAAATCCGTTTTGGCCCACAGACCGATGAGCATGATTATGAGTTTAAGAGAAAGAATGCAGAAAAATTCTTGAAAGAAGGAGCCAAATTGAAAGCATTCGTTTTCTTCAAAGGGCGTTCAATCATATACAAGGACCAAGGTCAAATCTTATTGTTGAGATTGGCAACAGATCTTGAAGAATTTGGAAAAGTAGAAGCCATGCCTGTTCTGGAAGGAAAGAGAATGATCATGTTCATCGCTCCTAAAAAGAAAAAGTAATATCCTCCCCTAACCCTTCCGAAGGAAGGGAACAAAAAAAAAGGAGAAACAAATATAACTTCTCGTCACCCTCCCCTTTGGTGAGGGCTGGGGAGAGGAAAAAATAAGTAAGTACGAATAAATTAAAACACTAGGAAAAAATGCCTAAAATGAAAACCAAATCTAGCGCCAAGAAACGTTTTAAAGTTACTGGTTCTGGAAAGATTAAAAGAAAGCATGCTTTTAAAAGTCACATTTTGACTAAAAAGTCTAAAAAACGTAAATTAGCATTGACTCACTCTGCGCTAGTTCACAAAACAGATATGAAAAGCATCAAACAACAATTAAGAATTATTTAATAAGTCTTAAAGTTGCAAAGTCAAAGGTCTTAAAGCCTTTGGACATTCGACTTTAAAACTTTTGACTAAATAGTCTTTAGGTTAAAACAATTTAAAATAACCTTGGAGTACGGCCATTAAGCGCTTTTGATTTAATTCAAGCCGCCTGCTACAAAAAACAATAAAAATTATGCCAAGATCGGTAAATTCAGTTGCTAAAAGAGCAAGAAGAAAAAAAATAATGAAGCAAGCCAAAGGTTTCTTTGGTAGACGTAAAAACGTTTGGACAGTTGCTAAGAATGCGGTAGAGAAAGCAATGTGCTACGCTTACCGTGACAGAAAAGTGAACAAAAGAAATTTCCGTGCATTATGGATTCAACGTATCAACGCTGGAGCTAGATTGGAAGGAATGTCTTATTCACAATTCATGGGTAAAGTAAAAGCTAACGGAATCGAATTGAACCGTAAAGTGCTTGCTGATTTAGCAATGAATCACCCAGAAGCTTTCAAAGCTGTACTTAATAAAGTAAAATAAACGTTTTATAACTCAATTTAGATTACTTACTTATATAAAAAACCCAATCCGAAAGATTGGGTTTTTTTGTTTACATACTGTTCAGCTTAACTGCTTCTACACCATCATTGCATTAAATTATACTTTTTGATAATGTACTTGGTAATAGGCTTTAGTGGTTTTCCCGTTACTGGGTGAAATCCTGACATATTGAAAAGTTCTATCACTCCATCACGCTTACAATACCACACGATAGGTGTCTCTTTATTAAAGAATTGCAACGTACTACTACAATCTACTTTCTTTAATTTCATTACCTCCTCATCAATGGAACTACTAATTCCAAACTGCCCATTGTCTTTCAAGCAATCTACTGCTACATAATAATTCCCCTCCCATTTCATACAGTCCTTCTCTGGAAAAAAAATTCCTTTTACAGTATATCCCATAAAAAATAATGCCATCAAAATAGCAAGAATAATTCCTGATTTTCTCCAATGCGTATATTGAGAGATTCCTGCTAGAACATTATTAGTAGGTTTCACTAATTGAATACCAACATCGGTCATTCTCTTTTTTTGAAACGCTTTAACACTTTCTTGAGCATCTCTTTCGCTACTCTTACCATGGAGTAAATACGTATTATAAGGCCTTGGAATAAAATCTACCAAAATGGCTGCTAATTCTATTCTAGCCGCAGTATCAGAATCTTTCTGTCCTTTTAGAAAGGATATAATGGGTTTAAATTTTCCGAGATCAAAATTTTCAATTACCCGTCTCAAAGTATCCTCCGCTTTAGCATCAAAAAACATTTTAAATACATTTTCATCTGCATTAGACAGGCCATTACCCAATTTCATCAAGCATAGATTCCGCAATTGTGCAGGGGTTGGATTTAATAATATTCCCGACACTTCATCCATTTTAGATACTTGATATTCTGCTTTAATGGCACGTTTATACTCCTCAAAAGTAATTTTATTCATACTCCTATTTTGGTATTTATAAGCATTAGTCGGAAACTATCAGAATTACCGGAATTACCGGAATTCCTTTGAGAACAAACTGCACTATCCTCATTCCTTTGCTTAAGAATTCTTTGCTGTCTTGAATTGCAATCAAGACAAATGTACAAAACTAGTTCTTAAAAAAAGTGTTACAAAACAGCCTGGTCGGTCTATTCGGGAAGTATAGATGGTCCTATTCTGTTTTCAGCACACTTACTTCCCAAAAAAGCTAATCTTTTATGGTAGGCTAATCCTGATAACAATTCGATTTCGAAATCGGACTGACCAACCCATATTTAATTTTAATTCAAAAAAAATGAAAAGAATACTACTAGTATCGTGTTTAATCATTGCCGGAATTGCAATGGTTTCCTGTACCAATGACGAAGTACAAACCACTCCAGATAACAAACAACAAGTATCCGCAGATGATACAGGAGGAGGTGCGAATGGACAAACTAAAATTCCTCCTCCAAAATAACAATACAAATATAGAATTAAATCCATATCTAAAATTAATTTATGTATTTTCGGGGAATGAAACTTAAAAAGTTGAATTCCCCGTTTTTAATTTCACTCATCCTTTTATTTACAGGATTTATATCTTGCAAAAAAGAAAGTAACATTGCAACACAAATCAAAAGCAACCCGCACTACCAACAGCATTTTTTACGTGCAGAAAAACATTTTGAAAACCAAGTTTATGATAGTGCTTTTTATTACTACAACGAATCCAAATTAGCTTGTAATGAAGGAACGGATACTGGAAAAATAATTTATTCCTTATTAAAAATGGCTGTAATTCAGCAAATACAAGGGGATTATTTGAGTAGTGAAACCACGGCTACTGAGGCTATTTCCTTATTCCAAAAAACAACAAATCGCTACTACAAATGTGCTGTATACAATATATTAGGTATTAATTATGAGCGACTTTATGACTATGACAATGCAATACTCTACTATAATAAAGCACTCAATCAAATCCCGGATGAATCACAAAAAACAATCCTTACAAATAATATTGCCGTAGCGTATATAGGCAAAAATGATTACAAAAGCGCACTGCAGCTTCTGTTGCCATTAACTCTCCATACAAACATTTCAAACGATGAGGAAAATAATGCCAGGGTTCTTGATAATTTGGGCTATTGCTATTTCAAAATGGGTGATTCAAGAAGTCTTTACTATCTGAATACCGCTTTAATCATTAGAAAAAAAATAAAAGATGACTTTGGAATTACAACCAGTTATCTTAATATTGCTGAGTTCTATAAAAAATCCAATCCTGGATTATCTTATAAATATGCACAATTAGCTTACGAAAAAGCAACAAAAATTAACAATGTTGATGACCGATTGAAAGCAATCGCATTATTAATACGAAATAGCGTTGGGAAGGAAACAAAAAAATTTTCCATTCTTCACCTCCACATCAATGACAGCATCAATAAAGCCCGACAAAAAGCAAAAAATCAATTTGCAAAAATAAAATATGATTCTAAAAAAGATAAAGATGAAAATTTAGAACTAAAAACACAAAAAATAGAAAATGCACTTTTATTAGAAAAGCAAAAAAATAGAAATCTAATTTTATCCTTTGTTATCGTATTCACCTTAATAATAAGCATTTCCGCAGCAAATTTTCTTATGGCTAAAAACCGAAGAGAAAAGGTGAAAATTTCATATACCACTGAAATTCGAATTTCAAAAAAACTACATGATGAACTAGCTAACGATGTGTATCAAACCATGGCATTTGCAGAAACACAAGATTTATCCACCGCACAAAATAAAGAAGTTTTACTAACCAGCCTAGACACTATTTATTCCCGGACACGAAACATTTCCAGAGAAAACAGCACTATTGAAGCAGGAGCACTGTTTGAAACTAGTTTAAAAGAAATGATGTCCGGTTTTCAAACAAATGAAATCAATATATTAACCAATGGAATGGATACAATTCAGTGGAACGCTATAAACAGTACTAAAAAAATAACGCTTTACCGAGTGGTACAAGAGTTACTGGTCAACATGAAAAAGCACAGCCAATGCAGTTTAGTTGTATTAACTTTCAAAAAAAATAAAAATAAATTACAAGTCGATTACACTGATAATGGTATTGGAGCCACGCTTGAAGAATTAACTTCAACAAATGGACTTCAAAATGTGGAAAACCGTATTCATGCCATAAAAGGAACCCTTAATTTTGACAGTAAATCCAACAAAGGGTTTAGAGTCCGTTTTATTTTTCCAATATAATCTAGTCCATATGTTCCATAAAGTTTTAGTTGCCGAAGATTTAGACACTATAAGCATCGCAATAATTCAAGCACTAAGAGAGCTTTCTATTTTAGAAATTCACCATGCCAAATACTGTGATGAAGCTTTCCTAAAAATAAAAAGAGCCCTTCATGACAAAGTTCCCTATGACTTGTTGATTAGTGATTTATCATTTAAACCCGATCACCGTCAGGATCGATTATCCTCTGGTGAGGAACTCATTGAAGCCGTAAAAAAAGAACAGCCTGAACTTAAAACCATTGTGTTTTCGATAGAAGACAAATCCTTTAGAATAAAATCACTGTATACTAATTTAGGAATAAATGCCTATGTATCAAAAGGAAGAGACAGTATTCCGGAACTCAAGAAAACGATACAAAATATTTATAATAATAAGAACCTTCATCCATCTGAGGAAGTACGCCATGCTTTAAGAAACAAATCCCTTTTTGAAATTGAAGCCTATGATATTTTACTTTTAAAATCTTTATCCAATGGATTAACCCTGGAGGATATTGCTTCGGAATTTAAAAATTCCGGAATTATTCCTAGTGGCACCAGTAGTCTTGAAAAACGCATCAATAGGCTTAAAATATATTTCAAAGCAAACAATAACGTACATCTTATAGCCATCACTAAAGATTTAGGATTAGTCTAATTCGCATTTCAGACTATTAAAAACTAAAAAAAATATTCCAATAACGTTATTACTGCAATTTAAAAGCATCAAAAACAATCAATTGCTAAGATCATTTACAGCGCTCCAAAGATTTTTGACACGGTGATTAAATCATAAAACATAGCGGTAGAATTGATATGTTTTTTACGGTTGTACCAAAGATAAGTGATGACTAAAATTTAATGTCGTATTTTAATAAAGCACTGAATTTCTTTGCCACAGATTTCACAGATTAGCACAGATTAATTCGTTATGTAATTTTAAAAATCTTTTTAATCCTTACAATCTGTGGCAAAAACTCTTTTTAATAATTGCGACAATATATCTTTCTTGCTACTTAAGTATGCGATATTAGCTTAAATTCACTTCTTTTTTTGACCATTGTATTGGCAAATCATAGCCTGATTTTAATAAAAATGATGTCTTTACGGTTTCCCGTAAAAAATAGATTTCAAAAGTTGCTAGATTTGGTTTATAAAAAATCAAATGAAACAAATGCTCCAGTTTACAATAACCAATTTAGTATTCGCTCGATATTCCGAAGGAAGGATCTTGACAAAGGACAACTATCGGGAGTTCAAAAACCAAATAAAAAAACCCATCTTTTTTATACTGTCATTTTGCATCCTAACATCTTGCAAATCAGAACCAAAAAAACAACCTCAACACCGACAAATACTTCACAACCAAATACATCGAAAATATGATGACGATGTGTTAGTAGTACCAAAACAAACGGATACAGCTATAGACAAAAAAACAAATACGCAAACTGATTCGTTAAAAAGAAAAAATCAAATACCTCTTGCAAATCCAATACAAAGTCCAATTGGGATTGCTATACCTCAAGAAAAGCTAAAAACCTCTTCAAGACAACGAAAAGGTAAAGTTATTTACACATCGGAACGTAAAAAAAAGAATCAATGGAAAAAATTATAATTATGAAATACATCCTGTTGTTTTCAATACAAATAGTTGTACCGAGTATCGGCGGATTATTGATATAGCGTATAAAATTCGGAAAAAACAATCCAAATGAGGAAAACCGTAAAGAAGTTATCTTTTACGGAAGTAATTTTGAAACCAATTAGCAACAAAATACTATGGAATTAACCATTCAACTAAAATCCCTAGCGGATAAAATCATTCAGTTAAAAGACAAAATCGAAACCGAAGAATCAACCAAACACGCATTTGTACTCCCATTTATCAACATGCTTGGCTATGATGCCTTCAATCCGCTGGAGGTAGTCCCTGAATTCACTGCCGATATTGGATTAAAAAAAGGAGAAAAGGTAGACTATGCTATTTTCCAGAGCGGTGAACCCATCCTAATTGTTGAATGCAAAAGCTGGAAAGAAAACCTTTCAGTGCACAGCTCACAACTATTTCGCTATTTTCATGTCACAAAAACTCGTTTTGCACTCTTAACTAATGGCATTCAATATCAATTTTATACCGATTTAGACGAGAAAAACAAAATGGACCAGAAGCCTTTTCTGGAGTTTGACATCATCAATCTCAAAGAAAATTCGATCATTGAAATTGCTAAATTCCATAAATCAAGTTTTAATGTAGATCACATTCTAAACAATGCGAGTGCTTTAAAATATACCAAAGAAATCAAAAAAGAGATTAATGACGAACTGGAAAATCCCTCGAATGATTTTATAAAACTCTTTGCTAATAAAGTATATGCTGGAAGACTTACGGAAAAAGTGATGGAAGAATTCAAAATGTTAGTTCAAAAAGCATTTAATCAATTTATCAACGAAAAAATTAATGACCGCTTGAATGCCGCACTAAATAAAGAAACAATAAAACAACAAGAAGAAAAAATGGAACCCGTTGAAGAAGCGAGCAAAGTGATTACGAGTGATGAAGAACTGGAAGCCTACCGAATTGTCGTGGCTATTCTAAGGCGTAAAATTCCTGTAAACAGAATCGTTCCTCGGGATACTCAATCCTACTTTGGGATTTTACTTGATGACAACAACCGCAAACCTTTATGCAGGTTGCATCTCAACGGAACTAAAAAATATCTTGGCCTTTTCAATGAAAACAAAATCGAAATAAAACATCACATTCAGTCAATTGATGACATTTATCAATTTGAAAAGGAATTATTGGAAACTGTTGGGGCTTATGAAGGGAAGTGATTTACTTTGTAAAAGTATTTACAATACGAAATAAATCCTGTATTATGACCTTTTGACCTAAGTCATTAAAGTACGTGTTGCACCATAAATTCTAAAAGTTGACAAGAATATAAATTATAATTAAACAAATGATTTACAATAACAATTTCAGAAAAATAACGGTAACAGAAAACGGAATAGTTTTGACTTATAAAACACAAAAAATAAAAAAAATATTATTTTTCTGAGTTAGACAAAACGTACGTAAAAGTAAATAAAATGAGGCCAAGTTATACTCTTGTAATTATTTTGGTATCATTATCCTTGGGTTTTCTTTCCTATTTGTACCTGCAAATAGACCTAATCTTACTGATTCCTTTTTTTTTGATTGTATTTATTTTTTTAAAAATGAATGAACACAAAAGCTATAGCATAAAAATCCGTTTGAAAAATGGTGAAATTATAGAAGAAAAAATATTGGCAAAATTAAAACTGGAGACTATCAACAGTATCAATGAAGTCCAAAAAGGGATCTACAACTATAAAATAAATAACAACAAGAATTACCTTTAGTTCCTAACTATGGTCATTTGATTGTTTATACCAAACTTTAAAAAAAATTATATGAATCTCAAAAAAAATCAAATATTAAAATTGTAATTATCTTTCAAGACTACCCGTTATTTGTACCATACTGCCTCTAGTACATACAATTATTATTATTTCAAAAAAGGAGAATCCTATAACAAGTCTAAGTAATGAAATTTCTCCTTTGTCGATATAACCAAAATAAAATACATCAGAAAACAATATTAAACAATCCATAAGACTCGAAAAATTCCTCAAATTCCATTTAATTATCATACGTTTGAGCTACTCTAATTCTATCCGTAAAAAGTGATACTAATATTCTCCTAATTAAATGAAACCCCTATTTTCCTTACTGTTCCTCTTCCTAGCCACTTTTGCTTTCGCTCAAACCAAAATCCTTTCCTGGAACATAGCCAATTTTGGAAAATCGAAATCCGAAGAAACCATTACTTATATTGCAAAAACGCTGAAAGATTATGACATAATTGCCATTCAGGAAGTGGTTGCCGGATATGGAGGCCCACAGGCAGTAGCACGATTAACAGATCAACTCAACCGAAAAGGAGCTAAATGGGAGTATGTGATCAGTGACCCCACCAGCAGCAGTGCCTATAAAACCGAAAGATATGCCTTCATTTGGAAAACGAGCAAAGTAAAGAAAATAGGAAAAGCTTGGCTCGAAAAAAAATACCATCTAGAGATTGAGAGAGAGCCTTATTATTGCACTTTTCAATATGAAAACAAACAATTCACGCTGGTGAATTTTCATGCTATTACTAAAAAAATGCAACCCGAAACCGAGATTAAATATTTCAAATTTTTACCTGATGAATATCCCACCTTGAATTTAATTTTTGCAGGAGACTTCAACTGTCCGCAATCACATTCGGTTTTCAATTCGTTGAAAAAAATGGGATTTCAATCTATTTTAGTAAACCAAAAAACCTCATTGAAACAAGAATGCAAAAAAGAGATTTGTCTCGCTTCTGAATTTGATAATATGTATTACAAAACTTCTAAAACTACACTTCTAAATTCCGGTATTATTCCTTTTTATAAAAATTTTAGCACACTAAAAGAAGCTCGAAAAATATCCGATCACGTTCCTATTTGGTTTGAATTTTCTTTGAATTGATATCCACACCGCATTAAGTGATGTTGTGACTAATGCAATTGATATTGTTCAGGAATATTTAGACAAGGAAAATGAAGATGGAAGCGTTTAATCATTTATCTTTTACATCACAAAAGCTACCGTAACAGGTGGCTTTTTTTTTGATTTTAAATTATTTGGAGCTATTCCTGCTGTTCGTTTTATCCACGCTAAAAAGCGTGGTATACCAATACCATCAGGGCTAAAAAAACCAATTGGTACTGATTGGTTTTTTTATTCTATGTCTTTAATTTTTTCTTTTTAGCTGCAGGGAACAACACATTGTTCAAAATCAAACGGTATCCGGGTGAATTTGCATGCAAGTCCAAAACTGTAGGGGGATCGCCTACCTGATGCTGAAAATCCTCCGGATCATGACCCCCATAAAAAGTGAACATCCCTTTCCCCTTCTGCCCATAAATATAACGGGCTTCGCCATTAAGTTCACCTGTCCCCATGACTAAAACATTCGATTTTACAAGTACCGCATCAAATGATGTTGTTTGTCCCATAAATCCTTTGACAAGTTGTGTGTGATTTTGACACAACATAGTGGGAATAGGATCCCATTTTGCCGAAAATTCCATTAAGGTAAAATAATCTTTTTCCATAGGAATTCTTCGTTTAGAGGTCATATCAATATCAGAGAACTCATATTGTTCAGGTCTTCGCTCTAAGATAAAATCTTTGAAAGCAAAAGAATTACTATAATTCATCTTCGATTGGTAATTGCCTTCACTCACATCCCCATCAAACATAGCTTCGCAAATATCTACTCCATCCGCTGCAAGGGCAATATCAAAACTATCTGTTGCGGAGCACATTGCAAACATAAACCCACCTCCTATTACAAAGTCCCTAATCTTTTTAGCCACAGCTCCCTTTTCGTCAGATACTTTTGAAAACCCTAATTTTGTCGCCAGTATTTCAGCTTCTTTCTTTTGTTCAATATACCAAGGTACATTTTTATACGCTCCGTAAAACTTACCGTATTGCCCGGTAAAATCTTCGTGATGCAAGTGCAACCAGTCATAAAGCAACAATTGGTCTCCCAACACTTCCTGATCATATATAGCTGTAAAAGGAATTTCAGCATAGGTCAAGACCAGCGTCACTGCATCATCCCACGGTTGTTTCCCTTTTGGTGTATACACTGCAATCTTTGGTGCTTTCTCTAAAATAACGGATTCCATATTCTGGGACGGACTGGAGATTTCATTTAAGAGTATCACTTCTTCCTCATCAGAGATTATTTCAAAACTCACTCCTCTAATCTGGCACTCTTTGCGTATTTCCTGCGCATCAGGCACTAAAAAAGAACCGCCACGGTAGTTGAGTAGCCAGCTGACTTTGTGATTTTTTTCCAAACACCAAAACGTAATTCCATACGCCTTCAAGTGATTTTGTTGCGTAGTTTCATCCATTGGCAACAAAATAAAAGAAGCTTTTACGGAAATTGATAGTAGAAAAATCAGAATATATATAAATCGCTTGTACATCATTGTATTGCCTTTTTATATTTCAAAGATAGAAAGGAAGCCGTTCAAATGAGAATAATTTAACTTTAAAATGAATGCACCAATCTAATTTAAATAAAACCACGTAAAAACACCTATAGCCAGACGAATTAGTATCTATAAATTTGTAACTATAACCTAATCTACATTAAATGAAAAATTTAGTACTAAATTCAAAGGAAAACAATAACCATTTTAATTTTAAAACTATTTTTAAAAAAATTGGATTTTCTTTGTTAGTAGGACTTATTGTTGTTTTTTACACTTTATGTTTTAATTATTTTCTTCTGTAATGCTAAATCGAGACCAAAAAACACCACAACCAATTGTTTCAAAAAATTATTATGCCGCGTTATCAGAAGAAATCCTATCAACTGCAAAATTAGGAAAAGATACGACTTCCCTCAGAAGACAACTTTATTATATCAGACATACAAAAATCGAAAAGAGTCTGGACACTGATGCTTTAAAAAAAACTTTTTGGATTAATATCTATAATGCTTTTTATCTCATTATTCTAAACGAAACAAAACAAGACGACACTATGTATCGTCTTAAAAGGATAAAGATTGCACGTTCCATATTCTCGTTAAATGATATTGAACATGGTATTTTAAGAAAAAATAAATTCAAAATAGGATTAGGATATGTAACCAATCCATTTTATTCTGGTTTTATAAAAACCTTAGCCGTCAGTAAACTAGACTACCGAATTCACTTTGCGTTAAGAACTACAAATTTAAATCCTGATCCGTTTGATTATTTTAATTGTGATGAAATTGAATCACAGCTTGCTACTGTCACCACTGATTTTATCAAATTTGAAACTGAATTTGACCATGAATCAAAAAAAATGATCGTATCGCAATTTCTGTTTACCTATTTACGGGATTTTGGCGGAATACAATCCATAAAAAAAATGCTGAAAACTATTTTTAAAAAAGATTTCAAAGGATATTCGTTAAAGTTCAAGCCGTATAACAGAATCGAAAAAAAGCACCCTATTTCTTAGTCCATTGGCATTTGTTAAAGGAATCCCTTATCTTAAAACCTGAATTTAAGTTGTTTAAAATTTTAAAAAAATCTTCTCTTTTTTTGCAAAAAAAAGTGCATCCAGCATTGCTTTTAGTACAAATGGGTTCTGATTAATCTTCAAACGGCATAATTTCATTTTGAACCGCATACACAACCAATCCTGCAATATTCCTGGATTCTGTTTTAAGCAACAAGTTATTTCGATGTCCTTCCACCGTTCTTGGACTTATAAAAAGTTGCTCTGCAATTTCTAAGGTGCTTTTTTGATAGCAAATAAGTTTGAGTACTTCCAATTCACGTACACTCAAAAATCCACTATCAAAGTTACTTTTCGTTTTTCTAGTGTTCAAAATATTGGTTTGAATAATTTTCATGACATATTCCGTATAGTAAAATCCTTTTAAAGCCACTTCATTTACGGTTGTAAGCAATTCTTGTGGTGTCGCATTTTTTATCACATAGGAAACAGCACCAACATCAATCATATTCGCCACAAAAGATTTAGAATCATAGCTGGTTAGCGCTATAATTTTTATTTCAGGGAATTCTTTATGGATGATCTTAGTGGCTTCGACTCCATTTAAAATTGGCATTTTCAGATCCATGATAATAATATCGGGATGATTTTTAGTACTGCGAAGGTAGGAAATCAATTCATCCCCATTGGAGGCTTCAAAAACAATCTCAATATTTGTTTCCCGTTCCAGCAAAAAAGAGATTCCTTTTCTAAAAAGAATTTCATCATCTACTAAAATTATTTGAATAACATCATTCATTATTTAAAAATTAAAAGTGACCGTAATCCCTTTATTTACAGCTGAATTAATGACAATAGTGCTGTTTAAAAAAGCGACTCTACTATCAATATTTTTCATCCCAAGACCTTTTTGCTTGTCTTTATTTTTCATATCAAAACCAATTCCATTATCAGAATAAGAGCATTTTTTGAGTCCGTAATTGTCCTCAAAAAGAATAGATATGACAGTTGCCTTACCGTGCCGAATGGAATTATTGATCAACTCTTGCAAGATTCTAAATACGTGTAAATGCTTCATATTATCTTTAATATCAAAGAAGGTTGTATTTTCATAATTTACCGTGACAACTTGAGAACTATTGCATTCCATGCATAATTCTCCCACTCCTGCATCTAGTCCAAATTTATCTAAAACCGGAGGTAACAAACCGTGTGCGATTTTCCTGGAACTATCCAGCGCTTTGGCAGTCAGATTGATGATATTCTCGGTAATTGTTCCTACCTCATCTTTGGTCAAATTTGGAGTATTTAACAAATGACTGTTCAAAGACACAATATTAAGCTGAGAACTGATGTCGTCATGTAAATCTTGGGCAATACGCTTGCGCTCTTCTTCTTGCGTAATAATTACGGCACTCAATAGCTCTTTTTGATACTGGATTTCCAGATCTTTTTTTTCTAATTCTTTCTGGATAATTTTTTTTCTCGAAAAATAGAAAAACAAGATTAAGACGAATCCCATCAAAAGAAAAGCAACACAGGAATAAATAATTATTTCGATTATATCACTTTCATTTATTAATTCTGCCTTCATAAATATTTATTTAATTACTTTTTGGAAAAACTTTTTTTCCACTCTAGTAAAATGAATAATTGGTAGACTATATAGAGTCCTGAGTTCAATACCCAAGGTGTTTTTGTGTATTCCAGTCTCAATATATTTGTCAAATTTCCTACTATAAATAAAATGGTGCTTCCAAATAAATAGAGTAAAATACCCATATTGATATAATAATACTCTTTTTTCTCATTTAATATGTTGTAAAGATGTAGGGTTGCGTAGCTAACTATTAAAAAAGAGGTAATGAATATTTCGAATAAATTGAATTTAAAAAACAAACTCGGATCTAGTACGTATTGAATTCCAATGACTGCTAAACCAGCATACAAACCCACTGTAACAATCTTTTTTTGATACGTCTCTTTTAATAAAACTTTGTAAAAAAAACTGAGTATTATAAACTGACCCACAAAATAAAAATGAGACAAATAAAGGTTATTAATATTAACTCTTGCCAAGACATTCGAAATTATTTGGATAACTAAAACCAACCCTAAATATCCTGTAAAAATCTTAAAGACTTTATCCTGAAGAGAAAAGCACCGGATAAATAAAACAAAATTCAAAAATAAAACCAAGAGACCTACATATATAAATACATTTAACATCTATTGTAGCATTAGAGTTTCAGGATCACAAGTAGATGGACAAGGAGACGTAAAATCATAAATATCATCTTCCGTTGCACCAGCGTCACCATTGTCTTGAGGGATCATATCAACATAAATTTGAGTTAGGGGATCATATTTTGTTCCCACAATCATTAATTTTTCTACTCCATCATCATCAACTCCTATGTATGCTCTCACTGCATCGACCCCTTCTTTGAGGACTTCTACTAAATCAATTTTAGGGATCAAAAAAGCATTTAAATAATGGTGTTTGTTATAATTTCCTTCTCGTTTAGACCATCGTTTTGCCCATCTTTGGGCTGTTTTTAACGGAATGACATTCACAACTTTTCCTTTTTTTAGGCTTCCAGAAGTAGTTTCTTGTGACATATTTATTAGGTTTGCAGATTACGGATTTTATAAATAAAAAATTATTAGCTAAACTACTGTTTTTTATTGTTTATACAAAACCAGCTTAGTAATTATACAAGCTACAATGTTCGTTTTCAAAATAAGCACCGATTGCTCAGGTCGCTTATTTAGTTCTTGTAACCCTGAATTTGGTTTCTAGAGAATCTAATTTGTAATAGCTTTGCTGAAAGGCATTAATTTAATATGAGTACCAATGCTAAAAATAGCTTGTTTTTGAGTCATCAACCTATTAAATACAAGCTATGAACCTACCTGAATTTTCAGAGAAATACCCTGATTAAGCCACACGTAATAAGGGATTCAAAGCTAAACTACTTGAAATGGGAATTGTATGTAAAAAGTGTCAACACACCGAACATTACTTTCGTAAGGCAGATTTAAAATTTCAATGCAAAAAATGCGGTAGTCGTGTCAGTCTTCGTTCAGGCACCGTTATGGAGAATACTAATTTGCCTTTTCCAATATTGGATGCTCTGTATTGAACTCGTGATGCTGTCACAAAAGAGTTTTTCGGCATTAGAAATACAACGTATGTTGGGTCACAAACATTATGAACCCTTGGTAGGGTAAATTGCTTTAGAGTTGTCTTACTTGAGAATGCTATCAATAAAGAAGCACTCAATAATCACTAAAATAAAAATTATGAACACATTTAAAGCCTTACTCATTTTGATCACTATTGGTTTTGCCATAAATATAAATGCGCAAGAAGCCAATAGTACCGATGAACCAAAAAAAAACACAAAACAAGCTACGGTAACTTATTACCAACAACGCGCTGCAGAGGATGCAAAATATGAGCAGGAGTTTACTGCTCAAAACAACAGCGAAGACAAAGCTTTTTGGAAAGAACAAAAAAAATACGAAAAACAATTAAAGAAAAACAACAAAAAAGCTTATCGCGCCTACATTCAAGGAAAAAAAGAGGCATACGCAGAACATCACCAACATTGCAATCACGATCACCATAGCGATTATTTTTATAGCAATGCCCAGTTTTATTATTACCAATACGACAACAGACACAACTATCAGAGAAGACCAAATCGTACTATAATAAACACTCCGGTGCGAGTAAGCACTCCGAGCATTCGTTTAGGGATTTTTTAATTACGGGTAAACTATTTTTTTTTTAATAATATCTTTTTTAAGACCGACGAAATAATTTTTGTTAAAGAATTCTGATTGAAGTTTCTATGCCATATATTTATTTACTGACTAACCAAAAAGAGCACTCCTAGAGGATTTATTCCTGACACTTTCACAACACTGACAACAGATCTGTAATAATAAAACCTCTTGTAACACTTTTAAATAAATCTAATTACTGTATATTACCATCTTATCTAAAGGTGGAAATTATGAAAGACAATAAAATATTACGTTATATTAAAGACGTGTTAGAAAATAAGCCAACTGGCTGGTTGAATCTAACAACTCACAGACTAGATATTTATGACGAAAAATTGGCAAAAACTCAATTCTTAGAACAGTTTGAAATTTTATTTAATAGCAATAATTCTGAATCAAAGGCATTAGAAGAGTTACCCACTGCTTATGACTATATTCGATTAGGGCATCCATTATCTTGTATATTAGAATGGGTGATTGCCCACTTACATCATTTAAAACCAGAAAATGTAATTAGTTTTTCCTCAAAGACGACTCCGATTTTGGCAGTACTAAGGAAAAATTTATTAGCTGGCAAAAACACTCAAATTATTTACACTGGTGAATTACCAGAATTTTTTGATGTTGAAGTACTTCAGCACATTTATGGCTATACATTTGATTTAAAGAAGATTGAAAAAGAAACAGCCATTTCCAAGTTTGACGGGAGTACCATTTTCATTACGCAGCAAGATGAAATTAGCACTTTTGATTTTACCAAAAACATTGACTTTTTTATCAATGTTCATTCTGACTTTGGAAGTATTTTAGTTGTAAATGGAGACCAAAACGAAAGTTATATCCCCGAAATTCAGCATGTCAGAAGAAGAGAGACCATTGCAATGACGCCAGCCAATTGTCTTGCTATGTTGAAAATTCTGACAGCACAATCTTCTTTAGAACCAAAAGAGAATACTATCGAGACAAACAAAGCAATGGTTTTAGATTCGATTGCGACCATTACCGGAAGCAAGACAAAAGCACTAATTGCTTCCAGTGGACTATCAATTCAATATGCGGTTGTCATGGGATTAATTCATGATGCGAAGGAAAACCATAAAGGAAAGGCGATCAAAATTATTGTTCCCCCCAATTGTTACGGTGGTACAAACGACCAAGCCAGACGAGTTGCTGCTTGCATTGACTCTGTTGAAATACTGGATTTACTGGTTGACGGTGGTAAAGATATGGTTGAAAGTATTGCGCTTCTTTTAGATAAAATTGCTGACGAGGATGCTATTCCAATCATAATTGCTGAAATTCCAACAAATCCCAGAGTTGAAGTTCCGGATCTTTTCAAATTAAGCGCTACTTTGAGTAAACAGCGAAAAACTGCAACTGGTAAAATTGCTACAGATCCTATTTTTGTTTTAGATCAAACCTTTTGTCCAAATGTACACTTTTTAGGTGAAGAGGATATATTATCACCAATTAGGGCCATTTCATATGTAAGCGGATCTAAATTTCCAAGTGGCGGGCAATGTACTGCGGGCTATTGTGTGGGAAATAAAAAAACGGAAGGGTTGATGAAAAAAATAGAATTTCATCTAAAACTTTGCGATAATGAGGCTACCAATCTTCAAATGGAGATTTTGGCAAAACAATTGCCTTCTATGAATCAAAGAATAAAGGATGCATATCATAATACACATGAATTTGTAAACTTCATAAAAAAAACTTTACCAGCGGCGAAAATTAATTTTGTTTCGTCAGCATTGGCAGACCAAGGATTTACCCCCTCTGTGTTTTCATTAGACCTTCCCAGTAAAGGGAACACAACGGAAGAAAAAGAAGCTCATAAAAGAGAGTTAAATCTTAGGTTAATAAATTTAATGATTAGAGAAATACCTAATGAAAGCAAGTTTTGTGTGAGTTATGGGCAGTTAAAAGGATGTTACTGGACAATTCCGGCAACATCAACTCAAGGGACGACTAAAGAGGGTGACAAAGATTACATCGTACGTGTAGCACTTTCTCCTACCATGGATTTAGAACTTCACAAAAAAGTTTTTTTAGATTTTGTCAGCCAAATTTAATTCTGATCCTATACCATTCCTCTATTTAACCTTGAAGGAAAAAACTAAGTAATGATCCATATTAACTAAAATAGAATTTTCTGATTTTTTTTTACAGAAACAGACAACCATTACAAGTAAACCACTGTGGAGGGATAGGTCAAAGATTTGGTTATTAATACCAAACAAAATTACTATTGGCTCCATAAAAAAGCTTTCAGAAAAGTATTTGAATGCTGATAAAATGATCTATTTAGTGGTAGGTGATGCTGAAACGCAGTTAAAAAAGCTGAAGAAAATTGGTTATGGAACGCCAATTCTTCTGAATACACCAGCGGTAAATAAGCTGATTTAAAACTAATTTGGGTTATAAGTAATAACCATGGTATAATGTCGTATTTTAAAATCAGGATAAAATTATGTAACAATATGATTTAAAGCTGTTTTACTTAAAGTTAATTCTTTTGACTTTACGACTTTTAAACTTTCGACTTACTTACATCACTGATTCTCATAGCCGCGATAGATGTGAAAATTTTATTCACTCATTTCATCATATCGCTCCGGAACTTGGGGATCATACAGCGAACATTTGAATTCATCCATTATATTCACTAAAGTATCCATTGTTTTTCCTTCAGTGCCATAACAATCAATTTTTACACTTTGGGGCGTCATCCTGATATGAAAAGCACCTGCACCATAGTTATTTTTCCAACTGTTCTCGTCTACTTTTTCCCATTTGGAGAATACAGAAGCAATTCTGTTCAAAATGACTTGTACCGGAAGTTCTTCAAGACCTTCAATTTCAGCTTGTTCTTCTGAAACAGCTTCATAAACTTCGTGATGGTTGAGATAAATTCCCTCCAGATATTTCCAAAAAACCAATTCGTACATAGATAAAAAATTAAAAGATTAAAGAATTGAAAGATTGAAAAATGAACTTCAATTGAAGCTTTTTAATATTCAAAAGTTCCGTATTCACTGGTAATAGTCAGTTTTTTTGAAGTAGCAGCTTCTACTCTACCTACGATTTGCGCATCAACATTAAATGATTTTGAAATCGCAATAATGTCTTGTGCAACAGCTTCCGGAACATAAATTTCCATACGGTGACCGCAATTGAAAACTTGGTACATTTCTTTCCAATCCGTTTTAGATTGTACTTGAATTAACTGAAATAATGGCGGAACTGGAAATAAATTGTCTTTTATAATGTGTAGGTTTTCTACAAAGTGTAAAATTTTAGTTTGGGCTCCTCCACTGCAATGCACCATTCCGTGAATTTGATTGGAAGAATATTGGTCTAAAATTTTCTTAATGATTGGTGCATACGTTCTGGTTGGCGAAAGCACTAATTGTCCGGCATCGATTGGTGAATTTTCAACGGCGTCTGTCAATTTTACTTGTCCAGAATAGATTAATTCTTCAGGAACTAAAGCATCGAAACTCTCCGGATATTTGGTTGCCAAATATTTCCCGAAAACATCATGACGCGCCGATGTTAACCCGTTGCTTCCCATTCCGCCATTATAGTTTTTCTCGTAAGTAGCCTGGCCAAAAGAAGCCAATCCTACAATTACATCACCGGCTTTAATATTAGCATTATCAATTACTTTGCTGCGTTTCATACGAGCAGTTACTGTTGAATCTACAATTATAGTTCGAACAATATCGCCTACATCAGCAGTTTCTCCACCTGTTGAATGAATGGTCACCCCAAAAGATTCCAGTTCTTTAATCAGTTCTTCGGTTCCGTTAATAATTGCTGAAATTACTTCAGCGGTAATCAAATTTTTATTTCTTCCAATGGTTGATGAAAGCAGAATATTATCCGTTGCACCCACGCACAATAAATCGTCAATATTCATGATTAAAGCATCTTGGGCAATGCCTTTCCAAACAGAAATATCGCCTGTTTCTTTCCAATACATGTAGGCCAAAGAGGATTTAGTTCCCGCTCCGTCAGCATGCATGATCAGACAATATTCTTCGTCTTGAGTTAAATAATCAGGGACAATTTTACAGAAAGCTTGTGGATATAATCCTTTATCAATATTTTTTATCGCATTATGAACATCTTCTTTGGATGCCGAAACACCGCGAAGCGCATATCTTTTTGAAGTATCTGAACTCATGTAGTCTAGTTGTGAAGTCTGCTTTTATGCAGGTAGTTGTGCGGCAAAGGTAATTATTTTTTTGGGTTTTGCCTATCGAGTCATCAGAAGTGTTTCTTGCTAAAATTGTCATACTAAGAATATTTGTTTACACCCTTCAATTTAGCCTTTCAAGGTGCAAAACATCAAAAAAATGTCTACCTGAAACAGATAGACATTTTTATTAAATTTCAATGGCGTAATAAATTACTCCCAATCAAGCATGCATGCGTCAAAAAATAATACTACCCTATGCACCGGTAAATCCAGATATTATTTGACTTATAATGACACTCGATGTGTTAATAAGTAGATTACTTCGTAAATAACAATTCTCTGTATTTTGTTAGTGTCCAAATCTCATCATCCACTAACAGCTCCAGTTTATCACAGTGGCTTCTAATTTCTTCAAAAAATGGTTTTACTTTATCACAATAAGCTAGGGCCATTTCATGTGCATCAGTAATTGCATTGGCTTTCTTTCTAGCTTCGGTCATTTCATGAACTTTAGAATTGATCCCCTCAATATGTCCGGAAATTTCTTTGATTAAAATGATTTGTTCTTTTGCAATTTTTTCAAAATCAGCACCAAAAATCTCTTTTAGTCCCTTCACATTTTCAATCAAAGTGTTTTGGTAGCGAATGGCTGTTGGAATAACATGGTTTTGAGAAAGATCACCTAAAACTCTACCTTCAATTTGAATTTTCTTAGTATACTCCTCTAATTCTATTTCATAACGTGCCTCCACTTCAATATGATTCATGATACCCATTTCAGAAAACAAATCTAAAGCTTGCTTAGAAGCTCTTGCTTTTAGTGCTTCAGGAGTTGTTTTAAAGTTACTTAACCCTCTTTTACCTGCTTCAATTTCCCATGCTTCACTATATCCGTCTCCTTCAAAAAGGATTTTCTTAGAAACTTTGATGTACTCTCTCAAAACATTGAAAATAGCATCATCTTTTTTCATGTCTTTAGATTCTATCAGCGCATCTACTTCAATTTTGAAATCTTTTAATTGTTTTGCTACAATAGTATTCAAAGTCGTCATTGAATTAGAACAGTTAGCTGATGATCCTACTGCTCTGAACTCAAACTTATTTCCTGTAAAAGCGAATGGTGATGTTCTATTTCTATCTGTATTGTCCAAAAGAACATCTGGAATTTTCCCTACTACATTTAGTTTTAAGTCTGTTTTTTCTTCTGGAGATAGTTTCCCTGCAGTTACACCTTCTAATTCTGCTAGAACTTTAGTCAACTGCGCCCCAATAAATACGGATATAATTGCTGGTGGTGCTTCATTTGCCCCTAGTCTATGATCATTACTTGCAGTAGCAATTGCACCTCTTAATAAAGACTCGTAATCATTTACTGCTTTTATTGTATTGATAAAGAAAGTCAGAAACTGTAAATTACTCATTGGAGTTTTACTAGGGCTCAGTAAATTCACTCCTGTATCTGTTGCCAAGGACCAGTTATTATGCTTTCCGGAACCGTTCACTCCTTTGAAAGGTTTTTCATGAAACAACACTTTCAAATCATGGCGTTCTCCTACTTTTTGCATCACATCCATCAACAAGCAGTTATGATCAACAGCAAGATTTGTTTCTTCAAAAATAGGAGCCAATTCAAATTGATTTGGTGCTACTTCATTATGACGTGTTTTCACAGGAATTCCTAACAACATGCATTCTTGTTCCAAGTCTCTCATATACATTAAGGCACGAGTAGGTATAGACCCAAAATAATGGTCATCTAATTGTTGCCCCTTAGCCGATGTATGTCCTAACAAAGTCCTACCGGTCATCATAAGATCAGGACGCGAATTTGCTAAAGATCTATCAATTAAGAAATATTCTTGTTCCCAACCTAAAGTTGCAGTTACCTTTTTTACATTTTTATCAAAATATTTACATACTTCGGTAGCAGCGTCATCCATAGCGGTCAAAGCTCTCAACAAAGGTGTTTTATAGTCTAAAGCTTCCCCCGTATAGGAAATAAAAACCGTTGGAATACACAAAGTAGTTCCAAAAATAAATGCTGGTGATGTTGGATCCCAAGCTGTATACCCTCTAGCTTCAAATGTATTTCTGATTCCACCATTTGGAAAACTAGATGCATCCGGTTCTTGTTGTACTAATTGAGCGCCACCAAATTTCTCTACTGGATCACTGCCATCATACGAAGTTTCAAAGAAAGCATCATGTTTTTCAGCGGTTGTTCCTGTAAGTGGCTGAAACCAGTGTGTATAATGAGTCACCCCTTTAGCCAAGGCCCACTCTTTCATTCCCATTGCGATATAATCCGCTAATTTTCTGTCTATTTTAGTTCCATGTTGAACTGCATCGCGCACTCCTTTAAAAGCATCTGAAGTTAAAAACTGTTTCATTGCTTTGTCATTAAAGACATTTGAACCAAAAATAGTTGATTTTCTATCAGTCTCTTCAAATTTTACTGGAACTCTGTTTGATGCTTCTTTCAAAGCTTGAAAACGTAATGATGACATACAATTTTGTTTTAATTAATTAAACCCCCTATTATTTTGATGCAAATATAATTTAATAATTACTTTTATAAAATATTACCTCTGTTTTTTATGGGTAACCACGTCAAATTTATCAAATTAACAAAAAATATTAATTATAATAACAACTTAGCAATTTAAACACCCCTATTTATTTTTACTGATATTTTCATAAAATAAAATAAACATAGACAATCACAAACAACAGCAAACTTTCGATTAAATATTTATTGAAGTTAAACAATCTAAAAGTATCTTTGTGCAACTTTTTAAATATATGATATATGATTGTCTGGATTTCTTTCTTAGTAGCCGTAATGATTTTCTTGGCTCTTGATTTAGGTGTTTTCAACAAAACGCCACATATTATAAGTTCAAAAGAAGCGGGTAAGTGGACTGCAATATGGGTTACTTTATCATTCCTGTTTTCCGGCGTTATTTATTGGCTCTACAACAATAATTATATCGCAAATCCGGATCAATTAACTCCCACAACAGCATCCATAAAGTTCATTACCGGATATTTAATTGAATTATCATTAAGCATTGACAACATCTTTGTCATAGCCATAATCTTTTCTGCTTTTAAAATTCCGCCACAATACCAGCATCGTGTTTTATTTTGGGGAATATTAGGGGCAATATTCTTTAGAGGCCTAATGATCTTTTTTGGCGTTATGCTAATCAATAAATTTTCTTGGATGACGTATATTTTTGGTGCTTTCCTGATCTATACTGCCATGAAAATGTTGTTTGGAAATGAAAATGAAAAATTTGAACCTAAAAAATCATTCGTCTATAAAAGCCTAAAAAAAATAATGCCCATATCTAATCATATGGATGAGGAGCATTTCTTTGTCAAAAGAAGACACATTACTGCCGCAACCCCTCTATTTGTAGCTCTTGTGGTTATTGAAGTCATGGATGTGGTTTTTGCCATTGATAGTGTTCCTGCTATTTTAGCCATTACTAATGACCCCTTTTTAGTTTTCAGTTCTAATATTTTTGCCATTCTAGGATTGCGATCCATGTATTTCTTTCTGGCTAATATGTTAGCTAAATTTAGTTATCTGGAATACAGTCTAATCGCTATTTTAAGTTTTGTTGGTGTGAAAATGTTAACCCATGACATACTAAAAAAATACAATTATGAAATTCCGGAATGGATGTCACTGGCTTTTATAGCGGTGGCTCTTATAGTGGGAATTGTAGTTTCACTTAGAAAAAACAGCAAAGAGTTTGTCTCCTAATTTTAAGGTCTATAAAAAAAGGAAATCTTTCGATTTCCTTTTTTTTTGACTTCTCTGAAATTATAAATTTATTTTTTGAATTTCACTTTTACTAACCTTCAATGAGGACATAACTGCATCCATATTATTTTTGTTTATTGTAGAGGCAAAATTTGCTGGTACAATTACTATTCTAAAAGTTTGATTTTGTGTCCAACTGGAATCTAAAGTATTCAGATTGAAATTAGCCGCAAGAAAAATTTTAACATCAAACCTGGAATAATCAAAATTAAAATCTAATTCACCACCATTATTCAGATAATACGTTTGAGGCATTAATTTCCAAATATCTGCTCCATTTACCGTATCATACAAATGGTATACTAAAACAGAATCCGAAGAATAAATTGGCGGATCAAATACAACCAAGCTGCTATAATTATTATTGGAGTTGAACGAAGTTGTAACTTCATACACTTCAGTTCGAGGACCGTTATCAACGGTATTATATAGTTCTGTCACTTCACAACTTTGTAGTGTCATCATCCCGATGAAAACTAAAAATAAAGTAATTTTTTTCATTCGTTATCGTTTTATAATTTATATTAAAAAACTCTATTCATGAATTGTGCCAAACTTTATTCTCAAAAAAAAGTGCTTTTCAATTATGGAAAAAAAACTTAAATTATACCTAATAATCCTGGGCTTAAAAGGAACTAAAAAAGCCTCTCAGACGAAAGGCTTTTTTAAAATTTTATTACTATTCGGTTATTATTTCTCCACAACAGCCACGCCATTATTGTTTAAAATTTTGCTAAAAAACAACACATGAAAAGGTAACGCATTTTCCCAATATTCCCACGTATGCGCTCCTGGCCGTTCCGTATAATCGTGAGCAACTTTATTATAAACAAGCCTTCGGTGTAATTCTCTATTGGATTCAATCAAAAAATCATCTACACCGCAATCTATAATCAATTCCAGTTTGTTACTTTTTATTTTATCCACCATATTCAAAACTGCACTGGAGGCATATACTTCCTGTGGCGCTCCTTCAATCCCAAAAACAGGTTCCATTAATTTAGTAACTCTTTCCTTAGATTCCGGATTAATCATGCTTCCCATATCAACAGCGCCGCTCATACTTCCTGCTGCACAAAATAGTTCTGGATGTCTTGTCGAAAGATACAATGCTCCGTGACCTCCCATAGAAAGTCCCGTAATTACACGTCCTTTTCTGTTGTTTATTGTCCGATAAGTGTTGTCTACTTTCTGAATTACTTCTTTTGTAATATACGTTTCAAACTGACTTCCCTTATTCACAGGACTATCCAGATAAAAACTGAATGTTTCTCCTTCCGGCATTACGATTATGATATTATACTGATCTGCTAAATTGTGCAATAAATTCTTATCCGGAGTTTTAGACAACCAATCATTAAAATGACCATAAGCGCCATGCAGCAGATAAAGCACGGGATAATTAATCTTGCTTTTTGCATACGAACTTGGTAATACTACCGCAGCTTTATACGTTTTATTCATTGCCATACTAGGAATTTGCAATGTATCGGCTTTTGCTGCATAAGAAACTACAGTATGACCAAGAAGAAAAAATAAGAATACAATTTGAAGTTTTTTCATACTATTCGGTTTTAAGGTAAAATGTAAATATAGTACTTTAACTCGTTGGGTGTAATTAATGAAAATTTCAATTAATCTTAACTAAAAAAATGAACCACATAGAAACATAGAAAAAAAGAGTTGGACAGCCCAATTTTTGGCTTCATATAGCTATGATTTTCTCCAAAAAAGTGAAACGACTTACATAATTTTAAAATCTATGTTTCTATGTGGTTAAAAAATTAAACGCATTGGATTACACCCAACAGCTACTTTAGAATAAATGTAATAAAGTCGCAATAATTACATGAACAAAAAAAGACCTCTCATTACTGTAAGGTCTTTTAAAAAAAAAATTAGATCACGCCCGCCCAAAAGCGGGATAAGCGATTCACACACTTTTTGCGATGCAAAAAGTGGTTCTCTGCTTACATATTTCTTCTGTATTGTCCACCTACTTCAAATAAAGCAGCTGTTATTTGTCCCAAGGAACAAACCTTGGTCGCTTCCATTAAATGCTCGAATAAATTTTTGTTTTTAATGGCTGCTTCCTGAAGCGTATTTAAATGATCCTTCACTACATCCTGATTGGATTGATGCAAATGGTTCAACATATCAATTTGGTATTGTTTTTCTTCCTCTGTGGCGCGAATTACTTCGGCGGGGATTACTGTTGGAGAACCTTTGGAACTCAAAAACGTATTCACACCAATGATAGGAAATTCACCTGTATGTTTCAAAGTCTCATAATACAAACTTTCTTCTTGAATTTTACTTCTTTGGTACATGGTTTCCATAGCTCCAAGCACGCCACCACGTTCTGTAATTCGGTCAAATTCTAATAAAACTGCCGCTTCGACTAAATCCGTTAGCTCTTCAATAATGAAAGCACCTTGAATTGGATTTTCGTTTTTGGCCAGTCCTAATTCTTTATTGATAATCAACTGAATTGCCATCGCACGACGCACAGATTCTTCTGTAGGTGTTGTAATTGCTTCATCATACGCATTGGTATGCAAGGAATTACAGTTGTCATAAATGGCATACAACGCTTGCAAAGTAGTACGAATATCATTGAAATCAATTTCCTGTGCGTGCAAAGAACGTCCCGAAGTCTGAATGTGGTATTTCAACATTTGCGCACGCTCGTTAGCGCCATATTTATTTTTCATGGCTTTCGCCCAAATTTTACGTGCCACACGACCGATAACGGCATATTCAGGATCTACACCATTCGAAAAGAAAAACGATAAGTTGGGTCCAAAATCATTGATATTCATACCACGACTCAAATAATATTCTACATACGTGAACCCATTAGAGAGCGTGAAAGCCAATTGTGTAATTGGATTTGCTCCCGCTTCGGCAATATGATACCCTGAAATAGAAACCGAATAAAAGTTCCTTACATTCTTAGTAATAAAATATTCCTGTACGTCACCCATTAATCGCAACGCAAATTCAGTAGAGAAAATACAGGTATTTTGCGCTTGATCTTCTTTAAGAATATCGGCCTGAACGGTTCCACGAACTTGAGATAACGTTCTTGCTTTTATTTCGTTATACACTTCCAAAGGTAAAACCTGATCTCCGGTTACACCCAAAAGCAGCAACCCTAAACCGTTATTCCCTTGGGGCAAATCCCCTTGATAATGCGGTCTTTCAACTCCTTTTGCTGCATATATTTTGTTGATTTTTACCTCAACTTCTTTTTCAAGGCCATTTTCTTTGATGTAAAACTCACATTGTTGGTCAATCGCTGCATTCATGAAAAACCCTAATAACATAGGTGCCGGTCCATTAATAGTCATACTCACCGAAGTCATTGCATGAACCAAATCAAAACCAGAATATAATTTCTTAGCATCATCCAAACAACAAATAGAAACTCCGGCATTACCTATTTTTCCATAAATATCAGGGCGTACATGTGGATCGTTTCCGTATAAAGTCACACTGTCAAAAGCCGTTGATAATCGTTTTGCCGGTAATCCCGCACTTACATAATGAAAACGTTTGTTCGTTCTTTCCGGTCCGCCTTCTCCGGCAAACATACGAGATGGATCTTCTCCTTCACGTTTAAAAGGATATAAACCTGCGGTAAAGGGAAATTCTCCAGGAACGTTTTCCTGCAAACACCAACGTAAAATATCACCCCAAGCTTTGTACTTTGGCAATGCAATTTTCGGAATTTGAGAATGTGAAAGGGACTCCGTGTGCGTGGCCATTTTGATTTCTCTATCCCGAACTTTGAACGTATACACCGGATTCTTGTACTTGTTTACTTTCTCGTCCCAAGTCAAAATGATTTCCCAGTTGTATGGATCCAAATCCATTTTTATTTTATCAAATTGATTTAGTAAAAGATTTAAAAATATTTTGTCCTCAGCAGCACCCGGTTTTTCAGATTCTAAAGCACTTGGCAAAACCGAATCGTCATTAATTCCTGTTTTATTCAATTCAGGGATTTTTCTAGTAACCGATTCAATCGTTTTAAAAATCCCGTACAATTTCTGAGCCACTTGTTCTTGGCTAACGGCCGTAACATCATACTTCCGGTTGCTCTCGGCAATTTCAGACAAATAACGGGTTCTGTGTGGCGGAATAACGAAAATCTTCTCGCTCATTTCACGAGTGATTTGGAATGTTGATTTCAAATCAGAATTCGTTTTTTCATGGACTTTATCCATTATCGCTTTGTACAGCGTATTCATTCCCGGATCGTTGAACTGCGAAGCAATAGTCCCAAAAACCGGAAGCGTATCTAAATTCGCATCCCATAAATTATGGTTGCGTTGGTATTGTTTTTTCACGTCTCTCAATGCATCCAGAGAACCGCGTTTGTCAAATTTGTTTATCGCTACCAAGTCAGCAAAATCAAGCATGTCGATTTTTTCTAGTTGAGTTGCAGCACCAAATTCAGGCGTCATTACATATAAAGAAACGTCAGAATGGTCCATAATCTCCGTATCAGATTGTCCTATACCTGAGGTTTCCAGGATTATGATATCATAATTTGCTGCTTTAATCACTTGGATTGCATCGGCAACATATTTAGACAAAGCCAAATTCGATTGGCGTGTGGCCAAAGAACGCATGTAAACTCGAGGGTTATTAATAGCGTTCATTCGGATTCTATCACCTAACAAGGCACCGCCGGTTTTTCTTTTTGATGGATCGACGGATATTAATCCGATAGTTTTTTCCGGGAAATCGATTAGAAAACGACGCACTAATTCATCCACCAAAGAAGATTTTCCTGCTCCACCTGTTCCTGTGATTCCAAGAACCGGAGTTTTACAACCCTGATTCTTTTTTTGGATAACTTCCAGAGTTTTGGCCGCTATGTCTGGGAAATTCTCTGCTGATGAAATAATTCTGGCAATTGCTTTTGGATTTTTTTCTTCCAAATGTTTTATTTCATCCGTCAGTTTATCTCCAACGGGATAATCAGATTGTTGTACTAAATCATTAATCATTCCCTGCAATCCCATCGCGCGACCGTCATCCGGCGCATAAATACGGGTGATTCCGTACGCTTGCAATTCGGCAATTTCAGAAGGCAGGATTACTCCTCCTCCCCCACCAAATATCTTGATTTGCCCAGCTCCTTTTTCCTGAAGCAAGTCATACATGTATTTGAAATATTCGTTGTGTCCGCCTTGATACGAAGTTATCGCAATAGCATTCGCATCTTCCTGAATCGCGGTATTGACCACTTCTTCCACACTACGATCGTGACCCAAATGGATTACCTCAACGCCTGTAGACTGAATGATTCTACGCATAATATTGATTGCAGCATCGTGACCGTCAAAAAGCGCAGCTGCGGTAACAATTCTTACTTTATTGTTAGGGATATATGGTTTTTGTTGTTCCATTTTATGAATATGATAATTTAAGACTGCAATTTACAATTTTATTTTAAAAATTATCCGTTGTTACTGTTGGTTATTAATAAATAATAAAGTTTATGCCATGCAGGACAACAAATAGATTAAAATTGGGCTATTTTTTTAAACATAAAACAACCCAATCTAACTTTTTTATAAACACAGATACATTTAGTTTTGAAAAACACTAATCATTACTAAAAAACAAAGCTAAAAACAAAATGCTAATGCAAAAAATTACAATCCTAATCCATTGCAAAGATCAAAAAGCAATTATTGCCTCCGTTACAAATTATATTGCCTTCATTGATGGCAATATAATCTACCTAGACCAACACGTTGATGCTAATGAGAATGTGTTTTTCATGCGTTTAGAATGTGAATTCAATACCAAAAATTGGAATATTGAAGCTATTAAAAATGATTTTCAAGCAACGTTGGCTTCACCGTTTAATATGTCCTGGGCAATGTACACCCAAGATGAAAAACCAAAAATGGCATTATTTGTTTCAAAATACGACCATTGTTTGTATGATATTTTAGGACGCCACAGCGCTGGTGAATTGCCACTAGAAATTCCTTTGATAATAAGCAACCATGAGGATTTGAAACCAGTAGCAGACCGTTTTAATATTCCGTTTCATTATGTACCTTTTACCAAAGATACAAAAGCCGAAGGCGAGCAAAAACAACTGGATTTACTGAAGCAGTATACTATTGACTTTATTGTTTTGGCTCGCTACATGCAGATTATCACCCCTAAATTGATTGCGCAATACCCGAATCAAATCATCAACATTCATCATTCCTTTCTCCCTGCGTTTCCCGGGGCAAAACCCTATCACTCAGCTTTTATGAGAGGTGTTAAAATCATAGGCGCTACCAGTCATTATGTGACTGAGGAATTGGATGAAGGTCCAATTATCGAGCAGGATATTACCCGAGTTACACACAGTCATTCTATTGAAAATTTCATCATGAAAGGACGTGATCTGGAACGTACGGTTTTGGCAAGAGCCATAAAACTGCATGCCGAGAGAAAAACAATAGTATATGACAATAAAACGATAGTATTTCTATAGACTTATTACCCTTTAAAATCCAGGTCTTAAACAAAAAGATAACTCAAAATTAAAACCTGAGACAGTCCATCGTGTAACTTGCTACCGAGTGAACAAAAAGTATGCATTGAAACAAAGTAAAAAAAAACTTAACGTATGTACAACAAAGTAATAACAAAATCTTAACAGCAAAACGCCTCTGTAAGTGTGATCTTTGCAGAGTAATAAACTGGTTATTTATTATTTTGGTTTTGGTTAGTTAAAGAATTGCCTGCATAAAAATGCAGGCAATTTTTATTTAGCAGTGTTTATAAAAGAAAGAACAGCATCGTTAAAAACATTAGGCTGTTCCACATTGACTACATGTCCACAGTTTTGTATTACAAACAACGTAGACGATTTGTAATGATTTTCTACCACTTTTTTAACTGATGGTAAAAACATATAATCCTCTTCGCCCATCACATAAAGCGTAGGAATATTTAACTCGACCTGACGGAACCATTTGAGTACCGGATTTATTTCGGCGGTGAGTTTAAACCATTTGATAAATTCTTTTTGGTATAATTTCTTGGCCTCGTTGATAAAAAGCACCCGAGACTGTTTGTGACTTTTTTTTGGCATGATGACAAAGGCAAAAAACTGATATAAAACCAAATAAGGCAGTACATATTTAAACAAATTACCCAATCGCATCAATACTTGAGAACGGAAATTCATTTTCAATATCGCACCGCCAAGGATCATGCTTTGCACGCGTTCCGGATACATTTCAGCCAATTGTCTGATGAGTATGGTTCCCAATGAAATTCCGACAAAATGTGATTTTTCAATTTTGAGATGGTTTAAGACTTCCAGAATATCATTGGCCAAAGCCGAAAAAGTATATTTTTGTTTGAAAGCTGTTTTCAGCGTAGGTTTTGATTCCCCGTGACCGCGTAAATCCAATAATAAAACACTATGCTGTTTCTTAAAATCCCGTATTTGTTTGAACCATATAGACGAACTTCCACCAGCACCGTGAACAAAAGTTACCCATTGGTCGCTGTTTTTATTTTCGTAAATGGTATAATTGATCACGTCTTTTTTTTGTAAAAATAGCACATTAATTTTAAATCCCAATCTTAACAAATAATAATGCTTCTTTTAAGATCGTAAAATGTAAATTTGCATAAAATCATCACCCATGAAAGGATTATTGCAAGAGAAAAGTGAAATAGAAAAGCTTAAAAAAGAGTACCAAAAGTTCTCAGAACTAAATTTCCATATCGAAAATTCTTCTGTTAAATCGATCGTGACAACAGAAAAATTGATTTTAGAAGAATGCGAATTATAATTTTTGATGCATTTTTTTAAAATAGTCAAACGCTTTTAACAGCCTGCTTCCATACCAGGAAAACATTTCACCATCTACAAATACCGTTTTTGCGTGGTGTGTGTGTCTTCCTATTTCGAAAGCATCTTCCTCTTTGAAAGGATACGGCTCTGATGAAAGAAAAACCAAATCCGGATCCCCTTCTAAACGCATTTTTTTGAGTTCAATTTCCGGGTAACGTCCAGAAGTCTCGGCATTGCCTGCATATATGTTTTGAAAATGGTTTAGTTTCAGTAATTCATTGATAAAATTATTAGAACCGGCAACCATAAAAGGATTTTTCCAAATGAAATATACTACTTTTTGTTGCGGCTTATCTTTTATAAAGTTTTTAAAATCGCTCAGGGCAAAAGCCAATTTATCGTTCCATTTCTGGGCTTCGGTTCTGCAATTGAAAAGTTGACCAAAGTCGGCAATCATCTGAAAATTATCTTCAATCGTGATGATATTGGTCACCCAAACCGGACAAATTTTACGCAACTCTTCCACAATTTCAGCGGTATTTTCCTCTTTGTTACAAATGACAATATCCGGTTGCAACAATCTGATTTTTTCGTAATGCACTTTTTTGGTGCCACCAACTATTTTCTTGGTCGACTTAAAATGATACGGATGCACGCAGAATTTTGTAATTCCTATAATTCGGTCTTCCAAACCTAAATCATACAGCAATTCCGTTTGTGAGGGAACCAATGATATAATGCGTTTTGGCGAAGTTTCAAAAGAATGTGTTATTCCGATTTGATCGATTAAAGTTTTTTGTCTCAAGTTTAATGTTTAATGTTTAGTAAATCTAATCAAAAATTATATTTTTAAACCATTAAGAAATTTAGAAAAATTAAGGCTTAAAAAGTTTAGCGCTAAAATTTTTGATTCAAATCTTAGCGCAAGGGTAATAAAACTTAATTTCTTAATGGTTTAAAATGAAGAATGATTGAATTCAAAATATTTTATAAAAACCCAAAAACGTTAAACGTTAAACTTCAAACTCATAATTTGCTCCATTTCCTGTTGCATTTTCAACGCTTCGGTTCTTCCTTTATCGGCAAAATTAGTTCCGTTTGAAGCATAAATAATCGCTCTGGAAGAATTGATTAGTAATCCAACATTCGCATTCATTCCGTATTTACAAACTTCAGCCAGACTTCCGCCTTGTGCTCCTACTCCGGGAACAAGCAAGAAACTGTCAGGAACAATTTTGCGAATTTCAGTGAAATATTCAGCTTTTGTTGCACCTACAACATACATCAGGTTTTCGCTGTTTTTCCAGTTTTTAGATATTTCCAAAACTTGTTTGTACAATTCTTTTCCGTTTACGTTTAAAGTCTGAAAATCAAAAGCACCTTCGTTAGAAGTCAAAGCCAACATAATCGTATGTTTACTTTTGAAAGCCAGAAAAGGCTCCACTGAATCTTTTCCCATATAAGGAGCAACGGTAATACTGTCAAAATTCAAATCTTCAAAAAAAGCTTTGGCATACATAGCAGACGTATTACCAATATCACCGCGTTTGGCATCGGCAATAGTAAAAATATCCGGATACGTTGAGTTGATGTAATTAATTGTTTTTTGTAGAGACGTCCATCCTTTCAAACCATACGCTTCATAAAAAGCAATATTAGGTTTATAAGCCACAGCCAAATCATGCGTTGCATCGATTATCGCTTTATTGAATTCGAAAATGGGATCTTCCAATTCTAATAGATGCTGTGGAATTTTAGTCAAATCGACATCGAGTCCTACTGCTAGGAATGATTTTTTTTGTTGAATTTGGTCAATAAGTTGTTGTGTAGTCATTTTTTAGGTGGTGGGTTCTTAGATGTTGGGTGTTGGTTTTAAACCTTGGAATCAACATACTTTTTTAAGGATTGAATTCTTTTTTGAATTATGTTAAGCTCGGAAATAATTTCTAAGTGTAAAAACACATCCACAAAACCTATCTCTTTAGCTATTTCAATTTGAGTCTCTAATTCAAAGGCCGAACCTAAACTTATCTGTAAAAATCTAGAAAAATCCTTTTGAGAAGTTCTGGAACAACCTTCCGCTATGTTCGAAGGAATTGAAACTGCACATCTATTGATTTGAGAAACCAGTCCAAATTTTTCTTCTTTGGGAAACGAACCAGTAATAATATAAATTTTTTTAACAAGTAAAACAGAACTTTGCCAAACTTCTAAATCCCTAAAGTTTCTCATATATTTTAGTTTTACAAAAACCTATAACCTACTAAGACCTAAAACCCGGCGCCCAAAACCTATTTAAAAAACCTCGCTGGCTTCTTTCAGTTTTTCCATGTTGTTGACTAACGCCAACTCCTCTACAATTTTCTGAATATCACCATTCATGATATTTCCCAAATCGTACAACGTCAAACCTACACGGTGATCCGTTACACGACCTTGTGCATAATTATAGGTACGGATTTTTGCAGAACGGTCACCAGAACTTACCTGAGACGTACGCGTTGTAGCATCTTCCGCTTGTTTTTTGGCTAATTCCTGTTCGTACAAACGGGAACGCAAAACGCCAAAAGCTTTATCTTTATTCTTGTGTTGTGATTTCTGATCCTGACATTGCGCCACCAATCCAGTTGGAATGTGTGTCAAACGAACCGCTGATTTAGTTGTATTTACCGATTGTCCACCAGGTCCTGACGAACAGAAGAAATCCACACGCACATCATTCATATCAATTTGCACATCAAATTCCTCTGCTTCCGGCAATACCATAACAGTCGCCGCTGATGTGTGAACACGTCCTTGTGTTTCCGTTTGCGGTACGCGTTGCACACGGTGAACACCCGCTTCAAACTTCAAGGTTCCGTAAACATCCTCACCGGTAACTTCAAAAATCACCTCTTTGAAACCACCCGAAGTTCCCTCATTCATATCCACTACCGAAGTTCTCCAACCTCTGTTCTCACAATATTTCGTGTACATACGGAACAAATCCCCGGCAAAAATACTCGCTTCATCCCCACCCGTTCCGGCACGAATCTCCACCATAACATTTTTGGCATCTTCGGGATCTTTAGGAATCAACATAAACTTGATTTCATCCTCCAGTTCCGGCAATCTTTCCTTAGCTTCGTCCAGTTGCATTTTGGCCATTTCGGTCATATCCGCATCACTGTTATCGGCAATTATTTCGTTTGCTTCGTCGATGTTTGCCATCAAAACAACATATTCATCGCGTTTTTCAGCCAAAGCTTTTAAACTTTTGTACTCTTGATTCAATTGCACATAACGCTTCTGATCCATAATAACATCCGGCTGAATAATCAAATCCGAAATCTCATCGAAACGTTGTTTTACTATTTGAAGTCTATCTAACATTTTCTTAGTCCTTTATTTAGGGTGCAAATTTAGTGAAATATTTCACATTATTCAGTGAAAAGATTTCACATTTTGGATTGCAGATTTCACATTTTTTTCGAGGAGCTGATTCCTGCTGTCATTCCAATCTTTATTGATAAAACTTGCTCTGCGTTTTATCAATAAAGGATTTTCCCTTCCATCAGGGCTAAGGTGTTTGTGTTAAAATAACTGCGTTTACGGTTTCCCGTAAAATTACTGAAACAAAAGGAGTTAGTTTTGGGTGGAGATTTAAAATTGATGATTTTTTATCAGTATTTTCGGCAGAAATTTATATATTTGAGAACCTAAAAGGTAAACAATATTTATCAATCTTTCTAATTTTGGGTTTATAAACGAAAATTTGTTTCACTTGTGTGGAAATTTGTAACTATGCTACTAACTTAGTAAAAGAATTGAACAAAATAATCAAAAATAAAATATGAAAAATTCAGAAATAATAATAGCAACATTTTTCATAATTGAAAGTATCATCATTTGTTACTTCTTTTATGTTTATTCTAATAATGAGAAAATGAATAAAATTCAAAGAGAAAATGAAATAAAAGAATTACAAAACATAATTTTAAATAAAATTGCAGAAACTAAAAAGGAGCAAGAAATTAAAAATATTGAAAATATAAATAATCAACAAACTATACTTAATGAAATTTCACAACAAATATTTGAGAAATTTGAAGAATTAAGCAAGAAAGTAAAACTGTTTCAAGAACAATCAAGCGCAAAAACTGAATTAGGCTTTAAAGTATTATTACAAGAATACATTAAAATTAAAGATGAACTGAATACTGAAACTACCTTAATTAAAGATTCTTTCAAAGATTATTCTCAAAATATTGAAACAACAATATCTAAATACTCTGAAGACAATTACAACACCAAATTAGCTGCAAATAAATTTAAAGAGGAATTGGAGCAAGATTTAAAAAGTATTTTAATGGGAATAAAAGATGCAAAATTAGATGTAGATAAGTTTAAAGAAGAAATGCAACAAGACTTAAAAAATATTTTGATGGAAATAAAAGAACCACTTGATTTGGAATAATTATGAGCAAAATATCAAATCATACCCAAAACACAAAACGAATTATTGCGTATCTTTCATATTTGAGAGACATTAGTAGAAAAATCATTTCAAGAAATGGTTTTGAAAAGTGTTTACTCAATAAAAGTCTTGGATACGCAACTCAATTTGAAGAAATTGAACTAGAGATTAAACCAAACGAAAACAATTATAATGAACTAAACAATTACTATAGTTTTTTACAAAAAAATCACGACAAAAAATTATTTGTAGGACTTGGAACCGTTGCAGGAACAAGTAAAAAAATATTTGCATCACCAATCTTAATAATACAATGTGAATTATCAAAAGATGAAATAACAAATTTTATTTCTATAGAACCTGATATTAGTACATTAACAATAAACTATGATTTTGTTTCCTCATTATCAACAAATTATTTCAATGAAGAAGATGATGTTTTAAATTCTCTAACTGAAGATGAAAATACAACATTAGAAAATATCGAAAGTCATTTGAGAGAAATTTATAAGTTTGACTTTCAATATCTTTCAAAATTTTCAAATGAAATATTTAGTGATTTACAAACTAAAATTGAACAATTCAAAAAAATTAAATTAATTCAGAAATCTGACTATAATTTTAAAGATGAATTAAAAAAATATACATATCGTCCAACTAAAAAAAGTGGAGAAAAACGTAAAGAAAAATCAATATTTGAAAAGGAATTAATTTTTGTCAATGCAAATCATTTTTTTCTTAATCTCATACCAAATGAACTATCTACTTATGAAGCATTAAACAGTTTTGTACAAAGTATCGATGAAGAAGGGGATTTTAAAAATCCAGTTGTTGAAAAATTATTAATAAATGCATTAACCGACGAAAGAGTTCCAATAAATAGAAATCCGATTGAAGATGATATTCAAAAAATTATAGATAAACATATTCCTATTTCATTATCAAACTGTCAAATTCAAGGATTAAAAAATGCTTGGTCAAATGAAATATCTTATATTCAAGGTCCCCCAGGAACGGGTAAATCTCACACAATCTCAGCAATCGTTTTATCAGCAATTGCAATGAATAAAAAAGTTTTAGTATTATCCCAGAAAACCGCCGCATTACAAGTTGTAAATAAGAAAATTGAACCTTATTTATCGGACGGAGATGGATTATTGGGAGTATGTTATTATGATACACATGCAAGAAAAAAAATCAAAGATTATTGTAACTATCTGAGGAATGAAACATCAAACTCAACTAAATTCAGAATAAAATATGCAATATTTGAAACCAAATTATTAGAATATGAAAATATTTTGGCTAAAAATTTAGAAGACATATCAATTGAAAAAATTAAACTAAATAAGATTTTAGAAAAACAAAGATTTTTTAAAGATATAAACGAACGTTTTCTAACTGAATTGCAAAGAATTGATAAAGATTTTTTTGAAATCCCTATTGGATTTCAATTCAAAAAAATCAAAGATGAAAAAAAATATAAAAAAGTTATTGAAAAAATAGAAAAAATATGGGAAGTAAACTCTAATAATTTATCTTCTAAACTTTATATTCACAAGTTCAAGGAACATTTAAAATTAAAATTTAACACGCCAATTAAATGGCTAAATGATAATACTTTGCCTAATTTTAGTAAATCATTTATCAAAGTAAATTTTTTATTCACAGAAGTACAAACCAAAACTAATGAATTAAACATTGATGCAAATAGTATTCGAAAAGGTATCAAAAATTTACAAACAGATATTTTAAAAATTCAAAAACAAATTACTAAACTTAAATACAAAACAAATGTTTTTGAGAAAGTAAGCGATATAACTTATCAACGTGAAATTGACAAGTTTAACGGAATGCTAACAAATGTAAACAGCAAATTAATTGAAAAAAAAATGAATGAAATTGATTTTAAAAAAATCACTGACGTCATTCCTTTTTGGACTGCTGAAATTAGACATTTGGGAAATTTATTTCCTTTAATACCAGATTTATTTGATTTAGTAATTGTTGATGAGGCATCGCAAGTCAATCTTGCTGAAATTTTACCCGCATTTTATCGAGGAAAAAAATTGTGCATTGTTGGAGACCATCAACAATTAAGTTTAAAAGCAGCCGGTTTAAATTTTTCATTAGGGAAAAATTTTGATGAATTAACTTGGGAAAAATATAATCGAGAATTAATGCGTTATCAAACTGCTACAAAGAAAAAACTAACTGTTACTCAATCATCAATATTAGACTTCATAAAAAGTGATGATTATAATGTTATACCAAGAGAAGTTATGCTTGATGAACATTTTCGTTCATTACCAAAACTTGCCAAATATACTAGTAAGCAATTTTATAAAGATGAAGAAAATCCCGAAGGAAAATTAAAAATAATGACGGAAACGCCAGATAAAGTTTCAATTGAATGTTGCAAAGCAATTAATGTAAATGGCAAAAGAGAAACTGAAACAAATAGTAAAGTAGTTCTCGCAGAAGCGGAAGAAGTAGTTAAAATTATTCAAGGTTTAACTTCGTCAAGCACACAGGATTTATTTTATACAACTACTACGAAATACAATTTGCCAAGCCATATTGATAAAAAAGATTTTACAATTGGAGTTATTTCAATGATAAGGGATCAATGTAAAAAAATTGAAGAGTTAATAGAAGAACATTTACCAAATTTAGATAGTGATTATGATTTGATGATTGGAACACCTGAAGAATTTCAAGGTAATGAACGAGATATTATGATTTTTTCACTTTGTCTCGATACGGATTGTAAAGGCGGTCAAGGTCATTACCAAGACCAAAAGAGATTAAATGTTGCAACAAGTAGAGCAAAATTATTTACATATTTTGTTTACTCACCATTTCCAAAAACTTTCAATATCATTTATAACTATTTGTATTATATAAATGGCACAGTTACTGAAAATGATTTGACACCAGTCAAAGATGAAAATCTTAAACCAAATTTACCGAAATTAAACTTTGATTTATTTGAAAGTGATTTTGAAAGATATGTGTATTCTTTTTTAGAAAAATTTGTGGAAATAAATTCCAAGGGAAATAAAATCACATTGCATAATCAAGTAAAGAGTTGCGGTCAAAAAAGATTAGATTTTGTCATGTTTAACCATAATACAAAAAAATCAGTTGCGATTGAAGTAGATGGAGTTCATCATTTTACTAACAACGGAATTGCAGATAATTATACAATTG
The DNA here is from genome assembly GCF_003984825.1 of Flavobacterium sp. RSP46. Taxonomy (NCBI): domain Bacteria; kingdom Pseudomonadati; phylum Bacteroidota; class Flavobacteriia; order Flavobacteriales; family Flavobacteriaceae; genus Flavobacterium; species Flavobacterium sp. RSP46. The sequence continues at coordinate 52,713 of NZ_RYDM01000004.1, forward strand.
AACATATTGATAGAATGGAAATCTTAACCCGTGCAGGTTGGAATATCATTAATACACCATATCATAAATGGTATAAAGATGGTTGGTTATCGGAAGAAACAAATAATAATTTCAAAGAAGAAATTGATAGAATTTATTCAGAAATTAAAGATGTAATCTTTTAAAAATAAAGTACGTCCTTTAATAATTATAGTTACCCGATCGCTATAATATCCATAATCGCTGGCGCAGTTTTGCAAACTGTGCCCACAACGAGAAGGAAATAAACAATTGATAAACTAAGTGAGATTGCTTTGTTCCTCGCAATCACTTAAGCGTTCCGGCACAAGCTTTCCGCTCTTGCTCACAAACAGATGTAAATGCATAAAATTTCGCAAGGCCGGAACGCTTGTTTCTACTATTACTAGAAAAATCTGTTTCAATATTTTATGTTTTTTTTCGTTATTATGAAAACAAAACGAAATCTTTAGCCCTGATGGAAGCGGCATCTCCCGATATAGAAAAACAAGGCTTTTTCAGCCGTAGATTTTATTAATCGGGAATACAGCAGACAGCAGGACGGTTCTTCGTTGAGAAAAACAGTCGTTCTGCTCCTAAAAACAGCACAACGTACCAGTTCATAACTCCATAAAATTTATTTTTAATACCAATTTCTAAATTCCTACTTTGCACCCTTAAATCAGTAGGAAAAAATGAAGGTCTGTATTGCCGAAAAACCAAGTGTCGCCCGCGAAATCGCATCCGTTTTGGGAGCTAATACCAAGCATGACGGATATTATGAAGGCAATGGTTATCAGGTCACCTACACTTTTGGGCATTTATGTACCTTAAAAGAACCGAACGATTACAAGCCCCATTGGAAAAGTTGGGACTTGAACAATCTGCCCATGCTTCCCGACAAATTCGAAACCAAAGTGGTCGAGAATTCGGGGATCCAAAAGCAATTCCGAATCATAAAAAGCCTTTTCGACAAAGCCGAGTTGGTCATCAACTGCGGGGATGCCGGGCAAGAGGGTGAACTTATTCAACGCTGGGTGATGAACGAAGCCAATTATAAAGGCGAGGTGCAACGCTTGTGGATTTCTTCCCTAACCACCGAAGCCATCAAAGAGGGTTTCCAGAACTTGAAACCATCTGCCAACTATGATAATTTATACTATGCAGGATTTTCCAGAGCCATTGGCGACTGGTTACTGGGCATGAATGCCACGCGTTTGTACACCGTAAAACATGGCGGATACAAACAAGTTTTGTCTATTGGCAGGGTACAAACCCCAACATTGGCAATGGTCGTGGACCGATTCAAGGAAATCGAGAATTTCAAACCGCAACCGTATTGGGAGTTGCAAACTTTATACAGAGAAACGCTTTTCAGCTATGAAGAAGGACGCTTTTTGAAAAAAGAAGATGGCGAACTCTTGGCCAATAAAGTCAAGGAAAGTGAGTTCGAAATTGTTTCTGTCGAAAAAAAGAATGGCAATGAGTTTGCACCTAAACTATTTGATTTAACAGGATTACAGGTGTATTGCAATACCAAATTTGGTTTTACGGCAGATGAAACGCTCAAAATTGTGCAGACTTTGTACGAACAAAAAGTAGTTACGTATCCCAGAGTTGATACGACGTTTTTGCCCAATGATATCTATCCAAAAGTGGCTGGGATTCTGAAAAACTTGACGAATTATGCAGCATTGACGCAACCGCTTTTGGAAAAAAAGATAAAAAAATCGACCAAAGTTTTCAACGATAAAAAAGTTACGGATCACCATGCGATTATTCCAACGGGGATTCAATCCAACTTGCAATACAATCAGCAGCAAGTATATGACATAATTACCAAGCGATTTATAGCCGTGTTTTATGACGATTGTTTGGTTGCCAATACCATCGTTATTGGGAAAGCAGCAGATGTAGCCTTCAAAACGACAGGAAAAGAAATCCTTAAAAAGGGATTTCGCGTAGTCTTTGAAGATCCAAACGCCAAAGAAAAAGAAGCCGATATTTTACCGAGTTTTGTTGTAGGTGAAAAAGGGCCACATGAACCCTCGTTTTTAGAAAAGGAAACCAAACCACCGAATCAGTTCACCGAAGCTACTTTATTGCGCGCCATGGAAACCGCAGGCAAGCAAGTGGATGATGAAGATTTACGCGAATTGATGAAAGAAAACGGTATTGGGCGTCCCTCCACGCGAGCCAATATTATTGAAACGCTGTTTAAACGCCAATACATCATTAGGAACAAAAAACAGGTATTGCCAACACCTACGGGAATTCAGCTTATTGACACCATTCAAAATGATTTGGTGAAATCAGCTGAACTCACCGGCTCTTGGGAAAAGCAGTTGAAAGATATTGAAAAAGGAACTTTTACCGCTGCTGCGTTTATTAAGAACATGAAAAACATGGTAGAAGCTTTGGTCTATGAAGTGCGAAGTGAAACCAGACGTGCCAATATCTCGCACGCGGGAAGCATTCAAAAAGAAGTTGTCAAAGTCGAGAAAAAGAAAGCCGCGGGAATTTTGGCGGAAGCCTGTCCAAAATGCAGAAAAGGAACACTTATCAAAGGAAAATCTTCATTTGGATGTACCAATTATAAAGCAGGTTGCACGTTCCTATTGCCTTACACTTTTGCAGAGAAAAAAATATCCGAGAACCAATACTTGCGATTACTACAAAAAGGATCTACTGTAAACATGAAAGATTTTAAAACTGATATCGGCACTGTGGAAGGTTTGCTTCGTTTTGACGAAAATTTCCAACTTCAATTAGAAGCCAAGAAAGCTTTAAAAAAAGTCATTCCGGACGAATTAGCCTGTCCGAAATGCAAGAAAGGAACGGTGCTAAAAGGAAAAATGGCTTATGGCTGCAGCGATTATAAATCAGGCTGTGATTTCAAAGTGCCTTTTGATGTGGTCAGAGCAAAACTGAAAGATCAAAAACCAACTAAAGAATTGGTTTATATTATTTTGAATGAAAGTGATTAAATTTTGTTTTAACCATATAAGTAGCAAGAAAGATATATTGTCGCAATTATTAAAAAGAGTTTTTGCCACAGATTGTAAGGATTAAAAAGATTTTTAAAATTACATAACGAATTAATCTGTGCTAATCTGTGGAAAAGAAATTTAGTGCTTTATTAAAATACGACATTAAATTTTAGTCATTACTTAAGTTATATAAGAAAACCCGTTGGGTGCAATTATTCAAAACGTCAGTTCGAGTGTTTTTTGTGTAGTAAAACGGAACAAACTTCTCGATACGCTTCGCACTCGAAGTGACGTGTATCGAGAACCGTTTTTAATACTAATTTTCTAGTTCTCGATATAATCCCGCCCAAAAGCGGGATCACTCGAACTGACGAAAATTATCATCAAAAATTAATTGCACCCAACGGGTTAAGGAAGTTAGTTTATTTGTCACATTGGCTGAAGAGAACGTAAGTTAAAACATTCTTTATGAACTATGCGACTTTCCTTAAATGAACTGTTTTTTTCCTTTATTCTATTCAAATTAAAAACTTATATGACTTATATGGTGAACCTGTGATTCCAAAACTAAAAAAACGACGTTATTCTATTTTTTCTTAATTTAGCAGTTCAAAATAACACCAAATATTTACACCAATGTTTCAAAAAACAACTCTTATATTACTTTTGTTAACCATTTTTTCCTGCAAAGAATCGGATGCAAATGAATTAGAAAAAATGAAAGCCGCCAATTGGATTTTAGGAAATTGGGAAAATAAGTCCGTTGATGGAAATCTTTCTGAAACTTGGAAAAAAGTAAACGACAGTACTTTTGAAGCGCAATCCTATTTTATCAAAGAAAAAGACACTTTGCATTTTGAATCTATTATTTTGCAACAAAAAGGAGAAGAATTAACGTATTCAACTATGGTAAAAGGACAAAACGAGGATAAAGCAGTCGCATTCAAGTTGACAACGACAACTGAGAAACAACTGGTTTTTGAAAACCCGAAACATGATTATCCTCAAAAAATTATTTATAGTCAAATCAATCCAGACAGTATCGTGGTAAAAATTTCAGGAATCCAGCAAGGAAAACCCAGTTCCGAACAATATTCAATGAAAAAAATCAACTAAAATTTTAACATTTTAGTTCCAATCAAAACCTTGCTCGAAATAAGCAAGGTTTTTTTATGCCGTTAAAAAACTGTTTTGCAGTGGAATAAAAATTAATTTTAAATATTATCTATAATTAGTCTAAATAAGTTTTGTTAAGAACAAAAGCACTCTTATATTTGCAACTTATTTTTAATTAATCTAAATAAATGAAAAAGATACCTGCCTTTTACCTGTTCGTTTTGCTTTTTGGAATAACGGTTACTGCTCAAGAAAAGAAAGAGCAAGAAAAAGATACCTTAAAAACATTGAAAGAAGTGATTATAAACACCAACAAATACAGGTATAAAAGAGAAAAAAGCACCACAATCTCTAAAATGCCTTTGAATAATATTGAAAATCCACAGGTGTACAATACGGTTACCAGCGAGTTAATGAAAGAACAAGTGGTTACTAACTTTAGTGATGCGCTAAAAAATGCAACTGGAATCACGCGTCTTTGGGAATCAACCGGGCGTGGCGGCGATGGTGCTGAATATTTTTCCATGAGAGGTTTTTCAGTTCAGCCAACAATGATCAACGGGCTTCCCGGAATCAACAATGGAAGTATTGATCCGGCCAACGTGGACAATATTGAAGTGATCAAAGGACCTTCAGGAACATTATTTGGTAGTAGTTTGATTTCATACGGAGGTTTAATAAATATTGTAACTAAAAAACCTTATTCAAGATTTGGTGGAGAAATCAGTTATAATGCCGGATCGTATGGTATGGATCGCCTTACTGCAGATGTAAATATCCCGCTAAACACGGATGTTTCCGTACGAATCAATACAGCCTACCAAAAAGAAAATTCGTTTCAGGATGCCGGTTTTGGCAAATCCTTTTTCTTTGCGCCTTCCTTGAGTTATAAAGTTAGTGATAAACTTTCGTTCTTGATCAATACTGAATTTACAAACCGAAATTCATCAAATGCCCCGATGCTTTTCTTGAACAGAAATTCCGCTCTATCATTTGATTCGATGGAATTATTCGAAAAAAACTATAATAAATCATTCACTTCAAACGAGCTGTCCATCAGCAATCCTACTTATAATTTACAGGCTCAAATGTTTTATAAAATATCGGATCAGTGGACTTCACAAACGGTATTATCCAGAAGCAACAGTAAAACAAATGGGTATTATTCCTATTTATTTGATGCATCAAACGGAAATGATTTTACACGATTCATTTCTAAAAGAAACGGAGAAACTTTAGCAACGGATATTCAACAAAATTTTATTGGAGACTTTAAAATTGGAAACTTAAGAAACCGATTGGTTGCTGGTGTCGATTATTATAAATCAAATATTATAAACGGGAGTACCGGCTGGGTTGGAAACGGAATTGTCTCCTTAATCGATGGATCAGATACCGGAGATTTGACCCAAGCGGGAGTTGATAATCTTTTAGTAGATTCGTTTGACGGAAATTCAAATGCTGAAGTTGAGGTTATTAGTGCGTACGCCTCTGATGTGTTGAATGTTACCGATAAATTATCTGCAATGATCAGTTTGCGCGTCGATTATTTCAAATCGAAAACAGCGACCGAAGAAAACAGCCAAGCAGCCGTTTCTCCAAAATTCGGTCTGGTTTATATGTTGATTAAAGATAAAGTTTCGGTTTTTTCAAATTATATGAATGGCTTTGTAAATGTAACGCCACGAGAAGTTTCTGAAGTGGATGGTTCTAATCCAAGAATGGAATCTTTTGATCCGGAGCAAGCTAATCAATATGAATTTGGATTAAAAACGAACTTATACAAAGACATCATTTCGGCATCGATTAGCTACTACAACATTGATGTAAAAAACCGATTAATGACGGATCCAAACAATATTAACAACGCAATTCAGGGCGGTGAAGTCAACAGTAAAGGAGTTGAAATCAGTTTTACGGCAAACCCAATGAAAGGATTTAATGTGATTGCTGGATTCAGTAATAACAAAAGTGAAGTTACAAAAGACAATCCCGGTGATGGATATTTAGGATTAAGACCTGAAGAAGCCGGACCAGAAACGCTAGTAAATTTTTGGGCAAATTACACGTTGACTTCCGGGAAATTAAAAGGATTCGGTCTTGGATTTGGCGGAAACCTTGCCAGTGAATATAAAACGTTGAACAGAGCGAATATCGGAACGTTTGTCTTACCAAGTTATACCATATTAAATTCGGCTTTGTCGTATTCGAATGATAAATTCAATTTAGCTTTAAAATTAAATAATATATTAAACGAAAAATATTATTCAGGCTGGTCTACTGTAACTCCACAGCGATTAAGAAGTGTAACTGCCGGTTTGACGTATAAATTTTAAGATTCCTAATTCGTTTTGTCTAACTAAACTCCTCTTTCCCTGGAGGAGTTTAATCCATTTATAATGAAAAATAACACCTTAAAAAAAGCAATCCTAAAAATCCATCTTTGGCTTGGCTTATCCTCAGGCATACTTGTTTTCATAATTGCCATCACGGGAAGTTTGTATGCCTTTCAGGAAGAAATACAAGATTACACCGATGAGTACAGGTTTGTTATAAAACAGGAAAAACCATTTCTATTACCTACGCAATTGGAAGAAATTGCCCGAAAAGAAATTCCAAACAAAGTGTTACATGCCATAAAATACAATGGTTCTGTCAAATCAGTGGAAGCTATATTTTTCCATTACGAACCTTCCTATCATTATATTGTGTACCTCAATCCGTATACAGGTGAAGTCCTTGAAAAAACCAATATGGAAGATGGGTTTTTTAACTTTATTCTTGACGGTCATTTTTATCTTTGGCTGCCTCATGAAATCGGACAAACCGTTACGGCATCGGCAACTTTAGTGTTTTTGATTCTGCTGATTACGGGAATGATTCTTTGGTATCCAAAAAATAAAAATGCTGCCAAACAACGTTTTTGGTTTAAATGGAAAAAAGGATTAAAATGGAAACGCAAAAACTATGACTTGCATAATATTACTGGCTTATACGTGCTTATAATTGCCCTTATTTTTGCAATTACGGGTTTAGTCTGGGGTTTCCAATGGTTTGGTTATTCTTATTATACGGTTCTTGGTGGAGAAAAATCATTGGTTTATGAAGATCCAATTTCGACTATAAAAACAAAAAAAGTAGATAAACCGCTGGATCAAATTTGGACTTTGATGCAAAAAGAATATCCAAAAGCAAAATCTATAGAAGTGCATCCACCGGAAAGTGCCAATTCTTCTATTGCTGCAAATGCAAATCCTGAGGAAGGCACCTATTGGAAAATAGACTATCGTTATTTTGACCAATACAACCTAGAAGAACAAAAAGTAGATCACCTTTACGGAAGGTATAAAGAAGCTAAAATTGCCGACAAACTGCTGCTCTTGAATTACGACATTCATACGGGTGCCGTTTTTGGAATAGCCGGAAAAATATTTGCCTTTTTAATCAGTTTACTTATTGCGAGTCTTCCTATAACCGGATGCTATATTTGGTGGGGAAGAAACCGAAAATCAAATGTTAAAATTTAACGTTTCACGCTAAAATTAAAAATCCTTGTCTAAAAGCAAGGATTTTTTTTATTTAAAAAACTGTATTACAATACATTAAAAAACATTTAAATTATTATCCATATTTAATCTAAATAAGTTTTGTTAAATCAAATTCAGATTCTATATTTGTATCGTTATTTTTAATTATTCCAAATAAAGATTCATGAGAAACTTTTTAATACCCACTTTAACCTTATTTTTCAGCATAAGTGGCTTTGCACAAGAAACTGCACACATAATTGAAAATTTCTAAATCTTTTGGTACAAGCGGCAGTCTTGTAGTAGAGGATATTTTAGCAAGAACAACATAACATACAGCCAATTTGAGTTTTTTTATGCAGATTGTCAAATATTACAAATGTTTTGAATTATACCGTACATGAAAATTACAGTGTAAACCCAACAGCCCCCCGTCAAGTGATGACCAGCTTAAAATATAAATTCTAATTAAACCTTTTGCCAAATAAAAAGTCTGATTCATAATTCAAAACCTAAAATTCAAACCCATGATGAAAATAAAAGCAAGAAATTTACACCGTGATTTAGGGTATTTCTATATCGGATTAATTGTTTCTTTTGCCCTCTCAGGACTTATGATGAACCACAGAGAATACTGGCATCCGGAAAAATACACTACCGAAACCAAGGCGATCCAAGTAAAAGTTTTTGCTGAAAATGAAATTAATGAAAAATTTGCTGAAGATTTAGGCAAACAATTGGGCATCGATGATAAAATGAGACGTCAAATGGTAAAAAAAGGAACCTTTAAAATTTCTTTTGAAAAACACGATGTCGAAATTGACCTGAAAACTGGAAAAGGTGAGATTGTTTCCTTCTCTAAAACGCCAATTATCAGCCAAACGATGAAATTGCATAAAAACACCTCTAATTTTTGGATTTATTATTCTGATATTTTTGCGATCAGCTTAATCATTATTGCCTTAACAGGAACGGTTATGATTAAAGCCGGAAAATTCAGTTGGAAAAACAGGGGTTGGAAACTGGCCGTTGCCGGAATTATATTTCCGTTATTATTTTTGTTTTTATTTGGCTAAATTTCTACTTCAATCCTGCTAAACTAAGTTGACATAAAAAAGAACCCGACCCATATTGAAAATGGGTCGGGTTTATATATTTTGACTAAGTCTATTTCAATCCAGCCAAACTGTGCTCGATAGTTTCCATTTTTGCCAGAGCATCTGCTTCTTTTTGTCTTTCGTTGGCTAAAACTTTCTCCGGTGCACCAGCCACAAATTTCTCGTTGGCTAGTTTATTTTGTACTGATTTCAAGAAACCTTGCGTATAGACTAACTCCGCCGTCAGTTTAGCAATTTCAGCTTGCACGTCAATATTTCCAGTGATTGGGATGAAATATTCATTCGATTTGACACGGAAAGACAAGGCGCCATCCACTTTATCCAAAACATATTCTAAGGAAGTCAAGTTTCCTAATTTAGTCACCACCGAATCAAAATAATCCGAAGTATTGTCATTATTGACAATTTTAAATTCAATCGCATCTTTAAACGGAATATTCTTGTCTTTACGGATCGTACGAATTCCGGAAATAACCTCCATTGTGTTTTCAAAATCAGCAATTAAACGGGAATCAAACGGTTTTATTTCTGGCCAAGTCGAAACGATTAATGCTTCATCTGTAGTTCTTTCGGCAAGAATTTGCCAAATTTCCTCTGTCAGGAACGGCATAAACGGATGCAATAATTTTAAATTATTTTCAAGCATTGCTATGGCTTTCGCCAAAGTAACGCTGTCGATTGGCTGTTGGTACGCCGGTTTTATCATTTCCAGGAACCAAGAGCAGAAATCATCCCAAACCAGTTTGTAAATTCCCATTAAAGCTTCGGAAATTCTGTATTTTTCGAAATTATCTTCGATTTCTAGAAGTGTTTGTTGCAACTTGGCTTCATACCACTCGATTGCTACTTTTGAAGATTCCGGTTGTGGAATCGTTTCCGAAACTTCCCAACCTTTGATCAATTTAAAGGCATTCCAAATTTTATTGGTGAATGCTTTTCCTTGGTTGCACAATTCTTCGTCAAACATAATGTCATTCCCGGCAGAAGCGCTCAAAAGCAATCCAACCCGAACACCATCGGCACCAAATTTTTCTATTAAGTCTAAAGGATCCGGTGAATTCCCTAATGATTTAGACATTTTACGTCTTTGTTTGTCACGAACTAAACCAGTCAAATAAACATTTGTAAAAGGTTTTTTTCCTGTGTACTCATATCCTGCAATAATCATTCTCGCTACCCAGAAAAACAAAATATCCGGACCAGTTACTAAATCATTGGTTGGATAATAGTATTTAAAGTCTTCACTTTCCGGATTCATTATACCTCCAAAAACGGACATTGGCCATAGCCAAGACGAGAACCAAGTGTCAAGAGCGTCAACATCTTGCTTTAAATCTTTTGTTTCAAGTTTAAGGTTTAAAGTTTTCTCTCTCGCTAACTTTAGAGCGTCTTCAATATTTTCAGCGACCACGAAATCCTCTTTTCCGTCGCCATAGAAATAGGCCGGAATTTGTTGTCCCCACCACAATTGACGCGAAATATTCCAATCGCGAATGTTGTTTAGCCAATGGGCGTACGTATTGTTAAAACGTGCTGGATGCAATTTAATTTCGCCATCAACCAATACGGATTGAATTGCCGGTTTTACCAAATCTTCCATTTTCAAGAACCATTGGTCTGATAAACGAGGCTCGATAACTGCTTTGGTTCTTTCCGAAGTACCTACTTTATTTAAGTGTGTTTCTGTTTTTGCTAAAGCACCTATAGTCCCTAGTTCTTTTGCAATTTCTTCACGAACCACAAAACGATCTTTCCCTTGGTAATGCAAACCAAAACTATTCATCGTTGCATCTTCGTTGAAAATATCAATAATCTCCAAATTATGCTTTTCTCCCAATGCCTTGTCATTCATGTCGTGAGCTGGGGTCACTTTCAAACAACCAGTACCAAATTCGATATCAACATAATCGTCTTCGATAATCGGAATCACTCTTCCGCAAATAGGGACAATCGCTTTTTTGCCTTTCAAATGAGCAAAACGTTCGTCATTTGGATTAATACAAATGGCGCTATCACCAAAAATAGTTTCCGGACGCGTTGTTGCTATTGTCAGAAAATCTTCGGATCCTTCTATTTTATATTGTATATAATATAATTTTCCTTGTTGTTCTTCATAAATTACTTCTTCATCAGACAAAGTCGTTTTGGCTTCCGGATCCCAGTTCACCATTCGGTATCCTCGATAAATCAAACCTTTGTTGTATAAATCTACAAAAGAACGAATCACTGAGGCTGACATATCAGGATCCATGGTGAATTTTGTTCGATCCCAATCACATGAACAGCCCAATTGTTTGAGTTGTTCCAGAATTACACCGCCATATTTATCCGTCCATTCCCAGGCATGCGCCAAAAATTCTACACGTGTTAAATCATTTTTATGGATTCCTTCAGCTTTTAATTTGGCTACCACCTTAGCTTCTGTAGCTATTGAGGCATGATCCGTTCCCGGAACCCAGCACGCATTGAACCCTTTAAGACGCGCTCTTCTTATTAATACATCTTGAATAGTATTGTTCAACATGTGTCCCATGTGTAAAACTCCAGTCACATTAGGCGGTGGAATTACGATAGTATATGGTGTTCTATGATCCGGCTCTGAGTGAAAATAATTGTTTTTCATCCAGTAGTCATACCACTTATTCTCAATAGTTTTAGCGTCAAATTGTGCAGGAATAATCATTTTATTGTGGGTCATTTAATCGTTAAATTCAATTGTTTGTTGGTTCCGTTAAACCAATAACCAGATCAACAAATACCCTTGTAGACTTTGGTCTGATATTTGTAATTCTGATAGGGCACAAAAGTAAATAATTAAGTAGACTATAAAAAGGGAAATAAAAATTTGTGCGTTAATTAAAACAAAGTATATTTACTTTAATGAATTTAAAAAAATGAAAATGAAAAAAATACTAATTTTATTTGCATTCACATTAATTAGCACCGTAGGATTTGCTCAAAATGGCCCTAAAATTGAATTTTCTGCAAAAGACAATACAATCGATTATGGGAGGGTTACCAAAAATGATAATGGAACCCGTAATTTTATTTTTACGAACACTGGAAATGCGCCATTACTTATTACAAATGTACTTTCTACTTGTGGGTGCACCATTCCAACAAAACCAACCGAGCCAATTATGCCGGGAAAAACAGGAAAAATATCCATAAAATACAATATGGCTCCCGGACCAATTAGAAAAACAATAACTGTTGAATCGAATGCCGTGAATTACGATTCCGGGAGAGTCGCTTTAAAAATAAAAGGGGAAGTAGTTGCAAATTAAATCACGCAATTGTGATTTATTTAAAACAAGGAGATACCCTGTTTCCTCAGACTTTCGCGTTAAGGAGCCAATGGACAAAAACACTATTCCTCTAAATCCAATGTGTCCTATTTGATTTTTACCCGACCTACTTGATGGATTTAAATTCCATGTGTACACATCAATACGCTTCCTGAAACCCTCTGGAGGCGTTTTTTGTTAGAGAAAATCCTGTAACTGAAATCTAAATTTCAGAATCTGACTGTTTCTTTCCACTTCCAATGTTATCCATTTTTCCTCCTCAGATCTAAAGAGAGAATTAACTTTTTGCAACGAATATCTATAAGCAGGAGCGTTATTGATTAAAATAATAATATCGCCTTTTTGTACTCCTGAATTTGCTGCAGGCGAATTATTTCTAACATTTGCAATCTCATAAATAGGCTTTAATTGGAATTTATACTTAAAGTCATTGAGTACTTTAGTTTCGCCTGACTCATTATATTTTGGTAACAAAGGGACGGTTTCCATCCGAACAGTTTCCTGAACCCACTGTAATCCGTTGTGCTGGATCTCTACTCCGCTTTTATTGTATGCAAAAGGATCGTTGTAAAGACTATTTTTTTTTACATACATTTCTTTTTTAGGGTAATTAAAAATAACGGTAAATCTTTTCATAATCTCTCCTCCTACTGATCCCATCCGATCAGGAACCATAGTAACATTCCTAATTGAAGTAGAGTCCGGGAAAGCTACTATTGGATTATTAAATACAAACTGATTCATTGCGAATTTTTGAATTCTGGCTCTTTTTCCTTCAACATCACCACTAAATCCTCTGCCCAAAAAATCAGCAAAATTTTTCGGGGGAACTTTAAGAAATTCGGAGCGATCCTGAAACAACCATATTGCATCACTATTTCCTATATCAATCAGCAACTTGACCACCAGTTCCTTATTATTCAACAACACCGTACTTTTTAAATACGGCTTTGATTTCTCGATAGCGATAGGAATAGTTTTGAACTTTCTATCTATTTTTTTTCTATTTTTAGCGGTATCGCTATAGACTATAACTCTCTTTTTAGAGTAATTAATTTCGACCAGATTATTTCTAAAAAACTGAAATCCTATAATTCCGTTTACAGGAATCCCAATATGAGAGGATAAATTAAAATCCTGATTCAAAACAATATAAACCATATGATCCGCATACAACATGCTGCCGAATTGCAATATATTATTGGTCGATTTCAATCCCTCGACCGCCTCTTGACTCCCTAATCCTCTTAATAGTACTTTTTCAGCGTTAAAAAAACGAACTTCTTTTTTTTCTTCCAAACTAAATAATATGGTCTCTTCTACACCGGAATCCAATAAAAAATTCAATTCTACTCCATTCACTTTTATAGGCAGAAGCACTAAATTATTGATCAACTTGAAAGGCACACTAATTTTGTCTCCGTTTTTTTTAAACTGAAATCCTTGCTGCGCCAAAACACTGGATATTGAGAAGATTAAAAAAAATAAATTTAGCGTTCTTTTCATTGTGCTAGCTTTCTATAAAAATACTAAAAATATAAAACAAAACCTTGTTTTATATGATATATCCGGGCATAAATTGTGATAAATTCGAAAAAAAAATCGCAAATTTGCAATTCAATAATTTAAGACTATGCCAACAATATCAAATAAAGGCAAACAAATGCCTGAATCACCAATACGAAAATTGGTTCCCTACTCTGAAATAGCGAAAAATAAAGGCCATAAAGTATACCATTTAAACATTGGCCAACCCGATATCAGAACTCCTGAAGTTGCTATGAATGCGGTTAAAAATATAGATTTAACTATTTTAGAATACAGCCATTCCGCCGGGAATGAAAGCTATAGAAAAAAATTAGCTGCCTATTATACAAATCAAGGAATTCCTGTACATATTGAAGATATTATAATCTCCACCGGAGGATCTGAAGCCTTGATGTTTGCTATAGGCAGCACGATGGATCATGGTGATGAGATCATTATTCCGGAACCATTTTATGCAAATTATAATGGATTTTCAACCGCATCGGGAGTTTCTGTAGTTCCAGTAATCTCGAGTATTGAAACCGGCTTTGCATTACCGGCCGTAGCTGATTTTGAAAAGCTGATTACGCCAAAAACAAAAGCGATCCTGATTTGTAATCCAGGAAATCCAACGGGTTATTTATATTCAAAAGAAGAAATCATGCAACTGGCTGCCTTAGTCAAAAAACATGATTTATTCCTAATTTCTGATGAAGTATATCGTGAATTTACTTATGATGGTGATGTCCATTATTCCGTAATGAATGTTCCCGGGCTTGAAGAACATGCAATCATGATTGATTCTGTTTCAAAAAGATACAGCATGTGCGGTGCCAGAATAGGATGTATTGTTTCTAAAAACAAGGAACTGATGGCTACTGCAATGAAATTTGCACAAGCAAGATTAAGTCCACCAACGATTGAACAGATTGCAAGCGAAGCTGCTCTTGACACTCCACAAAGTTATTTTGACGAAGTAATTTCAGAATATAGAGAACGCAGAGACACTTTGATTGAAGAATTAAATAAAATAGATGGCGTTATTGTAAGCAAACCAAAAGGGGCTTTTTATTGTATTGCGCAACTACCAATTACTAATGCCGATGCTTTTGCGCAATGGCTATTAGAAAGTTATGACCTAAATGGAGAAACAGTAATGGTAGCACCAGCAGCCGGTTTTTACTCTACTACGGGAATGGGATTAAATCAGGTTCGAATTGCTTATGTTTTAAAGAAAGAAGATTTAATTAGCGCAGTACGAATCCTGAAAGCAGCGATTCCTGTTTATAATGCGACACTAACGAAAGTATAATCAAACACATTTTGGTAGACATCCCCTTTAGGGAACCGGAACTATTTTATAAAAGGCAGTAACGAGTTCGTTATTGCCTTTTATTTTTAGATCCAAAAAAGAGAGTATAACGGGCGGCTGAACCAATAAAGTAGTCTTAAATAGTAGGAGCGATAGAAATTTTTTAATTTTTATTATTTACCTTTACCCCTTAAATATTTACACCAACAATAATAGTTGCTTTTAATGATAAAAAACGAAGAATTTCAAGACGAAATAGGAGAAAACCATATTAGTTTATCCGCAAAAAATCCAGTACGAGATGATGCTTTTGCCATTTCTGATGAGGAAAAAATTGAAAAAATAAAAAAGGACGTGGAGAGCATTCTAATCACACTTGGAATGGACTTGACCGATGATAGTTTAAAAGGCACGCCCAATCGTGTTGCCAAAATGTTTGTAAAGGAAATTTTTGGCGGTTTAAATCCTGCTAAAAAACCAAAAGCATCTACATTTGACAATAATTACAAGTACGGTGAAATGTTAGTTGAAAAAAACATCATCGTATATTCTACCTGTGAACATCATTTATTACCAATTATAGGAAGAGCGCACGTAGCTTATATTTCAAACGGCAGAGTTATTGGTTTGTCTAAAATGAACCGTATCGTAGAATATTATGCTAAAAGACCTCAGGTTCAGGAGCGCTTAACCATGCAAATTGTTCAGGAATTACAAATCGCATTAGGTACAGAAGATGTAGCCTGTGTAATCGATGCCAAGCACCTTTGTGTAAATTCAAGAGGAATCAGTGATATTGAAAGTAGTACCGTAACCTCTGAATTTGGCGGAAAATTTAAAGATAGTGTCACTCGCAGAGAGTTTTTAGATTACATTAAATTAGAAACTAAGTTCTAGTCCTCTCCCCGACCCTCTGCAAAGGAGAGGGAGCCCAGCTTGGTAAGATCAGAACAAGATTACAACAATTATTAATAACGCATTCACGTCTCAACTCCCTTCCCTTTGGGAGGGCTGGGGTGGGGAAAACAATAATCTACAATGCCATTATACAATAGCCAAAATCTAAAAATATACAATTCTCTTTCAGGAGAAAAAGAAATTTTCAAACCTATTCATGAAGGAAATGTAGGAATGTATGTTTGTGGACCTACAGTTTACAGCAATGTACATCTTGGAAATGTGCGTACCTTTATGTCTTTTGACGTGATTTTTAGGTATTTTTTGCATTTAGAATACAAAGTACGCTACGTTAGAAACATTACGGATGTGGGGCATATTGTGGACGATGTGGATGAAGGTGAGGATAAAATTGCCAAAAAAGCACGTCTGGAACAACTGGAACCAATGGAAGTAGTGCAACGCTATACGGTTGATTTTCATGAAATTCTGAATGCTTTTAACTTTTTGTCACCAAGTATCGAACCTACTGCAACGGGACATATTATTGAGCAAATTGAAATTATCAAAACCATAATTGAAAAAGGAATTGGTTATGAAGCCAATGGCTCTGTTTATTTTGATGTGGTAAAATTTAATGAAACCAATCATTACGGCAGATTAAGTGGCCGAAACATTGAGGATATGCTAGCCAATACCCGGGATCTTGACGGGCAAAGTGACAAGAGAAATCCACAGGATTTTGCGCTTTGGAAAAAAGCGGAAACTCAACATATTATGCGTTGGCCTTCGCCGTGGAGTGATGGATTTCCGGGATGGCATTTAGAATGTACAGCAATGAGCACTAAATACTTAGGTAATCATTTTGACATTCACGGTGGCGGAATGGATTTAAAGTTCCCGCATCATGAGTGTGAAATTGCACAAAACGAAGCCTGTACCGGTCAAACTCCGGTTAATTATTGGCTGCACGCCAATATGTTGACTTTGAACGGAAAAAAAATGGCAAAATCTACGGGAAATAATATTTTGCCAAGAGAAATATTGACTGGAGAAAACACCGTTTTAAGTAAAGCTTTTTCAGCATCAGTAGCACGATTTTTTATGCTCCAGGCGCATTACAGAAGTATTCTTGATTTTTCTGATGATGCCATTGTTGCTGCCGAAAAAGGATACAAACGATTGATGGAAGCGATGAATTCGTTGAAAGAAATCACTGTTCACACAAAAAGCACCGTTGACATTCCGGCTTGGAAACAAACCTGTTATGATGCAATGAATGACGATTTTAACACTCCTATTTTGATTGCGCAGTTGTTTGAAGGTGTACGTTTTATCAATTTACTAAAGGATGAAAAAGAGACCTTGAATGCGGAAGATTTAAACCATTTTGCAAAAACAATGCATGCATTTGCGTTTGACGTATTAGGATTAGAAGACGAAAAAGTCTCGGACAGCAATAACGATAAGTTAGAAGGAACGGTCAATATGCTTATTGAAATGAGAAAACAAGCTCGCGACAATAAGAATTTTGCACTTTCTGATCAAATAAGGGATCAATTGATTGTATTAGGAATTCAGTTAAAAGATGGTAAAGAAGGAACTTCGTTTAGTATCTAGTCCGCTAAATACCGAAATCGATTACAACTGAAAAATAATTTTGAATAACAACAGAGAAGTTTTAATTTTAAAATCATGTTATCAAAAATCATCATTTACCCATTTTTACTATTGGTTCGTTTCTATCAAGTGGCCATTTCACCCTTTACACCTGCGGCTTGTAGATTTGAACCCACGTGCTCCTCGTATATGATTGAAGCTTTACAAACCCACGGTTTGTTTTATGGCGGGTTTTTAGGTATAAAACGTGTTTTTAGTTGCCATCCTTGGGGAAAAACCGGCTATGATCCGGTTCCCAAAAAATCATGTACGCATAAAGATTCTCTTTTTTAATACGAATTTTACATTTAATCTCTATTTTTACGTCAAACATATAAAATACAATACATGACACACGCTTTAAACATCGTTTGGAATCCATCAGAAGGAATTGATTTAGGCTTTTTTATCATTCGTTATTACAGTTTAATGTTTGTAATTGCTTTTGGATTAGGCTGGTATATTATGAAAAATATCTTTGATCGTGAAGGGGAATCAATAGAAAAATTAGATTCGTTATTTATCTGGACTGTATTAGCGACCTTACTTGGTGCACGTTTGGGTCACGTTTTCTTTTACGATTGGGAGTATTATCGCAATCATTTATTGGAAATTTTTATGCCAATACGAGAAAATCCAAACGAAACGATTTTATACATTATAAAAGGATGGGAATTCACAGGTTTTCAAGGTTTAGCAAGTCATGGTGCTGCCATATCAATAATTATTGCTATGTATTTTTACAGTAAAAATATATTGAAAAAACCCCAGTTATGGATTTTGGACCGGGTGGTTATTCCTGTTGCAAGCGGTGCTATTTTCGTCAGATTGGGTAACTTTTTTAATTCGGAGATTATTGGTCATAAAACGACTTCTGACTTTGGAATAAAATTCTTGAAAGACCATTTTAGTGCTATGGACGCGGTCAATGCGACTCAAATACCCAATCCTCAAGCTGCGTACTCAGCCATTGCGAACGACCCTAAATTTGTCTCTTTACTGGAACAAGTTCCGGTAAGACATCCTACTCAATTGTACGAGGCATTCTGTTATATTTTTGTTTTTGCAGTCTTATTTTTCCTGTATTGGAAAACCGAAAAAAGAAGGTATACCGGATTTATATTTGGTATGTTCCTGGTTCTTTTATTTACAGTCCGTTTTATAGTAGAATCTGTTAAGGAAAGTCAAGGCGGTTTTGAAAGTGCTTTAGGTTTATTTTCAACCGGACAATGGCTTAGTATCCCCTTTATTCTTATAGGACTGTATTTTATTCTTACGTCAGAAAAAGAAATAACAAACTAAATAACAATACGTTACAACAAAAAAAGCGTTAGCTGCATCTTAGTAGCTAACGCTTTCTTTATAACGAAAAGGAGAACCCAAAGTCAATGTTTTTAGTCGTATATCCCGCATTGGTTTTCTGTAATCCCCCATTAGACACATGACGAATATTTGGTCTTACGTCTAAAGTCACACCCTTAAACCTAAAAGTAAATCCTACCGCTAAAACATCTGAAAAGGCAAAACCTTTGGAGAGTCGTTCCGTTTCTGTATCTGTAATCATTGGACCTATGCTCCCTAAAACATAAATACTCGCCGATTTAAAGACTGGTTTTCGCACTAAAAAGCCAAGACTAAGAACGTATTCTTTTACATCTTTTAGCTTTGTATAGCGCTCCCGTTTTACAATATAATCCGGATCATCGGGCTCCACAAAATAAATATTTAGGAGTTGATGGCTTGCAAAATTAATTTCTGGCTGAAGCACTAGTGCGTATTTAAAATTCTTCGTTTGTTTTACAACATAATAAATTTGCACCTTATAAGACTTATTTGTAAAGGTATAATTTCTGTTTTTAAATTCATTTCCTATTCCATACGAAAAACCCAGATCAACTTTACTTGTCTTTTCTTGGGCATAAAATGGAATTGTACAAAGGACTAAAACTAAAATAACTAATACTTTCATCCGCATAACTACTAGTATTTTCGTTTATCTGATTATACAGTTTTCAAAAAAGGAATTAAAATCATGTTTAAAGTTACAAATAAAAAAAGAGATTCAATTTTTGCTGAATCTCTTTTTTTAATTGGTATAAAAAGCTGTTTCTAGTTTTCTAGATGCGCCTTTTCGACTCTGTCTTTATCTTCTTTTGAGATGGTGTCTACAAGTACTGGTGTTGCAATAAACAATGAAGAGTATGTCCCTACAATGATACCAACTAACATAGCAAATATAAATCCTCTGATAGATTCCCCTCCAAAAACAAACATGATCAACAACACCACAATCATCGTCAAAGAGGTATTGATAGTTCTTGACATCGTTGTATTAATAGATTGATTTACGATTTCAGAGAAAGAACCTTTAGTTTTTCCGGCTAAATATTCACGAACCCTGTCAAATACAATAACTGTATCATTCATAGAATACCCAATAACGGTTAGAATCGCGGCGATAAAATGCTGATCGATTTCCATACCAAAAGGCATAAATTTATAGCACAATGAATAAATTCCTAGCACAAAAATAACATCGTGGGCAACAGCAGCAATCGCTCCTAAACTGTATTGCCATTTTCTATAACTGATCATCAAATATAAAAACACGATTGCCATTGCTCCAAGAACCGCCCAATAAGCATTCGTTTTAATATCTTCAGCAACTGTTGGCCCTACTTTAGACGCTTGTAAAATACCGAGTTTTTTACCATCATAAGCATTAACAAATTTATCATACGTCATATCAGCTGAAAAATGTTGTTTTAAAGTAGTAAACAATAATTTATTTACTTCTTCGTCTGCTTTGATTCCTGGCTCTTCCACTTTGTATTTAGTGGTAATTTTCAATTGATTATCACTACCAAAAACTTTTACTTCGGCACTACCATCAAAAACTTCCGCTAGCTCTGCTTTTACGGTTTCAGTTTCAATTGCTTTTTCAAAACGCACCTGAAAAGTTCGCCCTCCTACAAAGTCGACTCCTTCATCAAGACCGTTAATTGCTAATGAAGTAAAACTGATAACAACTATAATACTAGAAAATAAATACGTCCATTTTTTAACTCCCAAGAAATTAAACTTGAAATTGACAAACATATTTTTAGAGAAATTAGTAACAAACGTCAAATTGTTCTTTTTACTAATGTTCCAGTCAATAAAAATTCGCGCAATAAAAATAGAAGTAAACAATGAGGTTATAATACCAATCAATAAAGTAGTAGCAAACCCCTTAATTGGTCCTGAACCAAAAATGAACAATACAGCTCCAGTCAAAATATGCGTTACATTGGCATCTGTAATAGAGGACATTGCTCCTCTCCAGCTATAGGAAGTTTTAACGGCTTCTTCTAGTGTTTTACCCGCACGCAACTCTTCTTTTGCTCTTTCGTAGATAATGATATTCGCATCAACAGCTGTTCCCATTGTCAATACGATACCTGCAATACCTGGCAATGTAAGAACTGCACCAATACTTGCTAAAATTCCGAATAAGAAAAGTAAGTTAACCGCTAATGCAATATTAGCATACCAACCTGCTCTGCCGTAATAAATCATCATCCAGAGTGACACTAAAAGCAATCCTAACAAAGCAGAATTAGTCCCGTTATCAATTGCTTCCTGACCTAAGGATGGCCCTACCACTTCTGACTGAACAATATCTGCGGCAGCCGGTAATTTACCTGCTCTCAATACATTTGCTAAATCTTTAGTTTCTGTAACATCAAAAGCTCCTGAAATTTCAGATCTACCTCCTGAAATTGGACCTGTTGAAACTCCTGGTGCAGAATACACCACATCATCAAGAACAATAGCAATATTACTTTTTTGAGTGTATGCTCTACCTGTTAATTCTTCCCATGCTTTTGCACCTTGTCCGTTCATTTGCATTGAAACTGCTGGTTTACCTGATTGGTCAAAGGTATCACTTGCATCTGTAACCACACCACCAGCCATTGCCGGTACATTGTCTCGGTTTCCTTTTAAAGCATATAATTCTACTGCTTCAACAGCTTTTGCTTTATCGTCTTTAATAGTCAAAGGTTTTCCCCAAACAAATTTCACATACCGCTGGTCTGCAGCCAATAAAACTCTAATATCCGCTCTTTTTAAATATCCGTTTACAACAGCCGTATCTTTTGGAGAGAAAAGTCCCAAAACTGGACCTCCACCTTGTCCAATGATTTTATCAAATAAAGGATTATTTCCTTTTTTTGCATCAGCTGAATCTTTACCATCCGAAAGCAAAGCGCTCAAAGAATCTTTCACAACGGGTTTAACTTCGGCAATATTGATTTCAGTTTTCTTCAATGACTCGTTAGCTGCCATCAAAAAATTACCAATTTCTTCTATTTTATATGTTTCCCAAAACTCTAGTTGAGCGGTACTTTGTAATAATCTTTTAATTCTGTCTACATCTTTAGCCCCAGGAAGTTCTACAAGAATTCTTCCCGTCTCCCCTAATTTTTGAATGTTAGGTTGGGTAACACCAAATTTGTCTATACGCTCTCTCAATACACCAAAAGCACTTTCTACAGACTCATCTACTTTTCTTTTGATTACTTTTTCTACCTCAGCATCGGTCATTTGAAAATCGACTCCACCTTCACCTTGCAAACTTCTGTTTGCAAAAATATCAGGAGAAGCTAATTTTACGGTTCCTTTTGAATTCGCTTCAAAAGCATTGAAAAATGCATCTAAATAGGTTTGATTTCCTTTTAGAGTTGCTGTTGCATCAGCCAAAGATTTATTAAAAACCGGATTTTTTGAGTTATTCGATAAACCTTTCAATATGTCTTTAACAGATATTTGAAGTATTACATTAATACCTCCTTCTAAGTCAAGACCTTTGTTGATTTGCTTATCACTTACTTCATTATAAGTAAAATTAGTAAACCCAAGGCTAAATACTTTTTCTTTACCGATAGAATCTAAATATTTAGCTTCTTTATCAGGGTTTCCACCCGCAAAAGATTTCGCATCATTTTTAATTTTGCTCGCGACAAAAGTGAACGAAAGTTGGTAAATACTTACCAATGCAAATAGAATTGCGAAAAATTTAATAAGTCCTTTATTCTGCATTATTACTAAAAATTAATTATTTTATATTTATTTATTTTTGCTTTAAACCTTATGAAAGAACACTTTACATTCGTTTTTTATATTATAAAAGAATATATCGAGCTACTTCATTTTTTTTAAACCGAGCAAATATATAATTAACGGTAAGATTAACCAATTTATTTATAGATTAATCTCAAGAAAAAGACTGCAAAGATGCAGTCTTCTCTTTTTTATATGTAAATTTTTATACCAAAATCGATTTTAAAGCTTCATTCATTTGTCTGACTGCGTCTGCACTTTTAGCAAATAAGGCTTTTTCAGCATCATTTAGTTTAATGTCAAGAATTTCTTCTACTCCATTTTTACCAATAATACACGGAACACCAATACAGATATCATCCTGACCATATTCTCCTTCAACGAAAACAGAACATGCAATCATTTTCTTTTGATCATTTAAAATACTATCCACCAAGAAAGCAACGGAAGCTCCGGGAGCATACCATGCCGATGTTCCAAGCAGTCCTGTAAGTGTAGCTCCACCAACCATAGTATCGGCAGCTACTTTTTGCAATTCCTCTTCAGATAGAAATTGTGAAACCGGAATTCCGTTATAAGATGCTAATCGTGTCAAAGGAATCATAGTAGTATCGCCGTGTCCCCCAATAACCATTGCTGAAATATCATTGGCCGGTTTGTCTAAAGCCAAAGACAAATACGTTCTAAAACGAGAACTGTCTAACGCTCCACCCATCCCAATAATTCTGTTTTTTGGTAATCCCGTAGATTTCAATGCCAAATATGTCATGGTATCCATAGGATTAGAAACGACCACTATAATAGTATCCGGTGAATGCTTCAATACATTTTCAGCAACCGTTTTCACGATTCCTGCATTAATTCCTATTAATTCTTCCCGAGTCATTCCTGGTTTTCTTGGAATTCCAGATGTAATTACCACTACATCACTTCCTGCTGTTTTAGCATAATCATTGGTAACACCTGATACTTTGGTATTAAAACCAGTATTGGTAGCACATTGCATGATATCTAACGCTTTTCCTTCAGCAAAACCTTCTCTAATATCCAATAGTACTACTTCGCTGGCAATTCCTCTATAAGAAATCACGTCCGCACATGTTGCTCCTACATTTCCTGCTCCTACAATGGTAACTTTCATATTTTAAAGTTTATTCGGTTATTTGTTAATTTGGTTACTTTTTTTGCGTTATTCTATTAGAATAAAAACGGATGATTACGTTACGTTACGCATCAATATTTGCGTAAACTGCGTTTTTCTCAATAAATTCTCTTCGTGGTGGTACTTCATCACCCATTAACATTGAGAAAACTCTATCGGCTTCCGCCAAACTGTCAATAGTTACCTGACGCAATGTTCTAAAACTTGGATCCATTGTAGTTTCCCATAATTGCTCTGCGTTCATCTCTCCAAGACCTTTATAACGTTGAATTCCTGCACTTCCGCCCATTCTTTCATTTGCCTGATCACGTTGCAAATCATTCCATGCGTATTCTTTTTTGTTTCCTTTTTTAACTAAATACAAAGGCGGTGCGGCAATATATACGTGCCCTTGTTCGATTAATTCTTTCATAAATCTAAAGAAGAACGTCAAGATTAAAGTAGAAATATGACTACCATCGACATCGGCATCACACATAATGATTACTTTGTGGTAGCGTAATTTTTCGATATTTAATGCTTTGCTGTCTTCGGCAGTTCCTATTGTAACGCCTAGCGCAGTAAATATATTTCGAATCTCTTCGTTTTCAAAAACCTTGTGATGCATTGCTTTTTCTACGTTCAAAATCTTACCACGCAAAGGTAAAATAGCTTGAAACGCACGATCACGACCTTGTTTTGCGGTTCCTCCCGCCGAATCTCCCTCGACAAGGTATACTTCACATTTTGCTGGATCCTGTTCTGAACAATCTGATAATTTTCCTGGCAATCCACCGCCACCCATTACGGTTTTGCGTTGTACCATTTCACGTGCTTTTTTGGCTGCGTGACGTGCTTGTGCTGCAAGAATAACTTTTTGAACAATGATACGGGCATCATTTGGATTTTCTTCCAAATAGTTTTCAATCATCTCACTTACCGCTTGACTTACAGGAGAAACAACTTCTCTGTTCCCAAGTTTCGTTTTCGTTTGTCCTTCAAATTGTGGCTCCTGCACTTTTACCGAAATAATAGCGGTCAATCCTTCCCGGAAATCGTCTCCTGAAATATCAAATTTCAATTTGTCTAACATTCCGGAAGCATCTGCGTATTTCTTTAACGATCTTGTAAGACCGGTTCTAAAACCTTGCAAGTGCGTTCCTCCCTCATGCGTATTGATATTATTCACATACGAGAAAATATTTTCCGTATAGCTGGTATTGTAAATTAACGCCACCTCTACCGGAATTTCTCCTTTTTCATGATCCATAGAAATTACGTGCGCAATAATTGGCTCACGGTTCCCATCTAAGTAACGGATGTATTCTTTTAAACCTTCGTCAGAATGAAATACTTCTGAAACAAAATTTCCGTCTTTATCAAATTCTCTTTTATCCGTAAATGTAATCGTGATTCCTTTATTCAAATAAGATAATTCACGCATACGAGCCGATAAAGTATCATACGAATACTCAATAGTTTGGGTAAATATGCTTGGATCCGGATAAAAAGTAACAATTGTCCCTCTCTTAGTCGTTTCTCCAATTTGCTTAACCGGGTATAATGCTTTCCCTTTTTCGTATTCTTGTTCGTATATTTTACCATCACTACTGTGAACTGTAGCTCTCAAATGGTTTGACAATGCATTTACCACCGAAACCCCTACACCGTGAAGACCACCGGAAACTTTATACGAATCTTTGTCAAATTTTCCTCCGGCACCAATCTTGGTCATTACAACCTCTAATGCTGAAACCCCTTCTTTTTTATGAATTCCTACCGGAATACCACGCCCATTATCTTCAACAGAAACGGATCCATCTTCATTAATATCAACTATTATGGTATCACAATGGCCTCCCATTGCCTCATCAATAGAGTTATCCACAACCTCATACACTAAATGATGCAGACCTCGAACTCCCACATCTCCAATATACATCGAAGGACGCATCCTTACGTGTTCCATTCCTTCTAATGCCTGAATACTATCTGCTGAATAACTGTCCTTCTTGATTTCTTCGCTCATATATATTTTATTCTAAAAAAAATGTACTTTTTGTCTAACACGCAAATATATAAAAACGCAAATTATATAACCGTTAAATTCCCTTTTAAAGCCCTTAAGTTATTAACATTTGTTCATATAATTACAAAAAAACGCTCTCAAAATTGAGAGCGTTCTTCATTTATAAAAAATTTAAATTATTGTTTCAAACTACAACTCCTATTTTGGCAATTTCAGTATCTGCCTGAACGTGTGCCGCATTCGCTCTTCCGCTTGGATCAAGGTTTTCCTGCCATTTTGGAATCCACTTCCTAACCGTTTGTGCCGCACTTACTTGCGGATAATATTTATTAAATACCGACCTGTAAAAATACGCTTCTTTAGTTGTAGGAGAATTATACGGAAATTCAGCTACAGCTCCAGCTAATTGCTCATCCGTAACTTGCGTAGCACAATAATCAATTAATTCATCAATCCAATTGTATCCTACTCCATCCGAAAATTGTTCTTTTTGTCTCCACAAAACCTCTTCAGGCAGATACGGATTATCTGGCGTATCAAATGCTTTTCTTAAAATGTATTTTTCTTTTCCATCGTACGTTTTAGGCATCTTTTCTTCTGCTTTGATGCGAATTGACACATCCAAAAACGCTTTGTCTAAAAACGGAACTCTGGTTTCTAATCCGTGCGCCATCGTTGATTTGTCCGCTCTTAACAAATCGGCGGTAAACAATTTCTGTACTCTTTCAATAGTTTCCTTTTGGAAATCCTCCGCCGAAGGTGCATTTCTAAAATACAAATATCCCCCAAAAATCTCATCGGCTCCTTCGCCTGAGAGCACCACTTTTACACCTAAATCCGTAATTGCTTTCGACAAGAAATACATTGGTGTACTTGCTCTAACCGAAGTCACGTCATACGTTTCTAAATGCCAGATTAATTTATCTAAGATTTTTATTCCTTCTGCAACAGTAAAATGAATTTCATGATGTTCAGTCCCTAAAAATTCCGCTACTTTTCTGGCAGCCGCAGCATCTGGCGCATCCGCATTTAATCCAATAGAAAATGATTGTAATTTTTTGCCGCTTTCCGCCAATAACCTAGAAGCAATTGCTGATGTTAATGAAGAATCCAATCCTCCTGAAAGCAACACTCCAATGGGTACATCGCTCATTAAACGCTTACGAGTTGCTTCAGTCAACGTTTCCCTGATTAAATCCAAATCTAATTCTTGGTCGGCTTTTAAATAATCTTCATATTCCGGTTTGTAATATTTCACAAAACCTGTTTTTTGAGTATAATAATGTCCCGGAGGAAAAGTAGAAAATGTTTTACACTGATCCGCAATAGGTTTCATTTCGGAGGAAAAATAGATCCTTCCTCTTTCGTCCAAACCATAATACAACGGTTTCACTCCCATTGGATCTCTGCCGGCAATAAAATCATCGCCATCTACTACCACAAAAGCCCAGTCGCCATCCAGCATATTGCAAAAATCGTATCCAAACTCTTCGTACAAATGCACAATAACCTCTGAATCTGATTTGGTTCTAAAAGCATGCCTTTTCAACACACCATCTCTCAATTCCTGATGATTGTATATTTCGCCATTATGAACCATATAGGCCGTTTTTGTGCCTTGTATCGGTTGTTTTCCAGAATGTAAATCAATTATAGACAATCGTTCGTGACTTAAAATATGCCCTTTTTCAGTAACATGTAAATCACTTTCATCCGGACCACGATGCGTCATTCTTTTTGAAAGTGCTCCAAACAATTGTTCCTCTTTTCCTCTTCCGATAATGGCTAATATTCCGCACATAACTCTATATTTTTATTTTTTCCCAATTCTAAGTCGACAAATATGCAATAGCAGTTACAAATACAAAACACAATTATGATATTTAGTTACTATTTAAAACAAAAAAATACGTTTAACATCAAAAATGTAATTTAATTATCAGAAAAACCAAACCTACTATAACAACTATAACTCATAAACGCATCCGTTTAATTACTTCACTTTCTGACCTTTTAAATAGGTATTCGTTGGTTTCATTTTTACTATCATATTCTCTTTCACCATAATTAAATCCTGGTCAAACATCACAAAATCAGCCCATTTTCCTACTTCCAGACTTCCTTTTTCTTTTTCTTCAAAATTAGAATAGGCGGCCCAAATAGTCATTCCTCTTAAAGTTTCAACTCTAGTCAACGCATTTTCCATTTGAAAGCCCTCTTTTGGATATTCCTTACTGTCTTTTCTGGCTACAGCAGCATGAAAAGTAAGCATCGGATTCACTTCCTCTACTGGGAAATCAGTTCCAAGAGCTACCATTCCAGCTTTTTGAAGTAATTTTTTATAAGCATAGGCATTTTTCAGCCTTTCTTTCCCCAATCTGTCTTCAGCCCAATACATATCAGATGTAGCATGCGTGGGTTGAACCGAAGGAATAATTCCAAATTTGAAATAGTCAAAATCCGCTTCACGCAAAACTTGAGCGTGCTCAATTTTCCATCTTCGGTCTTTTGTGCCTGTCAAAACTTCTCTGTAAATTTTCAAAATCACCGTATTTGCTGAATCGCCAATGGCATGTGTATTCAACTGAAAATTTGAAGCTGCAATTTGTCTAGCTACATCGCTTAATCCAGAAATTGGTGCCAACAAAGCGCCATATTCGCCTGGCTTGTCGGAATACGGTTTGTGCATGCACGCTCCACGCGAACCCAAAGCACCATCACCATACATTTTAAAGGAACGCACATTTAGATTATCTGTTTTATAAATTCCTTTTTTTAAGTATAAATCAATGTTTTTTTGATTTGCAGTAATCATTGCATATACATTAAGCTTCATCACTTTTGCCTTTTGCAAACTATCCATCAAGTGAATAATGTCCGGATCCAATCCTGCATCATTTACAGTCGTCAATCCGTAATCAAACATCACTTTTTCGGCATCAAGCAAAGCGGCTATTTGTGTTTTACGGGTTGGTTTTGGAATTATTTTGAACACTAATTCCATTGGATTGTCTACTAAAATTCCTGTTGGCTCCCCGTTTGCAATTTCAATCTGACCACCAACAGCTTTCGTATCCTTTGTGATTCCTGCTAACTTCAAAGCTTTACTATTCACGATAATGGCATGACCGTCGATTCGATTTAAAACTACAGGAATATCAGGAAACGCAACATCTAAATCTGCTTTTGTTGGATACTTTTTGACTTTCCAATCGTTTTGATCCCAACCATTACCCACAATAAAGGTTGGATTTTTATCTTTTTGAAAAGCCTTTAAACGGGAAATTATTTCGTTCATGCTTTTGGTACCGCGCAAATCCGATTCCTGCAAGCTCAATCCATAGCTATAAAAATGGCAATGTGCATCAATCAGGCCTGGATAAATGAATTTGCCTTCCGCATCTATCGTATTCTTGGATTCATATTGTTTTGAAATCTCACCATTAGTCCCAATAGCGATAATTTTACCTTCATCGATTGCCATAGCCGAAGCTTTCTCAAAGGAGTTATTGACCGTGTAAATAGTGGCACCGGTAATAATGGTATCAACGGAAATCTTATTTTTTTGATCACACGAAATCAATAAAAATAAAACAAAGAATAAAGTAATATATCTCATAATAAACATTTTAGTTTTGCTAATATAAAGAACTCCTCCTAATTATTTTAGACAATGTGTAATTATAATGTTTTTTCAAATTCTAAACTGCTCTCGAAATATGTTTCTCATAAAAAAACGCTCTCAAAATGGAGAGCGTTTTATCTATTTATAAAATCTTAATTAATTGTATTTATGCTTTTGCATACGCATCATCATGCACACTTGCCACCGCTCTTCCTGACGGATCATTCATGTTCTTGAAAGCCTCATCCCATTCCAATGCAATTTTTGTACTACACGCCACACTTGCTTCTTGCGGCACACACAAAGCGGCGGCATCACTTGGAAAATGCTCATGAAAAATAGAACGGTAATAATATTCCTCTTTTGAAGTAGGAGTTTGCAACGGAAATTTATATTTAGCATTTGCTAATTGTTCATCCGAAATTTCAACAGCTACAACTTCTTTTAATGTATCAATCCACCCATAACCTACACCATCACTAAATTGTTCTTTTTGTCTCCAAGCTACACTTGGCGGCAACATCTCTTCAAAAGCTTTACGAACCACCCACTTTTCCATAGGATGTTCTGCATTGATCATTTTATCTTGTGGATTAACGCGCATCGCCACATCCATAAATTCTTTATCTAAAAATGGCACACGTCCTTCAATTCCCCATGCTGCTAAACTTTTGTTCGCTCGTAAACAATCGTACATGTGCAATTTACCTAATTTACGTACGTTTTCTTCGTGAAATTCTCTCGCGTTTGGCGCTTTGTGAAAATACAAATATCCTCCAAAAAGTTCATCTGCTCCTTCACCTGATAACACCATTTTGATACCCATAGATTTAATAACTCTTGCCATCAACCACATTGGTGTCGACGCCCTTATTGTAGTCACATCATACGTTTCTAAGTTGTAAATTACATCTTTAATTGCATCTAACCCTTCTTGAATAGTGAATTTAATTTCGTGGTGAATGGTTCCAATATGATCCGCTACGATTTGAGCTGCTGCTAAATCCGGAGAGCCCTCTAATCCCACCGAGAAAGAATGCAATTGCGGATACCAAGCATCAGCAACATCTCCGGATTCAATACGTTTTTGCGCATATTTTTTGGCCACAGCCGAAGTAATAGAAGAATCTAATCCTCCTGAAAGCAATACTCCATAAGGTACATCACTCATCAATTGTCTGTGAACCGCTGCTTCTAAAGCCACTTTAATTTCGTCAATGCTGGTTACGTTGTCTTTTACAGCATCATAATCTGTCCATTCTCTTTTGTACCATTGTACAAATTCGCCATCTTTACTTGACATATAATGTCCTGGAGGAAACAATTGAATTTTAGTACAATAGCCTTCTAATGCTTTCAATTCAGAAGCCACATAAAAAGTTCCGTGTTCATCCCAACCTATGTATAATGGAATAATTCCCATGTGATCCCGAGCAACAAAATACTCGTCTTTTTCGACATCATAAATAGCAAATCCAAAAATCCCATTCATTTCATCTATAAAATGAGGCCCTTTTTCTTTGTAAAGTGCTAGAATTACTTCGCAGTCACTTTCGGTTTGAAAGTTATATTTACCCTCAAATTGTTTACGTAATTCTCTGTGGTTGTAAATTTCACCATTTGCGGCTAAAACAAGTTGTTTGTCTTCACTGAACAACGGTTGTTTCCCTGAAGCAGGATCAACGATTGCCAGTCGTTCGTGAGACAAAATGGCTTTTTCATTACTAAAAATTCCACTCCAGTCCGGTCCACGATGACGGATAATTTTAGACATTTCTAATACTTGCGGTCTTAAAACTTCCGCTTTTTGTTTTAAATCAAAGGCACATACTATTCCGCACATAATTTTTTTGTTTAAAGTTTAAGGTTTGCTTCGCCTGTTCGAGTAAAACTCTCGAGTCAAGTTATGAAAGAAACCTGCTTTGTTCATTTTGATAGGGCAAAGATGGAGTTATAGTTCTAATTGAAAAACGCAAATACTCTTTTTAGTTATAATTTATAACTAAAAAATAGAATTTACGTTTAAACCGTAATGGAAAGGTGCTAAAAATAGAATTGAAGTTGCGGATTGTAAAATGGGACGCAAATGAGACGGATGTAAATAACGGATTTTTATTTAATTTCCTCAACCAAATACTTCGTACCATTTATCTCAAAAGTAAACCCTTCTTGATTTCCCATCAGTTTATTTCCCAAAGGTGATTGCGGAGATAATGCGATAATATTGATTCCTTCGACATTGATTTTAGGAAGTGCCACACTCAGGTACAAATAGATTCCATTTGCTCTTACCAAGCTCCCCACAATAATCGTTTCGGCGATTATAGTCGCATCAATTTTATCCAAAACTATTTTTTGATCCAGTACTTCTCTCAATTTACGATTGAGTTTTTCCTGCTCAATGTGCATCATAGACAAAGCGGTTTCATGTTTATCTCCGGCTGAACCTTTAGCATCGTTTTTAGAATCTTCGGTAAGTGCCACAATCATGTCTTTGAAAACATCGATTCGATCCTGAACTAATTGCAGGTAATGGGTATGTATTTTTTGTTTGAAAGTCATAAGTAGATTTACATGCCTGACAGGGTTCAAAACCCTGTCGGGCATTCAAAGTTTTTAAATAAAAAAAGCGAAGATTGTTTTACTTTTCGGCTCCTTCTCCTTCGGGGAGGCCTGGGGTAGGGATTAAAAATCAAATTTATAGTTCACGCCTAAAATCACCTGAAATCCCTGCACTGGATAATTTTGCCATTTTTGGTAGGCATTATTAGTGATATTATTGGCTCTGGCAAAAGCAGTCAATCGGTCGCTATATTTGTAACCAACATTTGCATTGACATCAAAATAAGACTTCAAAGTTACAGGAGCAGCGTTAGTCACCACATTGGTATTAACCTGAAAATCTTTTCGCTCGCCCACATAGAACACATTTGTACCAGCAAACCACTTCTCTGTTATGTTAACATCCAAGCTTGAATTTAATTTTATAGCCGGCAAATTCCATGCTTCTTGTTGAAAATCATTTGTAAAACTGCTAAAGCTTCCGTTGATTCCAAAAGTCACGTTCTTAGAAAAATCAGCTTTTACTTCTCCATAAAAATTCAACGTTCTCATATCGTCATACACCACTTGAAAAGAATTCCCAAAAGCATAGTCCTGATTGGTTGCATTTTCATTGTAATCATTGCTTTTAAACAACGCCTTATTGCGCTCATTAATATATGAACCTCTTATATTATAACTCATATTATTAGTCAATTTCCCTTTTAATCCTGCAAAAATATCATACTGCTGATCCGTAGGTGCAATAGCGAGTGTTGGTGACAAAAAAGGATTTTCATCTACAAAGTCCTGGTACGAGTTTTGTTTTAAATTTCCTTCGGCTCCCGCATAAAAAATCATCAAATCACCAACAACATTATAGGAAGCGTTAAATTTTGGATACACAAAAAATTTATTATTGCTGTTTTGATTGTCCAGACTATAAAAAATAGCGGCACCAATATTCAGTGTCCAATCCTCCTCCTGCATCACAAAACTAGGTGCAATTCCCAGATTTGTAAAACCGTATTTGATTGGTTCTGTATTGGTATTTAAATAATTATTATTGAAACTTCCACCAACATAATCTACGATTAAGTCCGTTTTTACAGCACTATCCATCACATCAAATTCTACAGTTGGCTTGGCGTAAAACCTATTTTCTGAAGAATCAAAAATATCAGAAAAATGATTAAATTTCAGACTCATTTTATTAAAAAAACTTTCGTTAAAGGCTACATTCCCTCCTAACGTCAGCGTACTGTAGGATTGCTGCGGCCTGATTCCACTGATCAAGATTGCTCTGTCCTGAGGCGCCAGCGTAGTACCAAAATCAGCCGGTAATCCATACCAATTGTACGTTTGGTTTTGATATCCTAAATCCAGATTCCATGAAACTTCTTTTCGATTTGATCCATACATCAAATCAATCGAAGTGTCATAAAAACGATCGTCCAGAATCACCTTTTCAATACCCCCTTGGGAGGAGTGATGCCGAAACATGCCACCAATATAATCCGTAGCATTAAGGTCATGATTCACATATAATTCCCCTACAAAGGTTCCGTAATTCCCTACACCAAATGTGGCGTAGTTTTGAAACAAAACGGCTTCTTTTTCTTTCTCTACGCCTGCTGCTTTTCCTTTAGACGGCGTGAAAGTTGATGCTACCGGGAAAGAGAAAATAGTATACTTTACGGTTTCCTTTTTTGTGTTATCTTCTTCGTCCAGCAACGGTGTTTCCTTTACTTTGAAAGCATCTAATATGGTTGGTGTGAATGGCTTGACTACATTTACGGTCTCGGTACCTATTTGCTCTTTCTTTTGTGCAAATGAAACTTGAGAAACGAAAAGAAATAAAATCCCCAACCCAACGCTCCCCAAAGGGAACGGATCCGAAAACGTTACGCTATTATTTATAACCGATATTACTTTGTTTTTAAATGTCATGTTTTATTTTTTTACTGCTAACTTCCTACTGCTACTTTTTTTACTACTGCATTTTTAACCGGTACGTTACACTTCCCATTCTCCTTTTGCGAGGTATTGTGTTTTTCCTCCAATTTTAATATCAAACTGATTTTCAGCTAATTTTCCATCAAAATAAATCTGAGAGGCTCTGTTTATAAAATCGCCCTGATGATTAATCATTTGAATTTCCGGCGAGTGATATTTTAAAAGAAAAGCCTGTAAACACGTGCTCGCACTTCCCGTAGCCGCGTCTTCTATAAGCTGATTCGCTTCAATACAAAACATCCTGCTACTCAGCTTTTTTTCTACCAAACAATAAAAATACAACGCTCTATGACTGGTTTTGCAATGTGCATGCAGCCATTCGTTCATTTTATCCTTATCAAGAATCAAATGCTCTAGTGCCTTTTTACTTTTAATAGGAACAATCACAAAAGCGCTTCCTGTAGTCACTTCCTGAATGGGAAATTTATCCTCAAAATCAGCTCTGCTTAAATTGCTGAAGGATAAAAAATCTTCCGTTAAAAAAGTATTCAAAAACTCCGGTTGAGCCGCCTGTAGCCAAACCAAATCTCCCGATTGATGTACCGGAATTTCACCAATTGGAACCGACAGCGAAATCTTTTCAGGTTTATTCTCAAATATTTTATGCATCAAAACCCATGATGTTCCTATGATCGGATGGCCTGCAAACTGCATTTCGTGGTCTGGTGTGAAAATCCTAATCGCAGCAGTTTTATTCTCCGGTTGAAGCTTAGTAATAAAGGTGCTTTCGGCAAAGTTGATTTCGCGGGCAATTGTCTGCAGCTGCTGGTCGCTCAAGGAATCAGCACCTAAAAAAACCGCGAGTTGATTGCCTGCATATTTATTCTCTGCAAAAACATCAACGATGTAAAAAGGTAGATTCATTCCGTATGTTTTTTTTGTTTTCAGTTATTTTTTCGCGTTGATTTTGGTTGTTTTTCTAACTTCCACTCACAGCTTTATTTAGTTATCGATGCATTTGTTTTGGACTCTTCCGCTTTAATTCTGTCTAATTCAGTTTGTGCCTCTGAAACTACATCCTGAAAATCAGTAAAATTCTGAATGACGTTTTCTAAAATGTAAGTCGCCTGATAGCTGTCTTTGAGTCCGTAAAAATTTTTCGCCATTAAGACTAATCCTTTGGCTCCAAAATACTTATAGCTCGCATAATTTTCGGCTAATTTTTGAACGGCAACATTAGAAGCTTCAAAATTTTCTTCTTTATTTTTAAAATAAGCATCATAGTACAGGGCTTCGGCCGCTAATTCCCCCTTAGCAATTGTCATTACTTTGGCATAAGCCGCTCGTGCTATGGCTTCATCACCAGTTTGCATTGCTGCGCGTGCAATGATAATTTGCGCATCACTTTTGACATTATCATCAGTCTTTGGATTCATTAAGACTTTCTCCGCGTACACTACTGAATTTGGATAGTCCTTATTTTCATAAAAACATTTCATCAGATTGGATTGTGCAAATGTTTTATTCTGAGAAACATCTGCTTCGTTTTCTAGACGGGACAATACCGGAATTGCTTTGTCATATTCCTTATTTTTAAGAAAAAACTGTGCCAAACGCACTAAAGATGGCTCCGTAAATTCACTTCTGGATTGGGCTATTACAAATTCATAATTAGGAATTGATTTGCTTTCAGATCCTTCAGAAAAATACAATTGCGCCAGGTAATAATTAGCCTTCAAGGCATGTATTCCTGGGGAAAATTGACTTAAATACCCACTAAAACCTGTAATTGCCTGTTTGGTATTGTTTTGTTGAAATTGTTTTTCAGCAGCTTCAAATGTATCATTATCCAGCTCTGCATCCGTGACAGCCACAAAATCTAGGGTACGTACCCAAGTTGCATATTCATCTACTCTGCCCATATCTACGTAAATTAATCGAGCTGCAGCTACTGCTTCTAATGCCTCCGGAGACCGAGGAAATTCAGCCGCTACTTTCTTAAACTTCACTACTGCCTGATCATTCCTGTCTGAATTAAAATAAATTAATCCCTGGCGCAAAATAGATTTTGAGGCAAAAGAACTCTTTTTGAATTCTGTATTCAGTTGCTCATACGCTTTTAAAGCTAAATCATTTTTATTTTCGGCAACATACGTATTCCCTAGTTCAAATAAAGCATCATCTCGGTAACCCGATTTTGGATACAATTGTAAAAAAGCATTCAATTCTTCTATTTTTTTATCGTTTTTATCCATAAATCCATAGGAAATTGCTTTTTGAAAATACGCATAATCCGCATCGACACTTTTAGAGGCTATCACTTTAGAGTACGCATCCATTGCGGGACCGTATTTTGAGGTTACAAAACGACAATCTGCCAAACGCAAATACGAATCATTCAAACGCACTTTATCCTCTGGTGCTTTTTCAATCTGATTTTCGAAATAATTTCCTGC
Organism: Flavobacterium sp. RSP46; assembly: GCF_003984825.1. Lineage (NCBI taxonomy): Bacteria > Pseudomonadati > Bacteroidota > Flavobacteriia > Flavobacteriales > Flavobacteriaceae > Flavobacterium > Flavobacterium sp. RSP46. Next base: position 89,015 of record NZ_RYDM01000004.1, read on the forward strand.
CTGATCGTACTCTTTCAATTTGAAATAAGCATACGCAATCGTGTAATTGTGATTTTTATATTCAGGAGTTTTTGAGGCTTGTGCAAAGCCTGCAAATTGTTTGAAACTCAACAACGCATTTTTAAAATCATTCAAAACATATTCTGTTTCTGCTTTCCAGAAAGCCGCTCTGGCAGTAAAATACGGATCTTTCTGTTCGTTCATAGACTGCGTAAACATAGTCAAGGCTTCCGGATAATCACCGTCTGTATACAATTCTAACCCATTGAAAAAAGTAACTTTCTGGTACGCTAATTTGTTTTCAGGGGATCTGTTTTTTTCCAATATTACTAAGGCCTCTTTATAGTTTTTAGAAGAAATATAAGAATCAATCAAGAGTCTTTCTATTTCTGAACGGTTGGCATTATTGGGGTATTTCTTCAAAAAAGCATGCAAAATTGCAGGCACACTTTGATAGGAATTTCCAAGTTCATAGCTTAATTTAGCGTAATTCAAACCCGCATCTTCCTGTATTGCTTCGTCAAATGACATTTCCGACGCATTTTTGAAAGCATTTAAAGCTTGCTGTTTCTTGTTTGTATTGAGGTAACTTTCCCCCAAATGATAATAGGCGTTTTGTGCAACAAAATCTTTCCCACCTATGATTTTATTGAACTGAGAAATGGCATTTTCGTAGTCTTTTTGTTTGTAATACGCATATCCTAATTGGTAAAAATCCGTATTATTCCATCTTCCTTTTTTACCTTGATAAGCAACTAAATAGGGAATTGCGGTATCGTATTTTTTTAAATTAAAATAGCTTTCGCCAATGATTTTATTAAGTTCCGATTTTTCTAAAGGATTTGATTTGGCCATTGCTTTTTCCCCTAAATCAATTGCGTTTTGGAAATTTCCTAATTTAAAATTCATATCCGCCTGATAATAAGACAGTTTTTCCTTGTATTTTTCTTCTCCGGAAACGGCGTCAAAATATTTTGTCGCTTGCTTATAATCATCTCCTTCATAGGCCATGAATCCCAAGTAATATTTAGCTTGCGAACCATATTCAGGAGCATTCACCACTTTATTAAAATAAACAGTTGCCTCTTTTTTCTTTTTGGCATTAAAAAAACTATACCCTTTTTGAAAATTAAACTGGTCTTGTTCCTTTCTGCTCAGATTCCTTTCATCCACTTTGTCAAACCATTGCAGGGCTTGGGGGTAATTTCCCAAACTAAAATGATACTGTGCCACCTCGATATACGCTTGATTTTGTTTGACACTCGTAGGATAATCCGAAACAAAGCGTTCCATCATCTGATCTGCATTGGCTTGATTAGTACGAATGGCGCAATTTGCCACATAATAGGCACAATCTGATTTTAATTCATCGGTGCCGGCGGATTCTTTTACTTTATTAAAAATAATTTGTGCCGATGCATATTGTTCTTCGTTAAACAACGAAACCGCTTTGTTGAAATCCTTTAAATCGTGGGTATAAATAGTTGATTTTTGTGCCGAAATACTGATAGTGCTACTAATGAAGAAACTACAGAAAAGCCAAGAAATTTTACGCATTGTGGTTTTATTTTAATAATTCAAATGTATTGCATTCTGATCTTTATAACGAATTGCGATTGGTTTTTATTATGAATATTTTTTTTTAACCGTTTATAATTTAACCTTCTTAAAACAGATTGACCAATTATTATACCTTTTAATAACCTGACCACCGGATCCGTTAACACAATAGTAACGGACAACGAGTTTTGGCTTAACACCTTAAAAATATCTTTACTTTAATAAATTTAAACATAAACATATAAAAAAATGAAAGTTAATTACTATTTTATTTTATTGAGTACACTATGGTTTTTTACTATTAAAGCACAAGAAAACAGCACTTTAAATGGAATTATTACAGACGAATCAGGCAAACCTCTTATTGGTGCATCAATCAACATTAATACCACATCTAAGAACACGATAACTGATATTGCTGGAAGTTACCAATTGCAAAATATAAAATTCGGCACTTACACAATTCAAGTGGCCTATCTTGGTTACGAAAGCCAAAAAATTTCAATCTCTTTAAACCAATCCGAAACAACACAAAATTTTATTTTAAAAGAAAGTTCCTTTCAATTAGATGGTATTATTGTTACCGCCCAAAAAAGAGAACAATTAAATAAAGATGTTCCCATCGCCATTACCTCTTATGGGGGGAAATTTATTGAAAATTTAGGGATTTCAGAATATGATGCTTTTTCAGATTATGTTCCTGGATTACAAATCCAGATTCAAAGTGTAAATAATCCTGGTATCGTTATTAGAGGAATTACCAGTGATAGTGGGGATTCTCGAGTAGAACCACGCGTTTCAATTTTTCAAGATGGCGTTTCCATCAGTAAATCCAGAGGATCTGTAGTAGAGTTATTTGACATTGAACGCGTTGAAGTTTTAAAAGGCCCTCAGGGAACTCTTTTTGGCAGAGGTGCACAAATTGGTGCCATGCATATTATTCAAAACAAAGCTAAAAACGAAAATTCAGGAGAACTAAAAATAGGAACGGGTAATTATAACCAATTCTCAGTGAATGGGTTTGCAAACACTCCCCTTATTAAGGACAAACTATTTGTAAGAGTAGCCGGAATCCTGAGTAAAAGAGACGGTTTTATAGAAAACAGATCTGGAGGCAACTTGAATGGTAAAGAAACGCTAGCTTTTAGAACTTCCTTAAAATATTTAATGAGTGATAAAACCAGTTTAGATTTAATTGCAAACTGGCAACAGGATACCCCACCGGGAACGGGTTTCAAAAGCGGAACTTATGCCCCTTTAGGTGGAACAACCAACCCAAATACCTTTGCGGACTTAGAACGAGGAACCGAATTGGGGATCGACAGAAAAGTTTATGGTCTTACAGCGATATTGAAATCTGAAATCAATCCTAATTGGGATATGACCGCCACCACAGCTTACAGAGAATTTAAATCAGATGAAGCTTTTGATGCCGATGGTACGGCAGCTCCAGTGCTTTACTTTAGAGAAATTGCTGAAGGAAAACAATTCAGCCAAGAAATGAGATTTAATTTTAATGATAAAAATAAATTATCCGGTTTCGTTGGAGCAAATGTTTTTTATGAAAAAGGATCTCAAGCGGTTCCTTTTGAAGTAAATGAACAAAGTTATTTTGCCTTATTGGCAGCTAGAAATACACTAATCGTTAATGGCGTTCCTACCTTATACCCAAATATTCCAAACGACCCTGCTTTTGGTCCATTGGCAGGAGCTCCGCTTTTAGCTTTCAACAAAGAAAAATCAACCAATTTTGGAGAGAATTATTCTGGAGATATCTTCGCAGATGCATCTTATGATTTAACTGATAAATTGACTTTTACTTTGGGTGTAAGAGCTACTTTAGAAAATAGTAATGCCGGTTTAGAGGTTCAAAATGCAGATCAGCCTGGTGTATTGGGTAATTTTTTAGGAGTTTTTCCTAACAACTTATTTGCTCCTACAAATGGAAAACGTACTGCCAGCGAAACCTTCACCTCTGCTGTTGGACGATTTGCTATAAATTATGATATAACGGACCACATTACTCTTTTTGGGAATGTTGCCAGAGGCCGAAGACCTAACGTAATTAATGTTACCGCGAAAACTGTTAATGTATTATCGGATGAAACGGTATGGTCTTATGAATTTGGCGCCAAATCTCTCTTCCTAAACAACCGATTGCAATTTGACATCAATGCTTTTATATACGATTACAGCAATTTTCAAACGACTATCGCACGATTAGACGAACAGAATGGTTTAGTGATTCAGCCAAATGACAGCGGTTCCGCCTCAACTTTTGGTTTTGAAACGGCCTTGCAATATCAGTTTACAAAAAACAGTTCTTTCTTTGTCAATTATGCGTACATTGATGCTGCCTTTGATGAAACGGATTCAGACGGGAACCAACAACAATTGGCGGGAAATACTTTCCGATTGACTCCAAAACATTCCTTTTCTGTTGGTTTTAATTACAATCCATCTGTAAACACTATCTTAGACCTTTACCTTAGACCAAGCTATACATACAAATCGAAAGTGTTTTTTGAAGAAACAAACTTACCTAATATTTCACAAGCGGGGTATGGTCTTTTGAATATCAGAACAGGATTAACCATTAGAAAAAAATACGAAATAGGATTATTCATGACTAATCTTTTTGACAAAAAGTATATTATTGATGCCGGAAATACCGGTGGTGCTTTTGGAATACCAACTTTTATAGCTGGTGCACCTCAGTTCTATGGTGTACAAATGGCTGTTAAATTTTAACAAAAATGAAAAAAACAATAAACACACTACTTGCAGCACTCTTTTTTTGCACTTCTATTTTTAGCCAAGAAGGAATAAGCACAGTAGAAATATCCAGCTTAGATTCCTATCTCGCTACTACAGAAGCTAAAGTAATTGGAATCAAGCCAAACAATGCGGCTAAAATAATATGGGCTGATGGGTATAAAAACAAAAAAACAGCTGTTGCTTTTGTTTATTTGCATGGTTTTGGTGCCAGTCACCGTGAGGGAGAACCGGTTTTAAAAATGCTTTCTACACAATACAAAGCCAACATCTACCTCTCGCGTTTAGAGGAACATGGTCTTTATCGTAAAAATACCTTCGAATTTCTTACGCCTGAAAACTATATTGCCTCTGCTCAACAAGCACTAGAAATTGGGAAAAAACTGGGAGAAAAAGTAATTTTGGTCAGTACCTCGACGGGAGGAACTTTAAGCTTGAAATTGGCATCCGAAGATCCTAGCATCTCGGGATTGATCCTCTATTCGCCTTTTGTCGATTTATTTAATCCTGCTATGGCGGGTATCATCCTGCCTGGTGGTAGAGAGAAATTCAAAGAAACTATTGGTGGCAATATGCGAACACAAAACCGCCCAGAGGAACAAGCTAAGTACTGGTCTACCAATTACCACATCAATGGCTATGTTTCCTTAATCACTATGCTTAAGCAAAACATGACCGAAACTACATTTACAAAGGTCAAGTGTCCGGTTTTCTTAGGCTATTATTACAAAAACGAAAAAGAACAAGACCAAGTCGTTTCCGTTTCTGCCATGCATACAATGTACAACTCTTTAGGAACGCCTGAAAACAAAAAAACAAAAATAGCCTTTCCAGAAAGTGGGGATCATGTTATTGCTTGTGATTTACGTTCAAAGGATTGGCAAGGTGTTTATCAGGCTACGGTAGACTTTTTAAACCAAACAATTTTACAATAAAAACATGAATAAAATCATAATAACAGCAGTTTTAGCAATATGTACGCTAGGTTGCAAGGCTCAACAAGAAAAACAAACAGTCCAATTACTTCCTGGTGAAATTCAAACTCTCTTTAATTTTGATTTACAGGGGCATCGTGGAGCAAGAGGACTCTACCCCGAAAATTCATTAGTTGCCTTTAAAAACGCAATCAAATTGGGAGTAAACACCTTAGAGCTAGACGTAGTTGTTACAAAGGACGACCAAATACTGGTATCACATGATCCTTTTTTCAACCACATAATTTGTTTGGATAGTTTAGGAAACACTATTAACAAGGAGGACGAATTAAACTTAAATATCTATCAGACTACTTATTCACAAATACGTCAATATGATTGTGGTAGCATCAAACATCCACAATTTCCTGAGCAGACTAATAGTAGGGTTTCAAAACCATTGCTGTTGGATGTAATTGCGCAGTCTGAACTTTTATCTGACCAAAAGATCTTCTATAATATTGAAATAAAAAGTACTCCAGAGGGGGACAATAAATACCATCCAACACCTCAGGTTTTTGCGGATTTATTTATTAAAACAATCCAAGGGCGTATCCCTATGGAAAGACTAACTATCCAGAGTTTTGATTTTAGAGTACTGCGCTATATCCATCAAGCCTACCCTGATTACAAACTAGCGGCTCTGGTGTACAAAGATAGTGTCAAAACAAATTTAGATGCTTTGGGATTTATCCCAGACAGCTACAGTCCAGAACATACGCTATTGACTGCCGAAATTGTAGCGGAATTACATGCCAAAGGAATGAAAGTTATTCCTTGGACTATTAATGAAGCAAGTCGGATGAAAACGGTTCTAGGTTGGGGAGTTGATGGCATCATAACGGATTATCCCGATAGAGGATTGCGCTTTAAAAAATAAGAACTTTCGTCTTGATTTCATTTGTTCCTTAAAGCAACAAAACTATCCTGTTTGGGTGAGGCTACTGAAAAGGTCCTTAACAAATTATATTTCATTAAAAGAGTAGAAAACCTTCATTTTCTACTCTTTTTTTATGCTAAAATAGGAACTTCAAGCAGCAATAAAGTGCGGATAAATTGGCTTTAAATAAAATTCGGACTTTCCCTTGTTTATACCTGTTTTTTGAAAATCCGTTGAATAGAATAGAATTTATTTTGAATAGAACCGTTATCTTGTTACTTTTACCCCATAAACAAACTGTATTATGTCACAATCTGTCCTGTCTTTAAAAAACGTTACTATTTTCCAAGAACAAAAAACTATTTTAGCTCATGTAAATTTGGAGGTAAAACATGGTGAATTCCTGTATATTATAGGAAAAACAGGTTCCGGAAAAAGCAGCTTAATGAAGACCTTGTATGGTGATTTGGCTTTAAAAGAAGGCGAAGGAAGTATTGTTGACTTTGATTTAGCCACCTTAAAAGAAGATGACATTCCGTTTTTGAGAAGAAAAATTGGAATCGTTTTTCAGGATTTCAAATTACTGCCGGACAGAACCATTAAAGACAATATGTTATTTGTCCTGAAAGCTACAGGCTGGACTGATGCTGATGAAATGCAGCGAAAAATTGATGAGGTGCTGGACAAAGTAGCAATGAAAGAGTTTGGCAACAAAATGCCACACCAAATTTCAGGTGGTGAGCAACAACGTGTTGCCATTGCCAGAGCTTTACTCAACGATCCTGAACTTATACTTGCGGATGAACCTACCGGGAATCTGGATCCACAAACCAGTGCTGAAGTCTTGGAAGTTTTAAAAAGCATCAATGCCAATGGAAAAACAGTCATTATGGCCACTCATGATTATGCGTTGCTTATGAAATTCCCTTCGAAAACATTAAAATGTGAAGACGAACGAATTTTTGAAGTAGTGCAACAGAGAGCCGTGTAATGCTTTCTATTCTTATCCCAATATACAATTATAATGTGTATCCTTTAGCATTGGAGCTGCGCAAACAATGTTTGGAATGCAATATTGATTTTGAGATTTTATGCCAAGATGATTCTTCTGATTCTTCCCTAAATATTTTTAATGAAAAAATAAATTTGCTTTCTCACTGCAGTTTTGTTTCATTAAAAGAAAACATTGCCCACAGAGAAAACAGGAATTCACTTGCCGAAAAAGCAAAATTTGAGTATTTACTTTTTATAGACGGGGATTCTACTATTGTGAATTCTGATTATATCAAAAGATATTTATCAAATTTATTTGATTTTGATGTGGTTTATGGAGGACGCTTGCATCCAGAAAAATGTCCTTCTGATAATCAAAAACTACGGTGGAAGTACGGAAGATTCATTGAAGATAAATCCGCTGCAAACAGAAAGACAAAACCCTATCACTCACTACTTTTTAATAATACCATAATTAAAAAAGTCTGTTTTGACACAGTACAATTTGACAAAACCATAAAAAAATACGGTCACGATGACACCCAACTCTCGTTTCAACTAAGCAAATTAAAATCCAAAGTAAGCCATATAGAAAACCCTGTTGAACATGGCGATTTAGACACTAATCTAGTGTATTTGAACAAGACCAAAGAGTCTTTAGAAAATTTAAATTTATTGTATCAGAAGAAAAAAATTGACATTGAATTTGTACGATTATTGCAACTGTATCATTTTTTAAAAACAACCAAATCAACTTTTATTATTTCAAAAATAAATGCCGTTTTTGAAAAATTATTATTTAAAAACTTGACCGGAGACAATCCTAATATACTGGTTTTTAATTTGTTCAGAGCAGGTTATTTATGCTCCATTGACTTTAAGAGTAGAGCCTAAACTTCCTTTTTAAGTCCAATAAACAATTGATGCCAAGTTTGCATAATGGCATCGATGTGATATTTTTTACTCGATAATTTTGCCTTTTTTGCCATTTCACTTCGTAACACCTCGTTTTCGATTAAAATTTCTATAGCCGCTACATAATCCGATTCGTTCCCGTTTTCAATCAAAAATCCATCTTCTTTATGCGTGATTATTGCTCTTGGTCCGCAAGGACAATCGTAAGCAATACAGGGTAATCCGGAAGCCATTGCCTCAATTAACACCATTCCAAAACCTTCATATCGAGACGTCATCAGATAAAATGAAGCATCTAAATATTTTTCGTTAATATTCTGAACAGGTTCATAAAAAACTATATTATTTGAAATATCCAATTTTTGGGCAAGTTGTTTTAAATCGATATTTTCATTAGATTTTCCATAAATTTCCAATATCCAATCTGGATGTTTTAAAACCACTTTTTTCCAGATTTGTAACATCCTGTCAAATCCTTTTTCGTACGTATGTCGCCCTACCGCAATTGCTTTCTTATTTTTTAGTTCACCAGATTTTTCCGTTACAAACCATAAAGGATTCGCAATAACCAGTGTGTTTTTTATGTTCCATTCTGAAATACTCTCGTTTGTTTCAACAACAAATCGATTGTATTTTTTTATTCCGTTTTTTTTCAGTTGTAAAACAAGATTCGAGAACAATTTAGTAAAACTGTTTGTCACAATTTCACTTTCTTCAATAAACCTGGAACTATGCATTTCTAGCACCAGAGGAATTTTATATTTTATAATAAAAGGAATTAAATATGCCTTTAGACCATTATCACAAACAAGTATAATATCCGGGTTTACAGTCTTAATACAACTGTTTAGTTTCTTACAATACGCTTTCAAAAAAGAAAGATTTTTTCCTTTTAAAATCATATCGTGAAAAGTGATCTTCTTATTAAAAGAATAAAACAAAGGAGAATGACCTCCGTTTTGAGTCAGAATAACAACTTCATAGCCTAATTGTTCAACCAGATAATTGGCTTTGACAGCAATAACTCTTGCCACACCTCCGGGGTTATTAATGTTAGGAACTACAAATAGCAACTTCATTTTTTTGATTTCAAAAATTCGTCATAATCTCTGATATAATCTTCTTCTTTAAACATATCTGAGGCTAAAACCAAGCAAACTGATCCCGAAGAAAAGTTTTGCAGTTCTCTCCAAATTCCTGTTGTAATGAGTAAACCTACGTTTGGTTTATTTAATAGGTAGCTTTTTTTCTCGATACCGTCATGAACAACCACCTCAAAACTACCGCTCAATGCAATTAAAATTTCTTGTTGCTGAATATGGGAATGACCACCTCTAAAAGCAGTACTAGGCACATCAAAGAGATAGTAAATTCGTTTGAATTCAAATGGAATTACACCACTTTGAATGTAGGCTAAGTTTCCACGAACATCGTCTATTACAGGAATTTTTAATACTTGTACGTTTTCTACTGTTGTCATTTTCTGCTAATTTTCATTACATCTAACCATTGCATGCCTATATTTTCAATTGAGAAGGATTGTACGCTTGCCAATGCATTTTGTTTACAATGCTGATACAATACTTCGTCTTCAATGAATAAATTCATCGCTTCCGTCATTTTACTACCATTTTGATTTTCAACTAATAAACCATTTTCTTTATTTACAATTATTTCACTTGGACCGGCTAAGCAGTCAAAGGATATTACCGGCGTATTACAGGCTAATGATTCTAGTAGAACATTTGGCAGTCCTTCATTCAAGCTACTCAAAACAAAGAATTTAGCATTTTTCAGGTACTTAAACGGATTCTGTTTAAACCCTAAAAAATGAACTTTATCTCCCAGCTTTTTTTCTTTTACTAACTTTAAAAGAATATTTTTTCTTTTGCCTTCCCCTAATAAAACCAAATGTATCCCTTTTTGGGGTAAAGTCGAATGGGCATACGCTTCAATTAATTTATCAAATTGCTTGATATTAGTTTCCATTTGACCTATCCCAATAATATACTTGAAGTTAAGTGAAACAGGTTCTTCACTCTTCCTGACAATTTCCTCAATATCTATAGGGTTGTAAATGGTAATTGCGTTTTTCAGCTGGTGCTTTCGCGCTATTAACTCTTTCGATTGATTAGAAACACTAACCACTTTATAACAATTTCCATACATGTATCGGGTAAGCACCGACCAATTGGGCATATAATGATTAATCAAATAACTGTGCACGGTGAAAATAGTATTGGTTTTATAAAGCCATTTTGAAATTAATAATTCTTGAATGGGTTTTATCCTAAATCGGAAATCAATAATAAAATCAAATTCATGCTCTTTCAAATAGTTCTTCAAAAATAAAAACCGACTGAATTTATTTGAAAAACCGTTGGTTTTGTTTTTCATTTTACCCAAATTGACTAATTTTCCGGCATAGGAATAGGAAACGGCATCCAGGACAATAATAGTATGAACTTCTATGCCCTGTTTTTCAAAAAAAAAGGATAAAACAGCCATCACTTTTTCAGCACCTCCATCACTTAATCGGTACCCTATTAATGCGATTTTATATTTTTTATTGGGTATTATCATTCTCAATTTGTTATTTTCGTCTCAAATATAACGCTTTTAAAAAAACATGCAAGATAATCCACTAGTCACCGTTATTTGTTTGTGTTACAATCATAAAGATTATGTAATAGAGAGCTTAATGTCTGTATTAAACCAACATTACGATACTATTGAGTTGATTATCGTGGACGATTGCAGTACTGATAATTCTAAATCCGTAATTGAGAAATGGCTTCTGGATTATCCACAAATTCCATTTATAGCCAATGACACTAATTTAGGGAATACTAAGTCCTTCAATAATGCCTTAAAAACAGCAAAAGGGGATTATATTATTGACTTGGCTGCTGATGATGTATTATTGCCCAATTGCATCACTTCACAAATAAATGCTTTCAACAACACAACTTTTAAAAATCTTGGAATTGTATATGGAAACGTCGAATTAATCACTGAAAAAGGCAAACACGAATCTTATTATTTCCCTGTTGATAGCTTTCAAAAGGCAGTCAAGGAAAGAACAACGGGAGATATTTATGAATCAGTTCTTTCTGGTGGTGACTGTATTTGCTCCGTTTCATCAATGGTCAAAAAATCACTGTTCGATGCTTTGAACGGCTATGATGAAACGCTGGCGTACGAGGATTTGGATTTTTGGATTCGGGCTTCTCGAACGTACGAATTTGACTTTATTGATGCTATTCTGGTTCAAAAAAGAATTGTACACCACTCCCTAGGCACTCATTTTTTTAAGAAAAAAGATGCCAGAGCCAGAAAAATTAATCAGAGTACATATTTGATCCTTAAAAAAGCAATTGGGCTCAATAGAACAAAAAAAGAGGATAAAGCAATTTTAAAACGCATTCATTTTGAGATGATTCTCGCCTATAAAACTGCTCATAATACGTTGTTACTGCGCTATATTATTATGGAAATTAAGTTGCGATTTCATTTGTTAGCTTCATAAACTACACTATCAAATACTCGTCCAGCAAGGCTTTCTCTCCTTCCCAATCTCTGGAAATGGCGTTTTTTATAAATTTTGCCGGAATACCACCAATCAAAATATTTGAACCAAATGACGTATAATCCGCAGTACACACACTACTGGAGCCTATCGTACAAAAATCAGGGGTAGTCGTATTTTGCAGTACCGTAACCCTGCTGGCTGCATAGTTGTAATTTCCTATTCTAATTGGCGCTGTCATTTTAAACTTTTCACCCGTTGTAGTATCCATCATCTGATGGAAATTAGTGTCCATAATTTGTGATTCCGAACCAAAACGGGCATAATCCCCCAATACAACATGTTCCATACAAATCAACTTTGCATTTGAGGCCAATGAAGCCATGTGTCCCAATTCGCACAATCCACCGTCACCAACATAAATAAAATAATCTTTACCCAATTGTATGTGACCTTTTAAAATGAGCGTTCCCAAAATAGTAATTTCGGCAATTCCTTTGTGAAGCGTATTCATTTCATAAGGTTGTCCAAAACCAATCATTCCCTTTTTTACAACTCCCTCAATTTTGATTGCACCCGTTATTGAAGTAAATTTTACTTTTCCATAAAAAAATACAGGGAGCTGCTTAGCAATAGGATACGGGAATTTTTTAAAATTAAAGTACAGTGTTTTGGTCCAGTTTACGGAATAATACAGTTGTAACCGATGATAAAAAAATCTTACTTTTCTGTAAACATTCTTAAGTATTTCAATCATTCTTTTCTTAATTATAGCATTGAACAATTCTTTTAATGCGGTCTTTTTGTTCATTTCAAATAAAACAAAAACAATCGACACTACTACCATTAGTGACATTAAGCCATACTTTAAAATTGGATTTGGAAGGTATCTGAACAAAAAAGTTGCCACACACAGCAAGATGCAAATTAAATAAGTGTTATAAAAATCGCTTTCAAAATAAAACCCATATCTTTTTTTGGTGATTATTTTTAAACCCAAAAAATGAATGAAATAATAGAGCAAAAAACTAAATCCAAGACCTTCCAAACCATAATAATAATACCCTAAAACATTCAAAATAAGCGAAATGCTATTAAATCCAACAGCAGTTCGCATAAACATTTTCGAATCGCCTTTGGCAATCAAAATATAGCCCATTGACCACGAAACGGCCCGAAACAACATTGCTATTATTCCAAAACAAACCATTGGAATAATGGCGTTGAATTCCGGTGTAAATATAATTTTCACAATCAACGGAATGCACGTTAAAAATAAAATGATTACCGGTGTAATAATCAATATTGAAACAAACGATTGCTGAACAACACTGGTTCTTACTTTTTCATTATCCGCACTAATGAACGCTAATCTTGGAAAATAATCGGTACTCATGACCGTAAAAATTACTCCCACATAGGAATTCAACAAGGTGAAACCGGCATTATAAAACCCAACTTGTTCTAAACCACCCCATTTTCCAACAAAAATTTGAATCAAATACGTTGATAACAAGGTCAGCAAACCACTTAATGTCAATAAAATACCTAGTCTAATAATACTTTTTCCTTCGGCATTTCCTTGTTCTTTAGAAAACACATTTTTTTCAAATGGTATTTTTTTCGAATAATAAAAAGAAACCAATAGTGAGGCTAAAGAGGCAACTATGATGGTGGGGACAATGGCATCAATCCGGTAATAATAATACAACGGAATTGAAACTAACAACCCCAATCCATTTCCATAAAAATTAGCTTTGGCTAAAAGCCGCATTTTTCTTAAACCCTGCAAAACAACCAGCTGGCCAATCATTAATTGCCGGAACAACAAGGTGATCGAAATAAAAACAAAGGTAAAAGTATGATTCGAATTCCCAAAAGTAATTTGGCTCAGCCAACTAGAAAACAGGATCACAAGAACGCATCCTAAAATCCCGGTTAGTACTGCGAGCTTTTTTATAAGTGCTGCTACAGATGCAATCGTACTTAAATTGTCGTTTTTGTAGCTACTGGAAAGGTGTTTTACACCACTGGTTTCAATCCCTAAACCAGTAACACCGCCCACAAGATTCATCGCCGAGTTCAACAAAGAAATAATCCCCATTCCCTCAGGCCCAATAAAAACAGCAATACACTTAGTCCGGATAACCCCAATAATAATCATAAAAAACTGAACACCTCCAAAAAGCGAAGTCGTTTTTACAATGCGATGATATGACGTTTTACTATCGGACACTTTTTAATATGTATTTAAAATTGCAATAATATGACGAACCTCCTCCGGTGTCAAGGCAGGACTTATGGGCAAACTCAAAACTTCTTCATGAATTTTTTCAGTAATTGGAAAGGACAACATATTCCATCCCGCAGTCTCAGAAGAGAAAGCTTTTTGACGGTGGGGCGAAACTGGATAATGGATAACCGTTTGAATTCCGTTTTGACGTAAATATTCTTGTAAATCCGTTCTATCCTGAGTTCGAATGACAAATAAATGAAAGACATGATTGTTTGACAAATCCCAAAATGGAAGTATTATTTTATCGTTTTTTATTTCTGATAAATAGCGATTGGCAATTGTTCTTCGGCGGTCGTTCTCAGCATTTAAAAACGGTAATTTCACATTTAAAAAAGCAGCTTGCAATTCGTCTAATCTGGAGTTTATCCCTACATAGTCATTATAATACTTGGTTTCCGATCCGTAATTTCGAAGCGACTGAATAACCCTGGCTAATTCAGAATCATTAGTCGTAACGGCACCGGCATCACCCAATGCCCCTAGATTTTTCCCAGGATAAAAACTATAGGCTTGGGTTTTTGGCTTTTGGTTTATGGTCTTCGCACTTTCATCTTCAAAGGAAGCCCCGTGAGCCTGAGCCGCATCTTCTACTACTAATAAATTGTTTGCTGCAGCAATTTCATTTATTTTCTCCATTTCTGCCAGCTGTCCGTAGAGATGAACGACTAGAATAGCTCCCGTTTTAGAAGTGATTTTTGCTGTAATTAAATCGGGATCCAAGTTATAGGTTTCTAATTTTGGCTCGCTCAGAACCGGAATTAAATCTGCTTGCAAAATAGCGAGAATACTGGCAATGTACGTGTTTGCTGGCACAATGACTTCGTCCCCTTTTTGCAGTTTTCCTAACACGATATAGGCTTTAAAAATGAGCACTAAAGCATCAAAACCATTTCCCGTCCCAATACAGTATTTTGTTCCGCAATAAGCCGCAAAATTGGTTTCAAACTCGCTGACTTCATTCCCTAAAATATACCAACCATTCGCTAAAAACCCTTTTAATTTTTCCTGAAAAGCAGTTTCATAGGGCTTGTTTGTTTTTTTTAAATCTAAAAATGGTATCATACTAGATTCATTTTATAAAAGTCTTGGCCATATACCGTGCAGCCTAATTCTTCTTTTTGTTTCAAAAGTCCGGCATGAAATCCGCTTTCATTAGTATCATTTACAATACCCATATCAAAAAAAAGCATGCCTTGTTTTTTGTATTTTTCTATTAAGGTAATAAATGCAAAATCCAATGCGCGCAACTCCTCGCCTTTTTTAGTGGTGGCTCCGTATTGTGATTTCACCACCGTTTCGGTTTCAAACAGCGTCACTCCGGCAACTATTACATCTTCATAATACACTGAAAATTGTTTGATGTTTTGCGGAAATAATATCTTTAATTTTGTGATTTCTTGCAAGGTATGAACTGGTTTTGCATTGTATTTTTCACGCAATCTTGGTTCTAAAACCAATTCCCAGAAAGAGTCCGGCTCCGCTTCCTCGACAAGTTGCAAATCGAATGCTTCAATTTTTCTCAAATGCTTCAATTTACTTTTAGAAACAGTCAGTGGCATTGCTAAATTAATGGCCAAATTCATTTCTTTCTTCTCCAGAAAAGCACCTTTTTTAAGCAGGAAAAACTCCATTTCAGCATTTCCTTTTGAAAAATAAAAAAAAGGGATTTGTTTCAAATAAAAGGATTGGATGCTATGGTCTTTAAAAAAAGACAAAACACAGTCTACAAGTTCCGCTACTATCTCTGCTTTTATTATAGCTGAATAAACCAAGCCGCCATAGGTCAAACCCTGATGTGAAAAAATGCTGTTTTCCAGTTTATTAGCTGGCAAAACTGCTACCAGTTTTTGTTTGTCATAAATCAGTACTGAAAAATCTTCAAAGCGATCCTCATGGTATTCCATAAAATCACGGTGAAACAAAAAGGTTGCATTTTTGGCTTGACCAATAAAGGAATTCCAATGGTCATAATCGCTTTTTTGATATCGTTTGACGGTATAATTTTTCACGCTTTGGTTTTAGACTTTGTGAAAGTAATCATTTTTTATTTAGGTTCTAAAGTGGGCAGATACCATTTGAATTTTACGGCCATCAACCGAATTATAATAATAAAAATTGACGTTGTTATGTATAAAATATCCTTATCCAAATTAAATTCCCGAAGCATAAAAAATAGCATTCCGCCCAGAATACAAATCGTGGCGTAAATTTCCCGTCTGAAAATCACCGGAATATCGTTGCATAAAATATCCCGAATAACCCCTCCAAAACAAGCTGTGATCGTTCCTAATGCAATGCATATAACAGGATGCAAACCAATATTTATTCCTTTTTCAAGACCAATTAATGTAAAAACGCCCAGCCCGACGGTATCAAATAAAAACAAAGAAGTGCGCAAACGATCAAATTTTTTCCTGAAAATAATCGACAAAACAAACCCCAAAAAAATCACATACACGTAATTCAGGTCCAGCATCCAGCCCACGGGCGTCCTACCAATCATAACATCTCGTAAGGTTCCGCCGCCAACAGCCGTTACAAACGCAATGATGAACACCCCAAAAGGATCGAGTTTTTTACTCATAGCGGTCAATGCGCCTGACATGGTAAAAGCAATCGTACCGACAAAGTCTAGAAAGTAAAACATTTAGATTGAAATTTTTTAATTTTGGAATTTCGACAAAAATAAAGAAAATACTCGTAAAAATAACCAAAGTAACTGGCATTAATGCTGCTATTGCTTCCAAATAAATATTCGGATCAGATTAGAAAACTGGATTTTCTCTGTGTATCTTTGTCGTGTTTAATTAAATAGAGGAAAGCCTTGAAACAAATTACTTCGATACAAAATCCGCACATAAAATCCTTAGTGCAATTGCAGGAAAAAGCAAAAGCGCGCAAACAATCCGGTACTTTTTTGATAGAGGGAAAACGGGAAATTTCAATTGCCATCAAAGGCGGTTACGAAATAGAAACTTTATTGTTTTTACCTGAACTTTGTTCCGAGACTGAAGCGCATCAATTTTCTGAAAATGCAGAATTGATCGAAATCAACAAAGAAGTCTACCAGAAACTGGCTTATCGCGATACCACCGAGGGTATTTTGGCTATAGCCAAAACCAAATCATTGCGATTATCCGATTTAGAATTATCCGAAAACCCATTGATTCTAGTTGCTGAAGCACCTGAAAAACCGGGAAACATTGGCGCTTTGTTGCGCACTGCGGATGCTGCTAATCTGGATGCCGTGATTATTGCCAACCCAAAAAGCGATTTATACAACCCAAATATTGTGCGTTCCAGCGTAGGTTGTTTGTTTACCAACCAAATTGCAACCGGAACTACAGCAGAAATTATTGCTTTTTTGAAGGAACGAAAAATCAATTTTTATTGTGCAACGCTACAAAACTCCACTTCCTATCATACCCAAGATTACACCACACCAACGGCTTTAGTAGTAGGAACAGAGGCAACTGGCTTGACAGCAGCATGGCGAGAAGAAGCCACGCGAAATATTATTATTCCAATGCAGGGCGAAATCGATTCTATGAATGTTTCCGTTGCTGCAGCCATCTTGATCTTTGAAGCCAAAAGACAACGGGGATTTTAGACTGAAGATGAATGCTTTTTTGATAGGAGATTTCAAAATTTTCATTGGCACACCTAAAGACAATTGGTTTAGAGAAGTGCAACTTTCAGGTAAAAGAGAAATTTTATTTTGCTTCCAAACGTTCCCACAACTTTATGGTGCTATTTTTTCTGCAAAGACAGTAATTGTGTGGTAAAATGGAATAATACCTATTTTCATGCTGATGTGTATTTATTTTTAGAATGTGTGGCAATTGAAAAGCAGTCTGAATCACAATAAAACCCATTTCCGGACGGACTGATTTCAGTTATGACTTTCAAAATTTAGCGTTTAAAAAAATCCTGTAATATCGTGCTTAAATAAAATTGCATATCTGCTAACTTATTGCTATTTTTAAGAAATGAACCATGCCGTTATGATCGAAATAGATTTAGAAAAAGAAAATAAAGCTATAGCTCAGGAGTACAAAGAGTTACTTCGAATAAGCTACCAAACCTTGAGTGATGAGGACAAAAAACTCATCCGAAAAGCCTTTGATGTATCTGTAGAAGCCCATAAAGAGCAACGCAGAAAGTCCGGTGAAGCCTACATTTTTCATCCTATCGCTGTAGCAAAAATTGTTGCTTCAGAAATAGGTTTGGGAGCAACCTCTATTGCAGCTGCATTATTGCACGATGTGGTCGAGGATACACCCACTACAATTCAGGACATCGAGCGCTTATTTAATCCTAAAGTAGCCCAAATTGTTGAAGGATTAACAAAAATATCTATGGTGCAAAGAGACCTAAACGTTTCAATGCAAGCCGAAAATTTTCGCAAGATGATTTTGACGCTAAATGATGATGTGCGCGTAATCCTGATTAAACTTGCTGATCGCCTGCACAACATGCAAACCATGGATTCGATGCAAGAGGACAAGCAGACTAAAATTGCATCTGAAACCTTGTACATTTATGCGCCACTGGCCCATCGATTGGGTTTGTACAATATCAAGACAAAACTGGAAGATTTAGGATTAAAATATACGGAACCAGCAGTATACAATGAAATCGTAAGTAAAATAAAAGAAACTAAAGAGGAGCAGGATGCGTATATTGAGGCTATTTCAAATATTTTAAAAACATCCTTAGATACTGAAGGAATTGATTATATCATAAAAGGCCGTCCAAAATCAATCTACTCCATCCGGAGAAAGATGCAGGCTCAAAATGTAAGTTTTGACGAAGTGTATGATAAATTTGCACTCCGAATTGTTTACAAATCAACTCCCCATGACGAAAAATTCATCGCTTGGAAAATATACTCCATTGTAACGGACCACTACAGGCCCAGCCCGAGTAGGTTGCGCGATTGGATTTCGTCTCCAAAATCTACTGGCTACGAAGCCTTGCATATTACCGTAATGGGACCCAAAGGGCGCTGGATTGAAGTTCAGGTACGCAGCGAACGCATGGATGAAATTGCCGAAAAAGGATATGCTGCGCACTACAAATATAAAAATGGCGCTACCGAAGAAAGTGGTTTGGATGTCTGGCTCAATTTACTAAAAGAAGCCTTAGAGAATTCTGAGACAAATGCAGTAAATTTTGTGGAGGATTTCAAGATGAATTTATATTCAAAAGAAATTTTTGTTTTTACCCCAAAGGGAGAAATAAAATCCTTGCCCAAAGGTGCTACATCGCTTGATTTTGCTTTCAGCATTCACTCCGAAATAGGCATTCGCACCAGGGGAACACGTGTAAACGGAAAATTAGTCCCGTTGAATTTTGAATTAAAAAGTGGTGATCAAATTGAAGTAATCACGTCACAACATCAAAAACCAACGATCAACTGGCTGGATTATGTGACCACTTCAAGAGCCAAAACTAAGATAAAAAATGTTTTAAACGAGAACACCAAGAAAATTGGAGAAGAAGGAAAAGAACTGCTGACGCGTAAACTAAAGCATTTAAAAATAACTTTAAATGAATCTGTTGTAAATGAGCTAGTCAATTTTTTTAAGTTAAAAACAAGCTTAGATTTATTTTACAGAGTCGGGATTGGCGCTATAGAAAACCAACAACTCAAAGATTATGCCGCCCAAAAAAGCAATTCTTTTATTAATTTTTTCAAGAATAAAATAAAACGAACCGCCAGCACAGCTGATGAGGACATTCATAAACCAATAATAAGCAGCAATTATGACATGCTCGTATTTGGCAAAGAACATGACAAACTGGATTATAAATTATCCCCGTGTTGCAACCCAATTCCCGGGGATGACGTGTTTGGGTTTGTCACGATAAACGAAGGGATAAAAGTGCATAAAAAAGATTGCCCAAACGCGATTGGAATGCAATCCAACTATGCCTACCGGATCATGACGGCCAAATGGATTGACTCTTCCCAAGAAGAATTCAAAGCCATCATAAACATAACCGGAATGGATGTTTTAGGACTTACCAACCAGCTGACAAAAGTGATTTCGAATAATATGCATGTGAACATCCAGAGTATTTCTTTGAGCACAGAGGCAGGTATCTTTCATGGGCAGGTGGCCGTAATTGTTCAGAACAATACAATCTTAAAAAAATTAATCAATAATATCAAAAAGATTGATGGAATAGATAAGGTAACCCGAGTTTATAAAACCTAGAAAAGTTGCTGGTTTTTTACATAATGTAGCTTTTCATACCTGAAACGGAACAAACTTGAAACTAAACAAACCGGAAATTTTAATCTTTAAACTAAAAAATTTATCTTTGCCAGCATATGACACTCATTTCCACAGATAACAACAAGAATCAAGAAATTGTAAAAAATGTTTTTACAATGTATCTTGAAAAAAAAGGACATCGCAAAACGCCTGAACGTTATGCTATTCTTCAGGAAATTTACGATAGTGAAGAACATTTTGACGTAGAGAATCTCTACATCAAAATGAAAAATAAAAACTATCGGGTTAGTAGGGCAACCCTTTACAATACTATCGAATTATTATTGGACTGTGCTTTAGTGCGCAAACACCAATTTGGACAGAATCAGGCACATTACGAAAAATCATATTTTGACAAACAGCACGATCACATTATCATGACTGATACCGGTGAAGTAATCGAGTTTTGTGACCCTAGAATCCAAAGCATCAAAAAAACAATTGAGGAAATTTTCGATATAGAAATTACAAATCACTCCTTATACCTTTACGGTGTAAAAAAGGAAAAGAATACTCTGGACGAACAAGATCGTTCCTAAATATAAAAATTAACTACAAATAACATATAGAATGACGGTAGATTTATTACTAGGGTTGCAATGGGGAGATGAAGGAAAAGGAAAAATTGTGGATGTTCTTACTTCGAAATATGACATTATTGCACGTTTTCAAGGAGGTCCAAATGCAGGACACACTTTAGAATTTGATGGAATAAAACATGTTCTTAGAACTATTCCTTCCGGTATTTTTCATAAAACTGCTGTAAACATCATTGGAAACGGAGTTGTAATTGATCCTGTAGTTTTTCAAAAAGAAATTGAAGGCCTTGAAAAATTTAATTTAGACATCAAAAACAAATTAATCATTTCAAGAAAAGCGCATTTAATTTTGCCAACGCACCGCTTGTTAGATGCCGCATCAGAAGCATCTAAAGGAAAAGCAAAAATTGGTTCTACTTTAAAAGGAATTGGCCCTACTTATATGGACAAAACCGGAAGAAACGGAATCCGTGTGGGTGATATTGAATTAGAAGATTTTACAGATCGTTACAGAGCTTTGGCTGACAAGCACGAAGCCATGATAAAATTCTATGATGTTGCGATACAATACAATTTAGAAGAATTAGAAAAAGAATTTTTTGAAGCTATCGAAGAGCTAAAAAAATTAGACTTTATTGATAGCGAAGAATATTTACACCAAGCGCAAAAAGCAGGTAAATCAATATTATGTGAAGGAGCCCAAGGTTCGTTATTAGATGTTGATTTTGGAACCTATCCATTTGTGACTTCCTCTAATACAACTGCCGCAGGCGCTTGTACCGGTTTAGGGATTGCTCCAAATAAAATCAAGGAAGTATACGGAATCTTCAAAGCCTATGTAACACGCGTTGGAAGTGGCCCGTTCCCTACTGAACTTTTTGACGAAGATGGTGCAACTATGGCCCGTGTTGGAAATGAATTTGGATCAGTAACCGGCAGACAAAGACGTTGTGGCTGGTTAGACTTAGTAGCACTGAAATATGCGGTTCAGGTGAATGGTGTAACCCAACTGATGATGATGAAAGGGGATGTCCTTTCAGGATTTGAAACGTTGAAAGTATGTACGGAATACAATTATAAAGGAGAAAATATTTCACATTTCCCATACAACATTGAACCGGAAAATGTAACTCCAGTGTATCAGGATTTCAAAGGATGGAAACAAGATTTGACTGGTATGACCACATATGATGAGTTACCAATCGAATTAAAAGAATACATTGAATTCATCGAAAAAGAAGTAGAAGTGCCTATCAAAATTGTTTCTGTAGGTCCAGACAGAAAGCAAACGATTCTGAAATAAGATTATGAAACGTCCCGATAAATCGGGACGTTTTTTTTAGTTTAAAAATCAATTCCTACGAATGAAAAACCCAACCATTAAAATACAAAAAACCGAATTGCTCTCAGACAATTGGTACCTTTTAAACAAAGTCACTTTTGACTATCAAAAAAAAGACGACTCCTGGATTACCCAAAAAAGAGAAGTCTATGATAGAGGAAACGGAGCCGCCATTTTACTTTATAACACTTTACAAAAAACCGTTATTCTTACACGCCAGTTTCGCTTGCCAACCTATCTTAACGGGAATGAAACCGGCATGATGATTGAGGTTTGTGCCGGCCTTTTGGATCAAGACAATCCGGAGCAATGCATCATTAGAGAAACCGAAGAAGAAACAGGATATCGTATTTCTACAGTCAAAAAAGTCATGGAAACATATATGTCGCCAGGAGCTGTAACTGAAATATTGTATTTATTTGTTGGCGAGTACGATGAATCTTTGAAAGTAAGTGACGGTGGCGGAGTAGCACATGAGGAAGAAAATATAGATGTGATTGAAATGTCTTTTGAAGAAGCGTATGCCATGATTGAATCTGGTCAAATGCAGGATGCCAAGACTATTATGTTACTACAGTATGCTAAAATTCATAATTTGGTTTAATGAGTAATCCCACTAAAGGAGTTCTATTTGCCTTATTTGCTACCTTGTTATGGTCCGTTAATATGGTCATCGCCAGTGGCATAAAAGACCACATTCCTCCTATAGGACTGGCCTTTTGGCGCTGGACAATTGCATGTCTCGTTTTGGCTCCATTTGCTTTAAAAAGCACTACTAGAAATTTCACAATTGTTAAAAAACACCTCCGGTATCTTGTGTTTACGGCGGTATTGGGAATCACTATTTTCAACACGTTAATTTACATTGCAGGAAAAACAACGAGTGCTGTGAATTTATCGCTAATCGCCATTTCGATTCCGTTATTTATTGTTGCAATCTCCAGAATTATTTTTAAAGAGACCGTTTCTAATCTGAAAATCATAGGAATTGTAACTATAATCACAGGGGTTCTAGTGCTAATTACCAAAGGTTCGCTTCAGGCCTTGCTAAAAATCAACTTTACCATTGGGGATTTATTGATGCTTGTGGCTTGCTTCTTTTTTGCGTATTACACTATTTTAGTGCGCAAAAAACCACCTGAATTAACACCAAAAGTATTTTTGTTTAGTGTTTTTGTAATAGGCACACTGCTCCTTTTTCCTTTTTATCTTTGTGAACATTTGTTTTACAAAAAAGTTGTTTTTGACACTAAAACGATTCTGATTACCACCTATGTTGGCATTTTTGCTTCGCTGGTTTCTTTCTATTTGTGGAACGAAGCCATACGATTGATAGGCACATCGAAAACAGCTCTAATCTATTATTTAATCCCAATATTCAGCGGTATTCTTGCTTACTTTTTCCTAAATCAAGCAATTGGATTGATACAAATTATTAGTATGGGCATCATTGTTTCTGGTTTATTAATTACCAATAAGAAGTAATTTTTAATTTTTGACAAAATAGAAAAGCAGAATGAATTTATTTTCATTCTGCTTTCATGTTTATACGGTTTTCTAAAAAACATTATTTATTGGGCTGCGGAGTCATTCGCAAATACGGTTTGACCCTTTCGTAGCCTTTTGGAAATTTAGTCGGGATATCTTCATCTTTAACCGCAGGCGAAATCACAACGCTGTCTCCATCTTTCCAGTTGGCCGGTGTGGCCACGCTGTAATTAGCTGTCAATTGCAGACTATCGATGACACGCAATAATTCATCAAAATTTCTACCGGTTGATGCCGGATAGGTCAATGTCAATTTTATTTTTTTGTCTGGTCCTATTATAAAAACGGAACGAACGGTGAAACTCTCACTTGCGTTGGGATGAATCATGTCATATAGTTCCGCGATATGCTTGTCTTCATCTGCTATTATAGGGAAATCTACAGTAGTATTTTGAGTTTCATTGATGTCTTTAATCCATTCCATGTGTGAATCGACGCTATCTACACTCAATGCGATTACCTTGACATTTCGTTTTTTAAATTCAGGATAATACAGTGCTGCTGTTCCTAACTCAGTGGTACAAACCGGTGTGAAATCAGCGGGATGTGAGAACAAAATACCCCAGGAATCTCCCAGCCATTGATAAAATTCTATTTTTCCTTGTGACGTTTCTGCTTCAAAATCAGGAGCAATATCGCCTAATCGTACTGTTGCCATACTCTTTTATTTTAATAATTAGTAACACTGTAAGGTATCGAAATAAACACACTTTAGAGGAAAAACAACTCTTAAAATTCTACTAATTTTTATAAAAACCAGAACGAAGCCCTTTAAAAAATAATGCCATTAGGAAACCAAATACCTAGAGCTCTGATCGCAACAGCATCTCCCGATTTAGAAAAACGAGGCTTTTTCAGCTGTAGTTTTTATTACCTTGGAATACAAGTACAGAGCAGGATACGAGCGAAGCGAACTGACGAAGTAAATATAGCTACGAAAAAGTATTATTTTTTCTTTAAATTAGGCAAAAAGAAAGCAATAATTCCGATCAGCGGCAAATAGGCACACAGGTAATAGACATAAGTGATACTGGTGTGATCTGCTAGATTTCCGAGTAAAGCAGAGCCTAAACCTCCCATTCCGAAGGCGAAACCATAGAAAAGTCCAGAAACCATTCCGAGTTTTTTAGGCAGTAATTCCTGTGCAAAAACCAGAATAGCCGGAAAGGCTGAGGACATTATAGTTCCAATGAGGACGGAAAGGACTCCGGTCCAAAATAAATCGACAAACGGCAACAGTAAGGTAAAAGGCGCGGCTCCCAAGACAGAGAACCAAATGACGTATTTCCTGCCGTATTTATCGCCCAAAGGCCCACCAATTAAAGTTCCTATTGCGCAAGAAGCTAAAAACAAAACCAAGTGAAACTGGGCATCCTGCACTGATAATCCAAATTTTTCGATTAAATAAAAGGTGAAATAACTGGACATACTGGCCATGTAAAAGAATTTTGAAAATATCAAAACCATCAAAATTCCCACGGAGATTGCGATCGTTTTTTGGGACAAATTAGGCAAATTGATTACCGCTTTTTTAGTGCTCCTTATACTCAAATGATTTTGATACCACAGGGCAATCCTACTCAAAACAACCAATCCGATAAGGGCGACGGAGACGAACCAAATGATGTGATATTGGGAATTAGGAACCACAATTAAGGCAACCAGTAAAGGCCCGATTGCTGTTCCTGCATTGCCCCCCAACTGAAAAATGGATTGTGCCAAACCCCGTTTTCCTCCAGAGGCCAAAAAGGAGATTCGGGATGCTTCAGGATGAAAAATAGACGAACCGATCCCGACCAATACAACCGACACTATGATCATTGAAAAACTGGACGCATAGGACAAACCCACAATTCCGGATAAGGTAAAAAGCATTCCGAAAATTTGGGAAAAAGGTTTTGGTCTTTTGTCCGTGTAGAGTCCCACGATCGGCTGCAAAATGGAAGCCGCTAATTGATAGGCCAAGGTAATTAACCCGATTTGGGTGAAGGTTAAATTAAAATTTTCTTTTAAAATAGGGTACGCGGCCGGAATAACGGCCTGTAATAAATCATTGAGCAAATGAGCAAATGCAATAGAAAACAGGACAGGATACACGGTTTGCTGTGCAATAACGGTAGTGTCAATTTGTGTTGCATTATCAGAGGATGAATTCATATTTTTTAATAAAACTGTATTATTAATGCGAATAAGGAGTAGCAAAAAGATGCCCAAACCTTTAAATTAATTAAAAACAAAAGACTGAAAGCCATACTATTTAAGATGCTTTTGACTCCTTTTTGACCTAGCTGTATACTCTGAATAAGGTGCTAAAATTAGTTAAAAATTGCGTTTTAATCCGTAAAAAAGATGGAAAAAAATTAAAACAAGCACGATTTGTTATTACAGTAAATTAAAATCCTGTTTAGGTATTTATAAAAATTATTACGCCTCTCTTTGTAGAAATTCAGTACTGCCTTGCCTATTTTTTTTTTACAAAAAAAGCAGAAAAAATACATTTTTACGCGTTTAAACGGTGATAATAGCTTTTAAACGGTAAAAAAAAGAGTGTTTTACTAAAAAATATTTTATATTTAAAGCGTTAAATTATAGCGTTTGGATAATTCTGTAAAAGGACAGTTGCTAAAAAACAAAAGGACTCTCGACTAAGTGGACTATATTTACAAAAGAGAACTATTCCTAAAAAAGTTAGCATCGAATCACATTAATTTTCAGCATTTTTTTTAAAATTAAAATAAAAATTCCGGGTAATTCGGGTAATTCGTGGCTGGAATAATTAAGTGGTATAATTACGGACGGTCCTGTATAATAATCTTATTAATAGCAGAACAGCAAAACTTATTTAGAGAAATACTTAAAAAGTATATTTATAAAAAATAAAACTTGCCTTATATTTTTAATAGTACTCTGAATTTTAAAATTGATTTGAATTATTATCTATATTTGGACTGATATCCAAAGTAAATAAACCAACTTTAAAATTTATAACATGAAAAAAATACTAACATTTGTTGCAATTGCATTCTTCACTACTGCTCTTAGTGCGCAAGAAGTAAAAGCTGTCGCAAAAGCTAAAAAAGAATCCTGTTGTGCCAAAAAAGACTCCAAAGCAATGACTGCCGCAGAAGTTGAAACATGCAAAACAAAATGCAAAGCCGAAGGAAAAAAGTGTGCGGCAACAATGGCAAAAGTCAGCGGAAAAAAATGCTAAACTAAAACCTTCCATTTTCACTTTATAAA
This sequence comes from Flavobacterium sp. RSP46, assembly GCF_003984825.1. NCBI lineage: Bacteria > Pseudomonadati > Bacteroidota > Flavobacteriia > Flavobacteriales > Flavobacteriaceae > Flavobacterium > Flavobacterium sp. RSP46. Next base: position 115,890 of record NZ_RYDM01000004.1, read on the forward strand.
AAACGACGCTTATTTCAGCGCCGTTTTTCTTTTTAATAACCAGAAAAAAAAATGTTTAACACCGTTGGGGATAAATCATCGACATTCGTTAACCATAGCTTAAACTCCTTTCGAATCCCAGCTTGTTAAAATTGATTTCATTTGTAGCAACTACTACAGCATGAAAACAACACTACTGCTATTATCCGATACGGAATTACAAACAAGATTGCAGCACCAGGATCAGCTTGCCTTTGGCATCTTATTTGACCGTTATTGGAAAAGATTGTATACCTATGCTTTTAAAATCTACAAAGAGGAAGCCATTTGCGAAGATATTGTTCAGGAAATATTTATTAGTCTCTGGGAAAAATCAGCCAATACATCTATTGAAAATTTAGAAGGTTATTTACTCCGAGCCGTCAAATACAAAGTTGCCAATCACATTCGGGATTTAAAATTTGATTCCGGGCATCTTGAAATACTCCAAAACATCCCGAATCCTTCCGGAACCGACAAGCATTTAGTATACCAAGAATTTGAATCCGAAATTTTTAAGCAAATAAAGAAACTCCCTCCCAGAAGCCAAGAAGTCATAATCCTGAGCCGATTGGAACATTACACCAATATTGAAATTGCCCAAAAATTAAACATTTCAGTCCGCACCGTAGAAAAGCACATCAGTGATGGATTGAAATTGCTTAAAATGAAGATTGACCCCTGCCAATTCTCGATTTTTATTACGGGAATGTTGCTGCAATGTTAATCCACTCCCCCTTCTGTTACCAAATCTTTAAGACTGAATTTCCCACTACGTAAAAACAATACCAGCGGGTACTTATAGTAAAAAGACCCGTTTTGCAAAAAGAAGACTTCCTCACATTAGCCCAAAAATATGTTCAAAATAAATGCACGCTATCCGAAAAAGAGGCTGTAGAAACCTTCTTCTTTAAACAAACAGAGAAAGAACAAAACATCATAATACTTTCTTTAACCCAAGAGAAAAGAAATGCAATCCTGCATAAAATAAATACTACCATTAACAAGCCCAAAGGAAAGCTGCAAAAACGCTATTCGAATATGGGCAAAATAGCTGCCATTGCAATTCTTTTTATCGGAATTTCTTTCGTAATAACCCAATCTACCAGTACAAATCGCATCACACAATCCGCTACCAAAGGGGAAATAAAAACACTCTTTTTGCCTGATGGCAGTCAGCTGGTTTTAAATGGCAACAGCAGCGTTACTTACGCAACCAATTTCAAAAACAACCGAAAACTAGACCTTAAAGGAGAAGCTTATTTCAAAGTAGTTCGCAATCCAAAAAGTCCTTTTACAGTAGAAACCCCTCAATTCAAAATCAAAGTTTTAGGAACTTCTTTTACCATTAGCGCGTATGAAAATTACCCCAATACCATCCGTGTGCTATCCGGAAAAGTAACCGTGAATTCTAAAGAAAATCCCAATCACAACGTATTGCTAACTAAAAATCAACAACTGCGTTTTCATACATCACAGCTTCCACTGCTCACAAACAATACCCGGGAAGATTTCTTGGCTTGGACTAAAAATATTATAGTGCTCGAAAATACAAGCCTTGGCGAAACAGCCGCAATTTTGAAAAATAAATTTAATGTGACCATTCTTTTTGAGCATCCAGAATTAGAGCAACTTCGGATTACCGGAAAATTTAAAAACGAAAATATCACTACTATCCTCAACAGTATTGCCGAGGTAAAACAATTAGAAATTCACGTTCAAAACCAAAACACCATTTTTATACGAGAAAAACCAAAGAAGTAAATGCTGGAATTCGCTATTAAAACCAATACTTAAGTGGCATTCGAATTGAGATCCCATTAAAACAAAATAAATATTTAAAACCTATTAAAATGAATTTGAAAATCCAATTTCTTTTTTCCCTAAAATTAAAAAAATACCTGTACCTGTTCAGTTTCCTCTTCATGTTTTCTGCAATGGTTGCAATGCCTCATACAACTATAACTACCGAGGAGAAAAATTTCTCTATCGACATCAAAGAAATCCAAATCAGGGAAGTCTTTGATATCTTAGAAAAAAAGACTCCTTACACCTTTGTTTTTGACGAAACAATCGCCTCTTCAAAACAACGTTTGACTTTAGTGGTAAACAAGGAAAGCATACATACTATTTTAAATAAAATTACCGCCCAAACTGGCTTTCAATTTCGCCGCATCAACAATACCATTTCTGTAACCAAATCTCCTTCAATTCAGCAGCTCACCCGCGGCACAGTAAATGATTCTCAAGGCTTGCCTTTACCTGGAGCAAGCGTTTTAGAAAAAGGAACTACAAACAGCACCACAACTGATTTTGACGGAAAATTTAGTCTGACCACCTCCACGGCTAATGCGATTTTAGTAGTTTCCTATATGGGTTTTGATGACAAAGAAGTATCCGCAAATAATTCTGCGCCACTGGTAATCCGCTTAACAGCGAACACTAATGCGCTGAACGAGGTTGTGGTAACTGCTTTAGGAATTAAAAGACAGGAAAAACAATTGGGTTTTTCGCAACAAACCATCAATGCCGATAATCTGGCACAAACCGCTCCAAATAACTGGTCTTCAGGCCTAAAAGGAAAAGTGGCCGGTTTAAATATCGTTTCCTCAGGATCCGGGCCTCTAAATTCCCAACAAATTACCTTAAGAGGAAATAATTCGTTGAATCCCAATGGGAATAATGCCTTAATTATTGTAGATGGTGTTCCCCTAAACAGTAAAATAACCAGCTCAGGATCTGACAGTGCGTATATGGGCCGCGATTCTCCAGTTGATTTTGGTAACGGTATTTCAGACCTTAACCTGGATGATATCGAAAACGTAACAGTCTTAAAAGGACCCGGAGCCACTGCACTTTATGGAAGTCGTGCCGCAAATGGTGCGTTAATTATCACTACCAAATCCGGTAAAAAGAACAAAGGCCTTGGGATTAGCTATAATACAGGAGTCACTTTTGACGTCATTCAACGTTGGCCAGATTACCAATATGAATATGGTCAGGGTACCGGAAAATCATTTGATCGAAATGGAAATCCGTATTATTCCTATTTAAGTTCTTCCGATGGAAACAATACGGGTTCCACCAGTAGCGCCTGGGGACCAAAATTTGACGGACAATCCTATTTTCAATACGATCCCGTAACGCAGACTCAAGGAACCGAAAGAACACCTTGGACTCCCTACAAGAATAATATTAAAGATTTCTGGCGTACCGGAATTACTATAAACAACAACCTCACGCTTCAAGGCGGGGACAAAAATGGTTCCATGAGAATGTCTATTGGTCATTCTAAAAATGAATGGATCATGCCTAATACCGGATTTGAAAGAATTACAGCCTCTGTGAATGCGGATTATAAAATCTCGGATAAAATTAAAATTGCTTCGGTGATCAATTACAACAACAGAGACAGTGACAATTTACCGAGTACCGGTTACAATAATGGCTCTATCGCCTACTTTACGATTTTCCAAAATCCAAATGTAGATCTCGATTGGTACCGCCCTATTTGGAGACAAGGTCAAAACCAAATCCAACAGCTGCAACCCTTCAGTAGTTATATTGATAATCCCTATTTAATTGCCAATGAAGCTACAAATTCCTTAGCAAGTAACCAAATCGTGGGAAATCTGAACGCCACAATCCAGTTGGCTCCCAATTTAGATCTTTTATTAAGAACTGCTTTAAACACCTACCATCAGGATCGGGAGCAAAAAAGACCCTACAGTATCAACCGGTATGCTAAAGGATTTTTTAGAACACAGGATGTATTTATGCAGGAAGTAAATTCTGATTTTTTATTGACTTACAAGAATAAGCTGTCAAACGATTTTTCCTTTTCTGCGTCAGCAGGTGGAAATGCGATGAGCTATAAATACCAAAGGATGGATGCTGCTGTGGAAGGCTTAGTAGTTCCTGATGTTTATAAATTGGCAAATGGGATCAGCAATCCAATCATAAGTGTAAATGACAGTTATAAAAAAGTCAATAGCTTGTACGGACTGTTCTCCCTTTCTTTTAAAGATCAGATTTTCTTAGATGTTACGGGCAGAAACGACTGGTCCAGTACTTTACCAGTACAAAACAATTCTTTCTTTTACCCTTCTGTAAATACCAGTTTTATTCTTTCTGAAATATTCAACTTACCCAAATCACTGGAATATTTTAAATACCGATTGTCTCTTGCCCAAGTGGGTAATGATACTGATCCGTATAGAACCAGTAAATACTACGATCAATCTGCCTTTGCAAGTTCAGCAGTAGCGCCATCAACCTTGTATAATGCAAATTTTAAACCGGAAATCACCACCAGTATTGAAACCGGTTTTGAAGGGCGATTATTCAAAAACAGAATCAATTTTGACGCGACGGTCTATCAGACAACGACTAAAAACCAAATTATTTCTGTTCCCTTAGACATCACAACGGGATTCAGTTCCGGCATCATGAATTCTGGCGAAGTTCGAAATCGAGGAGTTGAACTCACCCTAACCGGAAAAATTGTCAATATGGATAAATTTAAGTGGTCAACCACTTTAACTTGGTCCAAAAACTGGAATCGCGTCATGGAACTTGCCGATGGTATTCAGGGACAACAAACCATTGGTTCAGGAGGTTCAGCCACATTGATTGCCAAAGAGGGTGGGACAACAACCGCAATATACGGCTACGGTTTTGTACGATCTCCTGACGGTCAGATTGTATATGACAATGCGGGTTTACCGGCCTATCCGGATGAAATTCAATACATAGGCGATGCCACTCCGGATTGGAGAGCCGGATTATACAACAGTTTTAAATTTGGAAACATAGGTTTAAATGTCATGTTGGATGGTCAACTTGGCGGTATCATCTATTCCCAAACCCATCATAAACTATCTGAAATGGGTAAAATCAGATCTACCATAAAAGGACGCGAAGAAGGAGTGATTGTAGGCGAAGGAGTAGTATTAAATTCCGATGGTACGTATTCTCAAAACACTACTGAGGCCCTGACTCCGGACTGGTACGCCAGGTATTACCGCAGAGCCAATGTCGAGTCCAACTCTTTTGAAGCTTCTTATGTAAAATTGAGAGAAGTAAGTCTGCAATACAGTTTCTCTCCAATATGGCTTAAGAATACCGGCATTACAAGTTTAGATGTATCGGTTTTTGGTCGAGACTTAGCGGTTCTTTCTGACTTTCCTATTTTCGATCCGGAAACGGCAGCCTTAAATGGAGATACTATTTTACCCGGTATCGAAATGGGTCAAATGCCCACTCCTGCTACCTATGGTTTTAATTTAAAAGTGAATTTCTAAACTATTATTTAAAGATGAAAAAGATACAAATTTTTACTGCAACTTTAGTTCTAATACTGTTAAACTTTGCTTGCACGGGCGATTTTAGCGAGCTCAATGAAGACCCTAACCGGATTGCCCAGATAAGTCCGGGAACATTAATTAATCCTATTATTTATGGTCTGGCTACACACAACGCGACTAGAAGTGCGGGTGTCACGTTCGATTTGATGCAGGTATCGCTCCCCTTTCCCAGCGTTTCCGGAGGGCTTCACCGTTATGATTTAAGTCAGGAAATAGGCTATTCGTCCTGGGCTAATTATTACAAATGGCTCAATAATATCAAGGAAATGAAAACTGCGGCGATACGGGCAGAGGATCGCAATTATGAAGCCATTGCACTGACACTAAATGCTTGGGTGTATGCCAATCTTACGGATATTTTTGGACCGGTTCCCATGACCGAAGCTGTAAACGGTGAGGAAGGCAACCTTTATCCCGCATTTGATTCTCAGGAATTAATTTACACCACTATTTTAGCCGATTTAGAACGAGCAAATGCCCTTTATAATTCCGCTACACCTATGATTTATGCCAGTGACATCCTCTTTCAAAACAATGTCACAAAATGGAGAAAATTCACTAATTCCCTTCAAATGCGTTTGTTGTTGAGAATATCCAACCGTACCGAAACCAATTCTTTTCAAAAGTTGGCAACGATGATTCAAAATCCAACACAATACCCTGTTTTTGAAAACACATCCGAATCTGCCATCCTGAAAGTAACTGGAGTAACCCCTAATGTTTCTCCTTGGGGAAGACCGCAGGATTTTAGTTTAAACGTAAAAATAGCCTCTTTTTTCATAGACAATCTAAACACCATGGCCGATCCCCGAAGACCTGTTATTGCTGGTGTTGCAAGAGACTTGAACAATGTTTCCATAGGCTACAAAGGAATTCCCAGTGCCTATGCAGGAGCTGAATCTCAGTTTGCTTACAATGCTTCTACGTTTAATGCAACTCAGATAACCAATCCCATGAATATTTTCTTGATGACGTATGCCGAAGTAGCTTTTATAAAAGCCGAAATGGCGCAAAGAGGATTCACTACGGATGCCGAAACGCATTATAAAAAAGGAGTTCAGGCCGCCATGGAGCAATTGGGAGCCACAATACCCAGTACTTATTTTAATAATTCATTAGCAGCTTATGATGGTACTTTAGAAAAAATCATGCTTCAAAAATATTATGCCCTTTATTTTATCGATTACCAACAGTGGTTTGAATACCGCAGAACTGGATTCCCAATTCTTCCAAAAACGACTGCCATGGAAAATAATGGAATTATGCCTTCCCGTTTTTATTATCCAACGAGCATTCAAATCAACAACCAGCAAAATTACCTCAAAGCAGTTGAAATGTTGGGTACAGATGATATTAACACTAAAGTTTGGTGGGACAAATAAAATCTTAATTTAAAATAAATAAACAATGAAAAAATCAACATTCTCCATTTGTGCCTTGCTGTTTTCAATAGGAATTATGGCACAAACCAACGTTCAAGGTTATGTTTTTGAAGACCACAATCAGAACGGCAAAAAAGAACGAAATGAAAAAGGAATTGCTAATGTTTCCGTAACCAATGGTCTGGAAGTGGTCCTTACCGATAAAAAAGGCAAATACATCCTGCCTAGTAGCGACGATGCAATTATAGCCGTAATTAAACCCGCCAATTATAAAGTAGGCGTGGATGAAAATAATCTGCCTCAGTTTTTTTACAATCACAAACCCAAAGGCTCTCCTCAATTAAAATTCAAAGGAGTAGACCCCACGGGAAAATTGCCTAAATCAATCGATTTTGGTTTGGTTCCCCAACAGGAAAATCAAGAGTTTACAGCTCTTATTTTTGGTGATCCGCAACCTTATACCCAGGCTGAAGTTGATTTTTTTGCCAAAGGGATTGTAGCCGAAGTAAAAGGAATTAAAAATGTTCCTTTCGGATTGAGCCTGGGAGATCTAGTAGGAAATGACCTTGCTCTTTTTAATCCTTACATTAAAGCGGTACAAAAAGCGGGGATTCCGTGGTACAATTTATTGGGAAATCACGATCTTAATTTTGATGCCACCACAGATGAAATGGCCGATGAAACCTACGAAGCCCATTTTGGCCCAGCAAATTATGCCTTCAATTATGGTAAAGTCCATTTTATCGTCATGGATAATGTGCTCTATCCTGATCCCCGAAATCAAAAAGGATATTGGGGCGGTTTTACACCAAAACAGTTGCAGTTTATAGCCAATGATTTGAAATTGGTTTCAAAAGAACATTTAATAGTGCTGGCTTTTCATATTCCAATAAGTGAGCTTACCGATGAAGATACTTTCAGAAATGCAGATCGGGATCAGTTATTCGAACTTTTAAAAGATTTCCCAAACACACTTTCTCTTTCTGCCCATACCCACATTCAACGCCAGGATTACTTTGGCAAAACCGATGGCTGGTTACAGGAAAAACCACACCATCATTACAATGTTGGAACCACTTCCGGAGATTGGTATTCCGGAAAACTGAATTCTGAAGGCGTTCCGGTTTCGACCATGCGTGATGGAACACCAAAAGGATATGCCTTTATTAATTTTAAAGGAAATAAATACAGTCTGGATTATAAAGTGGCGGGCAAACCCAAAACCTATCAAATGGAAGTTTTTGCACCCAAAGTAGTGGAAAAAGGCCGTCCTACCCGATCCGGAATTTATGTGAATTTCTTTATGGGAAGTAAAAACGACAGCCTCGAATACCGCGTAGACCAAGGCGAATGGAAAGCAATGGACTATGTAAAGGAAATAGATCCTTCGTATGCCACTGAGGTTTATGAATGGGATCTAACCGAAGAATTAATTCCTGGCAGACGCTCGTCTAATCCTATAGAAAGCAAACATCTTTGGAAAGGAAAAATTCCTACGAATCTGGAAATAGGCGTACATACGATCGAGATTAAAGCCACAGATCAATTTGGAAAAACCTACACTGAAACAACTTCCTACCGCTTGGAGAATCAAAAATAAGTTTGTTTGTTTTTTATTTTTTAAAAGGCTCGCTAAAGATTTTAATCCAGGCGAGCTTTTTTTATTCAAAATAAATAGGAGTACGCTGCTCCCATATAATAGTACAGCACATTCCTTTTTCTGGATTTCAAACTAAAATCAACTTTTTTTCTTTCAAAGCAGTGCGAAATCATAGTCCTATACCAACGTATCACCATCCTTTCCGATATTGGAATGAAGTAAGTGAAGCTAGTTTATCATTTTTCTTTAGCAACCGAGAAATTACACCAATTGAACCAAAAAATACCAAAACAACAACGTGATAAAAGATAGTGGTATTCCAAAACCGATCATCATACTGCTCAATCGAGGTTTTAAACCGTGCGTAGAAGCTAAAATACAAGCTGTAATCATTGGGGCCATAGCCGACTCTAAAATAGCAACTTGAATAATTTTAGAATGCTGTTGCAAAATCAATACATACAACACATAAATAAGAGCCGGGGTCAAAATTAATTTATACAAAAGGCCCAGTCCTAAAAACTTCCAGTGCTGGCTTTTCCGTTCAAAACGCAATTGCAAACCAACCGATAGCAAAGCCAAAGGAGTTACTGCACTTCCCATTTTTTGAAATAAAACTTGGATGTACTCATGGAAATCCACATTACAAACATTCATCAAACAGGCTACTAAAAAAGTTATAAAAGGTGGAAAAAACAGAATCTTCTTGGCAATTTGAACACCATTTGGACTTCCGGTAGAGTATACTGTTGCCACCAGAATCCCTAAGGTCGAAAGCACTACAAAAGAACCGGGCTGATCTACTAAAATAGCCGTTTTCAAACCTTCTTCACCGTATAATGCTTCAATTATTGGAAAACCTAAAAAAGATGTGTTCCCTAAACCAGCCGTGATAATTAAACACCCAGTGAGTTTCTTAGACCAGCCAAATTTGTTTCCTAAAAAACTAAAAAACAAATAGGAAACTACAAATCCAATCCAGGCTACCCCAATAGGGAATAACAATTCAGGACTCCAGTCTATTTTTGGAATATAATACAAGGCCAGAGCCGGAAGGCAAATATAAATAACAAGCTTATTTAACAGCTTGTAAACACTAATAACAGGGAATGCTTTTATATTTTGCAGCACAATACCGAGGAATAAAAAAACAAAAATCAAGATAAAATTATTCATAATGGTGCAAAGATATTGACAAATCCTTTATAAACTCAATTCAAAAAATAAAATTATTGATTTAGCTGTGCATCAAAAGCCTGATCACGATCAATTTGATATTTTATGCAAATCACCATTCATTCACCATCCTTTTTTATTAATTTTACTTTTAAAAAAAGCTGCTTTGCCAAATAAAAAACTACTTCATTCTGCCCTTAACGAAAAACCTGGGATTTCTTCTCCTGAAGCTATCAGTGCTGCAGCGGTGGAACATATCCAGCAATTTAGAAAAATACAGCCTTCATCTAACGAACTCTTTAGCGGTATATTAGCGGGAAATATCACAGCTTTGAGTCGTGCCATTACGTTAGTAGAAAGTACAAACACCAACCATTTAGCGAAAGCCAATGAAGTCATAAATGCTTGTTTGCCTCACGCCAATAAATCCGTCAGAATAGGAATAACAGGGGTTCCCGGAGTAGGAAAAAGCACTTTTATTGAAGCCTTTGGTTTGCACTTGACCAGTTTAGGAAAGAAAGTAGCTGTTTTGGCAGTAGATCCGAGCAGTACCATTTCGCACGGAAGTATTTTAGGTGATAAAACCCGAATGGAGGAATTGGTTAAAGACAAAAATGCATACATCAGACCATCTGCTTCTGGGGAAACCCTAGGTGGAGTAGCCCGAAAAACCAGGGAAACCATCACGCTTTGTGAAGCCTGCGGTTTTGACACTATATTGATCGAAACGGTGGGTGTTGGTCAAAGTGAAACCGCAGTACACAGCATGGTAGATTTCTTTTTGTTGTTAAAAATTACCGGGGCTGGTGATGATTTACAAGGAATAAAACGCGGTATTATGGAAATGGCTGATGCCATCGTAATTAATAAAGCCGATGGAGACAATATCCGAAAAGCTCAATTAGCCAAACTGGAATTCAAGAGAGCTCTGCATCTTTTTCCGGCTAAAAAATCAGGCTGGATCCCTACCACTTCTACCTGTAGCTCCATAAGTCACGAAGGAATAGCGGAAGTTTGGGAAACCATTCATAAATTTCTGGAACTTACTAAAGTCAATAATTATTTCTTTGAAAAACGGAAAGAACAAAACCAATATTGGATGTTAGAAACCATCAACGAACAATTAAAAACTAATTTTTACAATAATCCGGAAATTCAAGCATCAATGAATGCAACTAAAAAAGCGGTGCAAAATGATGAAATTTCACCCTTTGCAGCCGCTCAAAAATTATTAGAAACCTATTTTAAAAAATAGATTTACTCCTCGTAAAGTTTGATTTCTCTATCGTAAAACTCATTGGCAAGAATAATTAATCCTTCCATTTCTGCATTTAGTTCGCCTTCATCCAGATCTTCGGCTTCTTCGATAAATTCGACTTCATCATCTTTCAGATTGATAATAAATCGGGGATAATCCAAATGAATGATAAAAATATCTTCAGGAAAATCGGTGTTGTCGCCCAGTAAAAATTTTGGTAATTCCATGAATTTAATAGTTAAGTATTTATTGTTTTATTTATTCTCGCTTTGCATTACCAACTTTCTTGTCAATCTTGCAAAGCGAATATACAAAAATAAAGCGGCTGCCGTCAATCCTGCCAAAAGCCCGATCCAAATTCCAACTGCTTTTAGATTGGTATAGTTTCCCAGATAGTAGGAAATTGGAAAACCAATAACCCAATAGGACACAAAGGTAATATACATGGGGATTTTCACATCTTGCAAGCCACGTAAAGCACCAAGAACAACAACTTGAATTCCATCTGAAATTTGAAAAACAGCGGCTACTAACAGTAATTTTGATGTGATAGTGATAATTTCAGAATTATCAATCATTTGAGCCGAATCAGACATATTCAAAAATAAATGTGGCAGGTATTGATGAAACGCCACAAAAATAATGGCAAAAAATGTTTCTAAAATTATAGCCAGTAAAAAGATAGAACGGGCTACAACAATCAATTCTTTGTAATCATTCATTCCCTTGGTATGACTCACGCGGATCATGGCGGCAACACTCAATCCCATAGCGACCATAAATGTTGATGATGACAGGATGAGGGCTATTTGATTGGCGGCCTGACTGTTTTTTCCAATCGAACCTGAAAGCCAAATAGCAGCGGTAAACAATGCTACTTCAAACAGCATTTGCATAGCTGAAGGCAACCCAAGATTGATGATTTTTTTCAACACTGATTTTCGTATTTCCTTGAAACTGAAATTTTTGAAATATCGTTTTAATGCTGCATTTCTTTTTATTAAATAATGCATAAAAACGACCATCATAATTCTTGAAATGACAGTTCCTAAAGCCGCCCCAAGAATACCTAATTTAGGAAAAATCCAAATGCCATAAATAAGAACATAGTTAAAAAAAATATGCACCACATTAGCCATAAGTATGGCATACATAGAATATTTAGTTTTTGCTAAACCATCCGCAAATTGTTTGTATCCCTGGTATATTATTACCGGAATCAAAGAAAAAGCAACCCAGTCAATGTACGGAGCAGCCATGTCAGCCACTTCTTTGGGTTGGTGCATCAAGTACATAATTTGTTTGGACAAAACGGTCAGAATAAATAAAGCGACTCCAAGAACTGTACATAAAAGCAATCCATGGTGAAAAATAGAACGGATTTTATCCTCCTCTTTTTCCGCATCAGCTTCTGCAACTAAAGGAGTAATTGCTGTTGAAAATCCTATTCCTATCGATAACGCAATAAAGATGAAACTGTTTCCCAGTGATACCGCCGCCAGCTCCGTAGACCCTAATTTTCCTACCATGAAATTGTCAACAATCCCTATTAAGGTATGTCCCAACATTCCTAAAATTATGGGATACGCTAATCTTGTATTATAAGAAAACTCTTTGAAGTATTGGGATAAATTCACTTTTTGCTTTTTTGATGGCAAATATAATTAGAAGCTTTCAATTGCATCACTACTATTTGATATATATCACTACTTTTTTAGTAAAACAGGCTGCAAGTTATAAATTCTATAACAAAACGAAATAATTGTATAACTTTTTCAGCATTGGTACTGTTACTTTTGATATGTTGTTTTGGGGGCAGTTTAACCTACAAAACAGAATATAAATTTAAAAAATACAATTATGAAAATCACAGAAAAAATGAAAATCGCATTTGCATGTACCATCGTAATGATGTTTGCAAATAATGTACAAGCTCAAGAAACAACCAAAGTAGAGCACTATGATCAAGGATTCCGTTTAGGAGTTGGTGTAAATGGTGGATATTCCGTAAATGATCCATACAAATTAACTTTAGGAGCCGATGCCAGATTACAATATGATTTATCAAAACGATATTCTGTAACCGTAACAACTGGTTTCAACAACTTATTTGTAAGTAAAGCTGATGGATCTGATCTAGGGTTTATTCCGGCAAAAGCAGGTTTTAAAGCTTTTATATGGGACGATCAATTTTATGTAATGGGAGAAGCCGGTGCTGCTTTTGCAGTGACTAACGGTTATAATGAAACCTCATTAATCGTAGCGCCAAGTATTGGTTACGCTACAAAATACATTGATATCTCTTTGCGATATGAGCACTATTCTGATTTTCCTAGAGTGAATAACAATGGAACTCTAGGAGAAGGTGTAGGACAAGTTGGCGTTCGTGTGGCTTATGGTTTCAAACTATAACGTTATTTTGCATTCGGTTAAAAACCGCAAACTTCCCGAATCAGGCTACACTTAACGATGTATCCATGCCTTGCAAACAAATCAAAACCAGAACCTGTTGTGCGCATGCATCACATCCTGCAACTCGCTCCATTTTGCCAATCACTTTAAAATCATCGGGATTTATAGATTTCATAACAAATAATTTATCTTTGCAACTCAAATGTAACAAACTATAAGGATTAATCCTGATGAATTTTAGGAGCATATTCCAGCTATTCGTTGCAATCTTTTATTATTTTAAAGAAAAATAATAAAAGGATTTCCACTATTATCTGGGCTAGGCACTTGTTTTCAAAACATATACAATGGAAAAATTCACACTCGAATTACTGTTTCAAATTATCGGCATTGGTTCCGCATCAGGACTTGTTTACAAAGACAATTTGCTACTGATTATTGGCGACAACAGCGGCTTTCTTTACGAATATCACATCGATTCCAAGGATTTAAAACGCTATCCGCTACTGGAAAATCCTACAGAGAACACGCCAAAAAAAGACAAAGCTGATTTTGAAGCCATAACCCATTTTGAAGACAGCGTGTATGTTTTTGGCTCCGGTTCCACCGAAAAAAGGAACAAAATGATTCAAATCAACTCCAGCCATAAAAGAGTAACTGCCACAAATGATATCACTAATTTATATGCAGCGCTGCAAAGTTTCGGGGAAATAAAAGCCGAAGATTTCAACATTGAAGGTGCCATCTACAATGGCAAAAGTTGGTTTTTAGTGAATCGTGGCAACGGAAGCGCCAATAAGAATGTCCTTTTTACCATCGAAGGAAAAAACCTCACTACTGATTTCGCTATTCTTTCAAACAACTACAAACTCCCAAAAATACAAGGAGTACGAAGTAGTTTTACCGATGCCGTTTTAGTCGACAACAGCATTTATTTTTTGGCCACAGCCGAAGATACCAAATCTACTTATGAGGATGGCGAAATTTTAGGAAGTCTTATTGGAAGCATCAACCTGACAACCATGAAAATCGATTTCACACAAAAAATTAGCAGCACCCATAAATTCGAAGGGTTGACTTTATACGCCAATTCAAAAGAAAAAATAGAATTTCTGCTCTGTGAAGACAAAGATACCGAGGTTTTAGAAACCGAAATTTACAAACTGACATTGGACAACAAATAAAGTCCATTTGATTAAAAAATGTTCGTTGCTGTCAAAATAGCAGAACGTTAAATTTAGATTAAATAGAAAATCAAAATAGATTTCAAATGTAAAACGGACTACTTTTACAGTAAACTTAGCCTTTTATTGGCCTAAAATAATTCTCCAAATGACAGATTTAAAAAATAAAAATGCCCTGATCACCGGCGCAGGAAAAGGAATTGGTAAAGCAATCGCTTTGGCCCTAGCCAAAGAAGGTGTTAATGTAATTTTGATTGCCAGAACACAGGATGAAATAGACAGCGTAGCGGCAAAAGTGCGTTCGTTGCGCGTAAAAGCACTTGCAATAACTGCTGATGTTGCTGATATCAACTCGGTAAACGCTGCCGTTGAGCAAGCATTGGCTGAATTTGGAACCATTGATATTCTAATCAACAATGCCGGAATAGCCGCTTTTGGAAAATTTTTAGAATTAGAACCTACGGATTGGGAACGCATCATTCAGGTAAACTTAATGGGAACCTATTATGTAACTCGCGCCGTTTTACCCAATATGATCGAAAGACAAACCGGGGACATCATCAACATTTCTTCCACAGCCGGATTAAGTGGCAATGCATTGACAAGCGCTTACAGTGCCTCAAAATTTGCCGTTTTAGGATTAACGGAATCGTTGATGCAGGAAGTGCGTAAACACAATATTCGTGTAACAGCCTTAACCCCAAGTACGGTTGCCACGGAAATGGCCAAAGATTTAAAACTGACCGACGGGAATCCGGAAAAAGTCATGCAAGCAGAAGATATGGCCGAATTAATTATCGCACAACTCAAACTTAACCGACGCGTTTTCATTAAAAACAGCAGTATTTGGTCTACGAATCCTTAAAAGTAGTCGGAAGTCAAAAGTCTTAAAGTCGAATGACCAATATCTAGTAAAAAAAAGCATTAAGGGATTAAGAAAATTAAGCATAAAACTTAATGAACTTAATCCCTTAATGGTTTTTTAATCTTTTGCTTATATGACTTATATGTTTAAAAACTAATTAAACCAAAGTTGTAACAAATTCCATTCGAACACTACCGTCTTCATCAATTTTTGTCAAATTGATTTTTTGTAATGTATTTACTAATTCCGGATTCCAAGGGGTTTTTACTTTCACATAGTTTTCCGTAAACCCGTGAATATAGCCTTCTTTATTTTCACTTTCGAACAAAACAGTTCTATTAGTTCCCAACTGACTTTCATAAAAAGCACGGCGTTTTTTGACGGATAAACTGCGCATCATTTTACTGCGTTTAGCCCGAACATTAGCAGGAACAATACCTGCCATGGTTGCTGCCTCAGTATTATCACGTTCAGAATAGGTAAAAACGTGCAAATACGAAATATCCATATCATTCACGAAATGATAGGTTTCCAGGAAATGCTCGTCTGTTTCTCCAGGGAAACCCACAATCACATCCACGCCAATGCAAGCATGCGGCATCACTTCCCGAATTTTATTTACCCTTTCAGTATAAATTTCACGTTGGTACCGACGCTTCATTAATTTCAAAATATCATTGCTTCCAGACTGCAACGGAATATGAAAATGCGGCACAAAAGTTCTGCTTTTTGATACAAATTCAATCGTTTCATTTTTCAATAAATTCGGTTCAATAGAGGATATTCGCAATCTTTCTATTCCTTCTACTTTGTCTAATTCCCGAACCAATTCCAGGAAAGTATGTTCGTGTTTTTTATTACCAAATTCCCCTTTTCCGTAATCACCAATATTTACGCCGGTAAGCACAATTTCCTTGATGTTTTGTTTCGAAATTTCGGCTGCATTTTTCAATACATTTTCCAGTTCATCACTTCTGGAAATCCCTCTTGCTAATGGAATTGTGCAATAAGTACATTTGTAATCACAACCGTCCTGTACTTTCAAAAACGCACGGGTTCTATCCCCAATCGAGTAACTTCCCACATAAAAATCAGCTTCGGAAATCTCGCAGGAGTGTACTTCACCAAAATCATTTTTGGACAAATCATTGATATAATCGGTCAATTTAAACTTTTCGGTAGCACCAAGAACTAAATCCACACCATCAACAGCCGCTAATTCTTCCGGTTTCAATTGCGCATAACAACCCACCGCCGCTACAAAGGCTTTATTGTTCAATTTCATCGCTTTTCGCACAACTTGCTTGAACTGCTTATCCGCGTTTTCCGTAACGGAACAGGTATTAATCACATACATATCAGCCACTTCCTCAAAACCTACCCGATCAAAACCCTCGTCTTGCAGGGTACGGGCAATTGTTGACGTTTCTGAAAAATTCAGTTTACAACCTAGTGTATAAAAAGCAACTTTTTTTCTGTTTTCCATAAGATAACTCAATTAATGAAATCGTTGTCAAAAAATTAAGAGTGCAAATTTACGAACAATATTCTGGAAAATGAAATCAATAATTTTCTATATACTAGCATCGTGAAGTAGACTACTTTAGACTCAAAAGATGAAAAAAATAATTTTAATTATATTCCTTTTTAATGCAATTCAAGCAAATGCTCAAAACATTGTTGAATGGCATGATAAGTACCAAATGCAGCTTTCCGATTTTCAATCTAGCGCTACTCAAATTGGGAATATAAAATCAATAGTATTCATAACGCTTCCAGTCCTGATTTTGCGTTTCAAATGAGCAATATTGAGTTCCTGTTTACCAAGGATTTTAATTCAAAAGTGCTACGGCATCCATTATTGCAATTAAAACTAATACAGCAAACCATTTAGTGAATTTTGCTCAGTATGAATTTAATTTATCTGTACTCTATGCATAAAATTGCTAAAATAAATTTACAACCCAAAAGGAATTTTTTCTGACACCACCTTTTACAAGTGCTTTTTAACGCCGTTCAGAAACAATACAAGAAGGAATATGCAATTGCTTCAAAAACTACTGAACTGAGACAAAAAGAGAAAAGCTTTTAGAAATTCGAACAGGTCTCCTACAAAGATTACAACAATACCTTGATTTTTATATTAGTTAAAACTCCTAAAAAAAATCTTAGTTCAATATAAACCGTCTTACCACCTCAGCCACTCCATGATTATTATTTGATGCCACGATAAAATCTCCTCTGTGTCTTAATTCAGGATCCACATTATCCACCCAAATACCCAATCCAGCATATTCAATCATGGTTAAATCATTCCCTGCATTTCCAACAGCAATAATTTCACTTTGCAGAATATTTAATTTTTTGGCTAAAAATTCAATACTGGCTCCTTTATCAATTCCATTTTGTGCTACTTCCAGAAAAAACGGCTTAGACATGCTGACACTTAGATGCGGCATAGCGATTTTCAGGTCTTTTTCTACTTCTTTAAGATAACTTGGCTCTTGCAATAAAATACATTTTACAGCTGAAGACTGCACTTCCTCTTTAAAACTCACCACTTTATTATGGGCTAAACCGGTAATTTTCTTTTCAATTTCTATGTATTCAGAATCCGTTTCACTTACAATTTTACCGTCAATATAGGTAATAATATGTGTCTTACTTTTTATACTATAATCGTACAATTCATGGATTTGCTTTTGTGTCAACATTTGCTCAAAAATAATTTTATCTTCCTTTAAATCGGTAATTACTGCCCCGTTGTAGGATATCATGTAGGAATTATCCAATTGTAGCTCTTTGGCGTAGGCAATCATTGCAGGTGTAGGTCGTCCAGAAGCCAGAATAACATAAACCCCTAATTCCTGCGCCTTAGCCAACATCCCTTTATTCTCGTCTGAAATGGTATGATCATCGTTCAACAAAGTATCATCCATGTCCAAAACCAACATTTTATATTTCATTTTTATTTTTTAAACGTAGTCGTTTCAATTACTGCGGATTCACAAATTACTTTTTCAATTTGATTGAATTCTGACGATTGTCAAAAATTTGAAGAATCCGAATTTTCATTTCAGAATGAATTTTGTAAATAATTTTATACGTTCGAATAATCATTCTTCTGTATGGTTCTCCCAAGAATTCATCAAGTTGATATTGTTCCACAAAATGAATATTTTTACTTTGAATTACAATATCTCTGAGACCATTTCTCGCTCCTTGAAGAGATTTTAATTTAATCAATTCAACTATTAATTTTAAATCGGCTTTCGCTTCATTATACTAAAGTAGGGTGATTTGTTTTTACCTATTACCATTTCTCAATTTACTTATATATATCCTCAATAGTTGTATATTTTCCTGATAAAATTCATCTATCAGCTTCTTTATAAACTGTATAACAGCTATAGTATGAGCAACAAATTTCTGGTCTAAAACAGATTTAAACACTATTATTTTCTCAATTTACGTTCATGATCGATGTGAAGTAATCAATCCATCAATTCTATTTTTTTTCGCAGTTATATCCGTCTTATAGCCGTATTTGAATAGCAAATATACTAATTTAAATACTCATTCTGAATTCTTCAATAACGGGGTTTACTTTTGCAAACTCGGTTTCCTGAACAAACAATTCAACCGCTAAATCTGAATTTCCAAATCCTCCCAATCGAGCCGATTGTATATTGTTTTTCACTACTACATTTACACCAATCGCTTCGATTTTTTCTTGTAACGCCATTGCTAAAATTTCACTTCCCGAAAACACTTTCATTAATCCCATTTTACTCTTTATTTAATTGTTTAGCTCCGCAAAGTTTCCAACTTTGAGGATGCGTAAAAGGTCTCCTGACCTTATTATTTATAATCTAATAGTTTTCCCTATTTTATTTTGATTAGCTCCGCAAAGTTTCCAACTTTGAGGATGCGTTAAAGGTATCCTGACCTTGTTATTTATAATCTAATAGTTTTCCCTATTTTATTTTGATTAGCTCCGCAAAGTTTCCAACTTTAAGGATGCGTAAAAGGTCTCCTGACCTTATTATTTATAATCTAATATCCTGTTCTTAGCTCCGCAAAGTTTCCAACTTTGAGGATGCGTTAAAGGTCTCCTGACCTTATTATTTTCAATGTAATATCTGTTCTTAGCTCCGCAAACTTTCCAACTTTGAGGATGCGTTAAAGATCTCCTGACCTTGTTATTTATAATCTAATAGTTTTCCCTATTTTATTTTGACCTCGTTACCAAATAAAATTATTCGTTATTGAAGACGGTTTTAAAACATCTATTACTGGATTGTCAACTTTTGTAATTGCTATGATTCCTTCATCATTTACATAATTCGATGCACTTGAATAGTAATAATGTGACGCTTTAATAACTATTCCCGCTCGTATTGGGTTCATGTGGATATAATCTAATTTAGACCACATAAATTTTTCAGAAAAGATTTCTTCGGGATGGCTGCCATATTGCCAAAACTGATATTTTTCATTACGCGTATGACTTTTACAAGCAAATTCAAATCGTTTTAACATCCAGTCTGCGCGACTTTCTGGTCCGTTTTCTATTTTATTCAAAATAGTCTTTGCCGTAAACTTTTTGAAATCTCTAATCAAATCAGATAATTTACTTTCTTCGGATTGAATAATCAAATGAATATGATTGGACATAATTACAAATCCATACAAAATCATCCCTTTGTTTTTTATGCAAAAATCCAAGCTTTCAATAATGCAATCTTTGTAATTTTTTCTAGAAAACACATCTACCCAATCTACAACTGTTGCCGTAATAAAATGAGGTTTTGATTGGTCTCGGATAATGTAGCCTTCTTTCATATCGTTATTATTTCAGTCTGAGACTTGACTACACCTCCTCAAAGTTAAAAACTTTGAGGAGCAAATATGTAGCCTATTCTATTGTTATTATTTCAGTCTGAGACTGAACTACACCTCCTCAAAGTTAAAAACTTTGCGGAGCATAAGGAGTATAAATTATTCTAGCTATGGAAGTCATCTCCAACTTCAGGTTCTAAATCTTCCTCCTCTTCCTCTTCCTCTCCTCCATCAAAATCGAATTCAAAAGGCTCCACCAGCATTTTTTCAGCAAGAACCTCTATTCGCTCGGTGAATTGTTCCGACAAAATAATACGTTGAGTTTTGACAATGCTATTCGAAATACGCATGATTTTTGTCTCATGACGCAATTTCAAAATTGGATCTGCATCATCAAGAACAAGCATTTTTAATCGGTTTACATTATAACCAGCCGTAGTAAACATTTCACTTAGTTTATTTGGAGTCCCTATCAACACATCAATTCCGCTGGAAATATAATTCTTATCGTATTCCATATCTCCTTTGTCATGAACACCATAGACTTCTAAATTAGAATACTTCCCATATTTTTCAAATAGGGATTCCATTTCCAATACTTTCGCTTTGTCTTCAACAATTATCAAAGCCCTTGGCGATTCTTCGGTTGCTCCTGTCAATCTCTGAATTACATTTAGCACGATTGTAGTTGATTTCCCGCTTCCTTTTGGTGCAATAATAATACAATCCGAACCACTTTTTAGTGTCGAAAATGTTTCTTTTTGAATTGCATTGGCCTCAGTCAAACCGTTTTCAATCAGGGCTTGTTGTAACGCTTGGTTTATTTTTTTTAGTTTCATTTATTTTAGATTGAAAGATTAAAAATTAAAAAATTAAAAGATTAAAGCTATTGCCAAATCTTTAAATCATTAAATTTTTAAATCATTAAATTAATTTTATTTAGATGCGAATAACTTCACATCATTCTCAGAAATTTCGTTTCCGCCAAGGATAATCAAACGCTCCACTACATTTCGTAATTCCCGAATATTTCCTGTCCAATCATAATCCTGCAATAAATGAATCGCTGCTGAAGAGAATTTTTTTACCGCATTTCCTTGCTCCAAAGCAATTTTTTCGGCAAAATGAGCAATCAACATCGGGATATCATCCCGTCTTTCGTTCAATCCCGGAACTTTTATCAAAATCACGGCCAAACGATGGTATAAATCTTCCCGGAAACGTCCTTCGGCAATTTCGACTTTCAAATCTTTATTGGTTGCCGCAACTACACGAACATCGACTTTGATATCTTTGTCCGCTCCCACTCTGGTAATCATACTTTCCTGTAAAGCACGCAATACTTTAGCTTGCGCCGAAAGACTCATATCTCCAATTTCATCCAAGAAAATAGTGCCTTTATCTGCCGCTTCAAATTTTCCTGCGCGGTCTTTCACTGCGGAGGTAAACGCTCCTTTTACGTGACCAAATAATTCGCTTTCAATCAATTCCGATGGTATAGCCGCACAATTCACTTCGATTAAAGGGAAGTTAGCTCTCTCACTTTTTTCATGTAATTGATGTGCAACCAGTTCTTTTCCGGTTCCGTTGGGTCCCGTAATTAAAACTCTGGCTTCGGTTTGGGCTACTTTCTCAATCATCACTTTAATGTGATTGATGGCGTCGCTTTCGCCAATCATTTCGTAGTTTTTGCTGACTTTTTTCTTCAGAAATTTGTTCTCTACTACAAGTTGTTTTTTGTCCAAAGCATTTCGAACTGTATTCAACAATCGGTTTAAATCGGGCGGTTTTGAGATGTAATCAAAGGCTCCCAAACGCATTGTATTGATAGCCGTTTCCATATCGCCATGACCAGAAATCATCACCATAGGAATTTCGGGCTTGATTTTTTTGACAGCTTCCAGTACCTCAACACCATCCATTTTAGGCATTTTGATGTCGCACAAAACCAAATCGTAATCGTTATTTTTTATTTTTTCAAGACCTGCAAGACCATCTTCGGCTTCTTCCACCTGATAAGTATCATTTTCTTCCGAAAGTATTTTTGTAAGTACTCTTCGAATGGCGGCCTCATCTTCTATGATTAGTATTTTTGACATCTCTTTTCTTTATTGGGTTAATCAGTTAACCAAATAACCGATTAAACTTCTATTAGTATTTCAACCATTTATATAATTCCCTCCAAGTGGGTTTCTTGCCATACATTAGTATTCCTATTCGGTATATTTTTGCGGCAAACCAAACTACAGAAAAGAAGGTGCCAAATAGCAGCGTTACTGAAATGGCGATTTGCCACAAAGGTACGCCAAACGGAATTCGCATCAGCATAACAATTGGTGATGTAAGCGGAATCATTGAAAAAATAACGGCAATTGTTCCGTGTGGATCATTGATAACCGTAAAAAAACCAACGTAAACACTCAGCATCAATGGCATAATGATAGGTAAAAGGAATTGTTGTGAGTCCGTCTGATTGTCTACTGCGGCACCAATGGCTGCGTAAAACGAACTGTACAAAAAATAACCGCCGATGAAATAAATCACGAATCCAATCAAGATATTTGCAATGGGCAGATTCCATAATTCCTTAATATACATTTGGGCAGTTCCAGTCATTTCCTGCTGTGCAGCTTGCATCAATTCAGGCGAAACGCTGGCGCTTGGACCCACATTTACCCCAAAAAAGACTGAGGCTGCAAACATTAATGAGAGTCCAATGATAGCCCAAATAAGGAACTGCAGCAATCCGGCTAGCGCAGTTCCAATGATTTTGCCCATCATCAGTTGAAACGGTTTGACCGAGGATATAATAATCTCTACAATTCGGCTGGTTTTCTCTTCGATCACACTTCGCATCACCATGTTTCCGTAGATGATTATGAACATCATTATGAGGTATCCAAATGCGCCACCAATCCCAATTTTGATTTCGTTAAGTCCTTTGACACTCTCTTCACCCGATGCTTTTGTCAAACTAATATTGACTTGGGCCTGGGCTTTTTTTATGGCAAGCGTATCTAAATGTGCTTTTTCTAAATTGTTTTTCGTCAATTTATTAGCAATCACATCCTGAACTTTTTCTATAAAAGAAATACTGGGACTGTTGTTTGAAATAAACTGTATTTTATTTTCGAAATCCTTTGTGTGTTCTGACTTTGGAATATACAATAGTCCTTCATAGCGCTCGTCAGCGATGCTGTCTTTCAAAAATTTTAAATCTACAAGAGATAAATCGAGGTATTTGTACTGGCTGTTGTTGTTGTTTTTAAGTATAAATTCTTTAACGAACAAACCTGATTCATCATGAATGGCGATGCGTTTGGTATCCGCTTCCATGGAACTTAAATAGCCTATAAATGCTGCTATCCCAACAAATAACAACGGACTTAAAAAAGTCATTACAACAAAAGATTTATTACGCACTTTAGTAATAAATTCTCTTTTTATGATTAATGAAATGATACTCATTTTTTAGACTGCTTAAATTTTTAAATTACTTAGATTTTTTTAGAACAATTAGATTAGGAAACTGTAAAAAGTCTGACAATCTAAGAAGTCTAACCATCTATTGTGTTACTGTTTGAATGAAAATATCATTTACACTAGGAATTTTTTCTACAAAATGTGTTACTTGTCCACATTGTGTAAGGATATTCAATAATTCATTTGGCGTAGCATTTCCGAGTTGGATTTCCAGTTTTAACTCGTTATTCAGTGATTTAAAATGTGCCGGAGCAACGCTAAATTTCTGTGTAATAGCAGACATCAATCCCGTTGCATTATCCGATAAAATACCCACTTCAAAACTATTGGTTTTAAATTGTCTTTTAACATCGTCCAGTTTTCCTTCAATCAGTTTATCTGATTTGTGAATCAAAGCGATGTGATCACATAATTCTTCTACGCTTTCCATGCGGTGTGTCGAAAAAATTATGGTTGCTCCTTCTTCTCGCAACGCCAGAATTTCTTCTTTGATAATAGTGGCATTCACGGGATCAAAACCAGAAAAAGGTTCATCAAATATCAATAGTTTTGGTTTGTGCAACACACACACGACGAACTGAATTTTCTGAGCCATTCCCTTAGAAAGTTCCTGGATTTTCTTGTTCCACCAGCCTTGTATTTCAAACTTTTCAAACCAATACTCCAGTTGTTTTTTGGCTTCAGCTTTAGAAAGCCCTTTCATCTGAGCTAAATACAAGCATTGTTCTCCTACTTTCATCGTGTTGTACAAGCCTCTTTCTTCCGGTAAATATCCTATATATTGAACGTGTTTGGGTTGCAGTTTTTCGCCATCAAGAATAATTTCGCCACTGTCCGGTAATGTAATTTGGTTTATTATTCGGATAAGTGATGTTTTTCCGGCTCCGTTTGGACCTAAAAGTCCGTAGATACTTCCTTTAGGAACCGTTAATGAAACCTGGTTAAGCGCAACATAATCACCGTATTGCTTGACAACTTTATTCACTTCAAGAATATTACTCATGCTTATTTTTTAATTCGTGTAAAAGTAAATAATTCGTGCCAAAATACTAAGAATTGTTTCCTTTATGTAGCATTTAATTTTTAGCGATCCTCTGTTATTGCCTTAAGTGTATTGGTGTTTATATGCAAACAAATTGTTAATGACGATTTCATAAAAAACCCATCCTTATTATAACAAGGATGGGTAATGTATTTTTATAATCGAATCGATAACTCGAGTCTAACTTTTTTTATGAAAACATGTCTTTTACTTTCTCAAAAAAGGATTTGTCTGATTTTTCCGGATTTGGAATAAAATTCTCATCCGTAAGATTTTTTTCGAAAAACTGTTTTTGATCTTTATCCAGCGTTTTTGGCGTCCAAACATTGACATGAACCAGTAAATCGCCGTTTCCATACCCATTGATACTCGGAATTCCTTTTCCTTTTAATCTCAAAATTTTACCGGATTGGATTCCTTCTTCTAGTTTGATTCTCACTTTTCCGTTTATAGCTTCAATGTCTTTGGAAATTCCTAGAACCGCTTCTGCAAAACTGATGTATAAATCGTAGTGTAAATTCTCTCCTTCGCGTTTCAAGAATTCATGCTCTAACTCTTCAATTGCCACAATTAAATCTCCAGGAATACTGTTTCCCGGAGCATCGTTCCCTTTATTAGACACTTTCAATTGCATGCCGTCTACCACACCCGCAGGTATTTTTATAGAAACCGTTTCATCTTCAAGAATCATTCCTTGCGCGTCTGCTTCGGCTGGTTTTTTATCTAGAATTTGTCCGGAACCACCACAGGTAGGACAGGTAGAAGCCGATTGCATTCTGCCCAAAATGGTATTCGTAACACGCATTACTTGTCCTTGACCGTTACAGGTTGAACACGTTTTATAACTAACTCCAGGGGCCTGAACTTTACGTTTTACTTTTACTTTTTTCTCCACGCCGTTGGCAATTTCTTCCAACGTCAATTTTACTTTGATGCGCAGGTTGCTTCCTTTAGCGCGACGAACACCGCCTCCACCGCTGTTGAAACCACCAAAACCGCCACCAAAAATATCCCCAAACTGACTGAAAATATCATCCATATTCATACCTCCGTGACCACCTCCGCCACTAAAACCACCCGATCCATCAAAAGCTTGATGGCCGTATTGGTCGTATTTGGCTTTTTTCTGAGGGTCGCTCAATACTTCGTAAGCTTCAGCAGCTAGTTTGAATTTATCTTCTGCCGATTTGTCTCCGGGATTTTTGTCAGGATGGTACTGTAAAGCGTTTTTTCTGTATGCTTTTTTAATTTCAGCAGCATCAGCACTTTTAGAAATGCCTAATATTTCGTAAAAATCTTTTTTCATTTTTATTTTTTTATACAGTACAGACGCAATGTATCTCGTCTTTGTCTATTTAATTAAGACGCAATAAATCGCATCTCTACTGACCGATAACCACTTTTGGAAAACGAATGATCTTGTCTCCTAATTTATATCCTTTTTCAAGAACATCAACAATTTTCCCCTTCATCTTTGGAGCTGGAATCTGAGTAATTGCCTCTGCAAAATCCGCATCAAAAACATCTCCAGCTTTAACCTCAACTTGCTCTAATCCTTTAGAAATCAAAGTGCTTTTTAATTTCTCATGAATAAGCTCCACTCCCTTTGTCAACAATTCGTCATCCGATTTGTTTATTTCAACCAAAGCCCTGTCAAAATCATCCAATACAGGCAGCATCGCTAATAACACTTCTTGATTAGCCGTTTTGAATAATTCAATACGCTCTTTGGTTGTTCTGCGTTTGTAATTTTCAAATTCAGCAAATAAGCGTAAATATTTATCTTTCTCTTTAGCTAAGTCTTGCGTTAATTGCTCTTCTACACTTAATTCCTCAACAATGATTTGCTCTTCATTGGCATTATTTTCTAATGTCACCTCCTCTAATTCTTGATCGATTTCTGTATTTTCGGTAGTCATAGTACTCGTATTTTTAAAAATATTCTTAAACTTCATTTTTATTCTTTTTGGGATTGCAAAAGTACTGCCAATTCTTTTAAAATGTCAAATTGTCATCTTTTTATTGATTTCGCTTTTCTTTTCAATATAACACCTGAGTACTCAAAATTTTAAGATTATTTTAAGATTATCTTGCTATTGTTTCTTTAGCTTTGTTAAAATTTTTTATTTAGAACACTTTTAGAAAGTAAAAACTCACGATTTTATTCTAAACAATTATTAATTCACCATTACCTAATAGTAAAAAAAAGCTTCGTGTACTAAAACGGAGCTTTTTTTATGTGTTTAAATTAAGACCGTAATAAATCTTGTTTTAGACTCTCAAAATCCACTGTACGCTGTTCCCCCGATATTAAATTTTTGAGCACAAACGTATCCGACGCGATTTCCTGTTCTCCTGCAATTACGGCAAAAGGAATTCCTCGTTTGTCCGCATGCTGAAACTGCTTGGCCACTTTGGCATTATCCGGATACAATTCCACTTTAATTCCTGCAGCTCTAAGCTTCTGAATGGCTTGCAATCCATAAAAAGCTTCAGCATCACCATAATTAATAAACAATGCTTTTGAAGTTGCTGTTACGGTTTCCGGAAACAAATTCAATTCTTCAATCACCAGGTAAATGCGGTCCAGTCCAAAAGAAATCCCCACACCACTCATGTTTTTCAATCCAAAAATTCCGGTCAAATCATCGTATCGTCCGCCGCCGCCAATGGAGCCCATTGCAACAGCTTTTGGCGGCGCCACTTCAAAAATGGCACCGGTATAATAATTCAATCCCCTAGCCAGAGTTACATCCAGGTCTAAAGTCGAATTGCTCAAACCTAATTTCATCACATTATCACAAATGAAACGCAATTCTTCCACGCCTTTCATTCCTTCCTCTGACTCAGCAAGCAAGACTGAAAGTTGGCTTATTTTTTCAGAAATGGTTCCTGTAAAATGGAATAACGGCTGGACTTTCAGAATTGCTGCTGCTGAAATTCCTTTCTCCATCATTTCTTTTTTGACACCGTCTTCGCCAATTTTGTCCAGTTTATCGAGTGCCACTGTGAAATCGATCAGTTTATCCGATGCTCCAATCACGTCTGCAATTCCGGATAATATTTTTCGATTATTGATTTTGATGGTTACCCCTTCTAATCCCAAAGCTGAAAAAACAGTGTCATATAATTGCACTAATTCTACTTCTTGCCACAATGATTTAGACCCTACCACATCCGCATCACATTGAAAAAACTCTCTGAAACGGCCTTTTTGGGGGCGATCCGCTCTCCAAACGGGTTGGATTTGGTATCTTTTGAACGGGAATTCAATCTCGTTTTGGTGCTGTACCACATACCGGGCAAATGGAACGGTTAAGTCATACCGCAACGCTTTCTCCGAAATGCTCGCTGTCAGTTTTGTACTGTCTTTATTTTCGAGATGCGTGGCATTGGCTTTCGCCAAATAGTCTCCGGAATTCAAAATCTTAAAAATCAAACGGTCGCCTTCTTCTCCGTATTTTCCCATTAGGGTTTCGGAATTTTCAAATGAAGGGGTTTCTATGGGTTGAAAACCAAATTTCTCGAAATTGTTTTTTATGATTTGGATGATATAGTGCCGTTTTGCCACCTCGGTTGGTGAGAAATCTCTGGTTCCTTTTGGAATACTAGGTTTTGATGCCATTTTAATTAATTACAAATTACGAAATACGAATTACAAAAAACAAAATCGATTTCTTCAAAATCGTAATGGCTACATTGAAAATCCTAATTCTCTCTGCAAATATCCTGATTTTTAAATAAAAAAAATTAGAAATTTCCAATTATCTCAAATTCCTTCTTTTGGTCTTTGTTATCAGAAACTCGTTTCAAAAAATCTTTAAGCTCATTCGTTAAAGGCAGTTGATTTTGAGTGTTCCAAAAGGTTGCCGAATAAGGAAATTTAGCTTTAAAAACATCTTTGTCAACAGCAAAATTGGATTCTACTTTTTCATTAGTAACAGAATTGGTTGTAAAATAATCCATTGTTAAGTTGTATTTAAATGACCCATCGCTATTTTTATCAGCTAATACTTCTACCTGTGCATTCAGTTTTGCTAAATTGAGATAGTATTTATTTACTGTACTGTTTTTGTTGTAGGTGACGAGTTTTTCGTATCGTGTGGTCCTATATTGCGTACTTGAAAGCTTAAATTTCTTAAAAGGTATTACTTCAGGATTATCATACATTGATACAAAAAATTCGACAATTGCATAATCATTTCTATTAATAATAAAATACCCTTTACTAATTTGCCCCCAAACATTTTTTTGTTTGGCTTCAAATAAAAATTTTCTAAAATCAAAATCATTATAATCCACCTCGGTAAAAATATTTTGATCCAACGCTGGATAGAATCCACCAAAAAACTCTGTAAAATCTGGAAAGGCAAAATCAATCTGCTTCTTTTTTTCAAAAAAACTAGTTTTCCTCATATTTAAAACTTCGATCTCACTAAAATTTTTGGGAAATGAATTTTTACCTCTTTTGGCGTGAATATCCTGCAACACGACGATGCTGTTGCCTTTTTTGAGTACATTTCTTAAAAAGAAGTTTGAAGTATACTTTGCACTATAATTGTCGACCATTTTATCATATACTTTTTTGATAAACGATTCATTATTAGCCACAACAACCTCCTTTAGTTCAAAGGCTTTGGCTTCCATAAAAATGGTGTCGTGCCTTTCTATTCTTTCAAAAGTAGTTTTCAGAGAATTATAGCCCAGCAAATTAAAATTAATTTCATTACGGCCAGAAATAAATACAAATAATCCTTCTTGATTTGTTGTAGAATTATCTTTATCATTATATATACTAACGTTTTCTAAAGGTACTTTTGTTGTTTTATCAGCAATCATTTTAGTGATTTTAAAATTCTGGGAGTGACCAATATTGCTACAAAAAAGAATACAGAAAAAGGCGAAAAAAATATTATTCATTTCAAATAATTATAAATTAAAAATTTCAAAAAAATATATTTCAAAAAAATATATTTCCTAAAAATGGAAATTTAAATTTTTCTCCCACCAAATATATTGATTCAAAATAAATATTCTGTCTTCGAAAGCTTAATTTGTAACAAAAATTGTAATTTCGTGTCAAACGTATATGATGTTAAAATTATTCAAAGAAAATATTCGGATTGCATTTGGTTCCATCCGAACGCAATTGTTGCGAACGGTGCTTACGGTGATGATTATCGCTATTGGGATCACGGCTTTAGTCAGTATTCTTACGGTTGTTTCGGCACTTGAAAACACTATTTCCTCCGATTTTGCCTCCATGGGAGCCAATACCTTCAACATTAAACAGTACGAAAACACCACTCGAAATCGTGGCGGGGACGAGCGAGAAATCATTAATCCCATCATTTCTTATCCGGAGGCTGTAGCTTTCAAGAAAAAATACAACTACCCATTTACAGAAACGTCGCTTTCCTTTACCGCGACATCTGCCGCCGAAGTAAAATATGAGGCAACAAAAACGGATCCCGAAAATGCGATCCTCGGAGTTGACGAATTTTTCATAACGAATTCCGGATTAGCAACCAGTTCCGGTCGCAATTTTACAGGATTTGACATTGACAACAATGCGTATGTATGTGTTGTAGGGTCTGATTTTGAAAAAGGATTGCTGAAAGACGTAAATCCCATTGATAAAATAATATCCATCCGAGGAGCTAAATTTAAGGTCATCGGAGTTTTGAAAGAGAAAGGATCCACGTTTGGGAACAGTCAGGATTTACGGGTTTTGATTCCAATTCAACTAGCGCGCTCCTTGTTTACGGCACCCAACATCAATTATACAGTGAGTGTCATGGTGGGCAAAAAAGAATTACTGGAACAAGCTCTGGACAACGCCACAAGTACGATGCGCCGGATTCGTAAATTGAGTCCCGTAGAAGACAGTAATTTTGGCGTCGTGCGCAGCGATGACTTGATCAACCGAATTTTAGGGATCACAAAATACCTGGGACTGGCATCCTGGCTTATAGGCATCATCACCGTCCTGGGATCTTCGATAGCCCTGATGAATATCATGATCGTCTCCGTTACGGAACGCACCCGGGAAATTGGAGTCCGTAAAGCCTTGGGAGCCAAGAAAACGACAATCGCCATTCAGTTTTTTATAGAAACATTACTGATAGGCCAAATGGGCGGATTAGTAGGCATTATTTTTGGAATCCTAATCGGATTTGGTATTGCCACAGCCATGGACTTTGCCTTTGTAATTCCGTGGGGCGCTATCATGGCGGCTTTTATTACCAGTTTCATTGTAGCGATTGCTTCCGGTTTATATCCCGCAATCAAAGCGGCGGTCCTGGATCCCATTGAAGCCTTGCGTTATGAGTAGATTACAGTGGTCAGTCTCTAAAACTTTTGAAAAACTGATCCGTTTTCAACTTATAAATACTAATTACTTATTTCTCCTTTAATCATCCGGTCATTCCCGTAAATATCTTTTCGTAATTCGATGTTTTTGAAATTCATTTTTTCGAGTAAATCGACCATTTCTTTGCCTAAATACTGATTAATTTCAAAATATAACTTTCCGTTTGGCAGCAGATTTTTTTGAGCCAGTTTGGCTATTTTTTTATAAAAAATCAATGCGTCATTATCTTCTACAAAAAGTGCCAGATGCGGTTCATAGTCCAATACATTTTTCTTAATTTCCTCTTTTTCTAAATTGCGAACATACGGCGGGTTAGAAACAATAACATCAAATTGTGGATCTAGCCCTTCGACTGCGCTCAGGGAGACCACTTCCAGAATGTTCTGCTTGATAAAAGTAATATTTACAGCATTATTGTGGGCGTTATTGTGGGCTGTAGCCAACGCTTTTTCAGACACATCAATTGCAAAAACCTGCGCATTCGGAATGTGTTTTGCCAATGAAACAGCAATACAACCACTTCCCGTGCCTATGTCAAGAATCTTTAAATCTTTGAATTTTTCAATCTTTAAATTATTTCTAATAATCCATGCGACTAGTTCTTCGGTTTCGGGTCTTGGAATCAATACATTTTCATTGACTTCAAAATCCAATCCGTAAAAACTCGTTTTGCCTAAAAGATATTGTATCGGGATTTCCTGCTTTAATTGTGCCAAAATCGAGTTCCAAACTACCCTTTCCGTTTCCGAAAAAACCAAATCAGGATGCAAGGCCAGATCTATTCTTTTCAGTTGATGCTTTTCTTCTGCTATTAAATAGAAAAAACTCTCTGCTTCTCCGGCATCATAAATTGGAGTCAGTTCTTGAATAAATTGGGTTCTGTAATCTCTAATTTTAACGGAACTGTTTTTCATTTAAAATTCATGATTTATAATTTTTTGAGCATCCATATCGGACAACTGGTATGACCAGTGCTTCCCATGGGCGACTCAAGGTATTCAAAACCTACTTTCTTATACAGTTTCTGGGCATCAAGCATAAAAGGCATGGTTTCAAGATAACAATTTTCAAAACCAAAATCCTTGGCACTTTCTAAACACTGAGCCATCATCTGACTCCCAAGTCCAAGACCTCTGGTTTCCGGCAGGAAATACATTTTTTGAAGTTCACAAATGGTTTCTGCTTCATTTTCAAGTGGGGCAACCCCGGCAGAACCTATAATTTTCCCATCCTTTTCCACCACATAATAAACCGATTTTGGCTTATTATACTCCTCATACATTAAATCCAAATACGGATCTTCATACGCCGTTCCTACTTTTGGAATCTTTAATTCGTCAAAAACTGCTCGTATCAATGCTGCAACTGCGAGATTGTCTTCTTTTTTTATTTTTCTAATGCGGTACTTTTCCATTTTTTTTCAGAAACTAATTTTAGCCACAAAAGTATCAATTGTTTGTTGTTATTCTCTAACGTTTTTAAACTAATCCTGCCTCAATCCCAAGTTTGGGTACCTGATTGGGGCTACACGCAAAAATCACTACTTTTGTAGGGTGAAAATACATGAAAAATACATCAAACGGTGCGTCGAGCTGGCCAAAAATGGTCTGGGAGCCACCTATCCAAATCCGTTAGTAGGCAGTGTAATTGTTTGTGACGGCAACATCATTGGCGAAGGCTGGCATCAAAAAGCAGGAGAACCGCACGCAGAAGTCCTTGCAATAAATTCCGTAAAAGACAAATCGCTGCTGAATAAAGCAACTATTTACGTGAGTTTAGAGCCCTGCAGTCATTTTGGCAAAACACCGCCCTGTTGTGATTTGATTATCAAAAATAAAATTCCAAATGTAGTTATAGGCACTGTTGACCCCAATATAAAAGTGGCAGGAAACGGAATCAAAAAGCTCATGGAAGCCGGAATACACGTAACCCTGGGCGTTTTGGAAGACGAATGCCAGGAGCTCAACAAAAGGTTTTTTACCTTTCACGAAAAGAAAAGGCCGTATATTATCTTGAAATGGGCACAAAGTCAAGATGGTTTTATTGCGCCAAAAGAAAAATCAGAAAAAAAACCGGTCTGGATCACCACTATTTATTCCAGACAACTGGTTCATAAATGGCGCACCGAGGAGCAAGCCATACTGGTGGGAACACAAACTGTTATTGATGATAACCCAAACCTCAATGCGCGCGATTGGTATGGAAACAATCCCATTCGGGTGGTTTTAGATCAAAACAACCGCATCCCAAAAGACAGTCACATCTTTGACAATCACGTTAAAACTATCCTTTTTTCCGGATTTAAAACGGGTGTTGAAAAAGAAAATACTATCTTTGAGTGCATCGATTTTGAAAAAAACACAGCTGAACACTTGGCTCAATCCCTGTACAAACATCAAATTCAATCCGTTATCATTGAAGGCGGAAGGCAAACGCTGCAAACTTTTATCGATGCTAATCTTTGGGACGAAGCTCGAATATTTGTTGGAAATATCCAATTTAAAACTGGAATCAAGGCGCCTATTCTTGTTCAAAAACAGTTCACAAAACAATGCATAGGTTCAGACGAACTTCTAATTCACAGAAACCATGATTAACACTATCATTTTTGATTTTGGAGATGTTTTTATCAACTTAGACAAACAAGCCACCGTTACTGCGTTCCAGAAATTAGGCCTGAAGGAATGGAATGCTGATTTAGACCATTTGAACATCCAGTTTGAAACCGGAAAAATTTCCCGTGAAAATTTCCTTTTGGGCATTCAAAAACATCTTCCAAATGCCACCACCAAAGAAATTCTAGCCGCTTGGAATGCCATACTCCTCGATTTCCCGTTGTATCGATTGGAATTCCTGCAAATGCTTTCGCAAAAATACCGCTTGTTTTTATTATCCAATACCGATGCTATTCATATAGAAACGTTCGAACGCAAAAACGGGATCTCTTTTTACAGGGATTTTTACCAATGCTTTGAGAAAGTCTATTTTTCATTTGAGCTAGGCTTAAGAAAACCAAATCCTGACGCTTTTCATCATTTGATAAGCAACCATGAATTAGCGCCCAAGCGAACGTTATTTGTCGATGATAAAAAAGAAAATACAGATGTCGCACTCGCATTGGGATTTGAAGTTTGGAATTTACAAGTAGGCACAGAAGATGTCATCCATTTACTAGACAAAAAAATAATTTGAAAGAACCGCTTCAAGTCATATCAAATTTCAAATTTCACTCCTTTTTTTAATTTCAATTGAAAGACACATACAACACCATTGCATTTTCTTCAGAGGAACTGCTATTCAAAGAAAAAAACAGCAAATTTTTTGGCTATGCCTATCCCATTCAATCGGAGGACGAAGTAAAGCCGCTCATCGATATTTTGCGGAAGCAACATCCTCATGCAGGACATTTTTGCTATGCCTATCAAATTGGCACCAGCACAGTGGCCTATAGAGCAAACGATGACGGAGAACCAAGCCATAGTGCCGGTATGCCTATTTACGGACAAATTCAGTCGTTTTCAGTCACTAATATCCTGCTAGTCGTAGTTCGGGTTTTTGGCGGCGTAAAGTTAGGCGTTGGCGGCTTGATTACTGCCTATAAAACCACGGCACAACTGATTCTGGAAAGCTGTGCCATTATAGAGAAAACAATCGATTGTCATTTTAGCCTCGCCTTTGAGTACCAAAATATGAATAAAGTGATGCGGGTCATCAAGGAACAAAAATTGGAAATTGTATCTCAGGAAATGGAAATAAGTGCGATTACTACCCTTCCGATAGGTAAAATCGAGCTAAAAACCCGAAAAAAAAATGCCGAAAAACTATTCGACACTTTCAATTCGATGTTTGAAATCGGTATAAAACGACTCTAATTCCCATTCAATATTGCTTCTTTTGTACTTTATTCGATTGTTTTTAACAATTCTAAAATATACGTTGGAGGAGCCATTGGACGACCTGTTTTTAAGGAGACAAAAACCAAAATAAATTGAGCCGTTGTTAATAACTCATCAGATTCATTATAAATAGCACAATCAAATTCTATCTTCACCGAAGTCTGGCTTTTGAAAATCGTATGAACCGTTAACAACTCATCATAGCGCGCTGATTTTTTATAATTAATATTCATAGAAACAATAGGCAGCGCAATTCCGCTTTGCTCCATATTTTTATAGGAGATCCCTTTGTTTCTAAGCCATTCCACCCTTCCTATCTCAAAATAAGGAATGTAATTCCCATGGTATACAACTCCCATTTGGTCCGTTTCCGAGTATCGCACCCGAACTTCTATTTGATGATCTTTCATTACTTATGTATTAAAAAAATTTAAATTTAAAAAAGCGCCTTACAACAATAATTCGGGAAATTAGTGCCCTATATATTTTTTTTTACAGAAATTTGTTCACATATTTGTTACCCCAATAAATAATCACACAACCTCTTTTTTTTAGTAAGATAAAAATTACCAATTAAAAATAATTTAATAGAATATATGAACAAAACTGCTCAATCAGTATGGGAAAACTGTTTGTCTTTCATAAAAGACAACATCCAAGACCAAGCGTACAAAACTTGGTTCGAACCAATCAAATCAGTTGAACTTACCGATAACGCATTATATATTCAGGTACCTAGTAAATTTTTCTACGAATGGCTCGAGGAGCACTATGTAAAATTGTTAAAAGTGGCCCTTACTAAAGAACTTGGAAAAAATGCTAAGTTACTTTATAAAATCAGAATGGAAAACACTTACGGCAATAAACAACCGTTTACGGAACAGTTGCCAAGCGCCAATAGAGTTCCTATGAAGCCGCAAGAAGTAGATGCACCTTTTAAAAACTTAAACCCCGAATTAAGAAATCCATTTGTAATTCCAGGCATCCGAAATTTAAAAATCGAATCACAGCTGAATGCAAATTATAGTTTTGACAACTTTTTAGAAGGGGATTCAAATCGATTGGCTCGTTCTGCAGGTATGGCTGTTGCCAATAAACCGGGTGGAACTTCGTTCAATCCGTTATTGATTTTTGGTGGTGTTGGTCTTGGAAAAACGCATTTGGCGCATGCCATTGGGGTAGAAATAAAAGACAAATACCCTGAAAAAACCGTTTTATACATTTCGGCTGAAATTTTTACCCAACAATACATCGACTCGGTTAAGAAAAATAACCGAAATGATTTCATCCATTTCTATCAATTAATTGATGTTTTAATTATTGATGACGTGCAATTTCTTTCCGGAAAGTCAGGAACTCAGGATGTGTTTTTTCACATATTCAACTATTTACATCAAAACGGCAAACAGGTCATCCTAACTTCGGACAAGGCGCCTGTTGACATGCAAGATATTGAACAACGGTTACTTTCGCGTTTCAAATGGGGATTGAGTGCTGAATTGCACCAACCGGATTATGAAACCAGAATTTCCATCCTAAAAAACATATTGTACAGAGACGGCGTTGAAATTCCGGACGAAATCATCGAATACGTAGCGCGTAATATCAAATCGAATGTAAGGGAATTAGAAGGAGCCATTATATCATTGATTGCACAGTCGTCTTTTAATAAAAAAGAAGTAACGCTGGAACTGGCTAAAAGTGTCGTTGAAAAATTTGTAAAAAATGTAAAACGAGAAATTTCTATTGATTACATTCAAAAAATTGTTTCGGAGTATTTCCAGCTGGATTTAGAAACACTGCAATCCAAAACCAGAAAAAGACACGTCGTGCAAGCCCGACAATTGGCGATGTTTTTTGCAAAGAAATTCACAAAAGCCTCTTTGGCAAATATTGGTTCCCAAATTGGAGATCGCGATCATGCTACAGTATTACACGCTTGCAAAACCGTTGATAATTTAGTGGCTACGGACAAACAATTCAAAAAATTTGTGGAAGACATCAATAAAAAATTAACGCTATAGACACCTTATGTCCATAAAAATTTTAATGGTTTGTTTGGGAAACATTTGTCGTTCCCCATTGGCTGAAGGCCTATTAGCTTCTAAGCTTCCAAAGAACAAATTCTCAGTGGATTCGGCAGGAACTGGATCCTGGCACATTGGCCATTCGCCAGACGAACGCTCTATTGCTGTTGCAAAAATAAACAAAATCAACATTTCAAATCAAAAAGGAAGGCAATTCAGCAGTGCTGATTTCGACACATTTGATTATATCTATGTCATGGATAATTCCAATTATGAGGATGTAGTGCAGCTTGCGGAGCACCCGAAACAAATAGAAAAAGTACAACTAATTTTGAATGAATTATTTCCAAACGAAAAAGTAGATGTTCCTGATCCATATTTTGGTTTGCCTAATGGATTTGAAATTGTGTACAACATGCTGGATGAAGCGTGTACGGTTCTTGCACAAAAGCTAATCGCCAAACACACCTAGTTTTTTCGGATAAAATTATTTTGGAGATCCTAACAATATACTGATCATACTATAAACACACTATTTTAAGGAACATAAATCACACCTATGAAACCAAACGCTGTTTTAGGAAAACTCTATCTAATCCCTACCACAATGGGCGATTGCGATCCTATGGATGTTTTGCCGCAAACCATAAAAAGAAGTATTGACCTCCTTGATTATTATATTGTAGAAAACGACAAAACAGCCCGCAAATCGATCAAAGGTGTTAGTCCTGAGAAGAAACAATCTGAGTTAAAACTTTTTGTTTTAAACAAACACACTGAAACCAAAGAACATTTAGACTTTATACAACCATTGCTGGAAGGGCAAAATATGGGATTAATGAGCGAAGCAGGCTGTCCCGGAGTGGCTGATCCTGGCGCTGTGATTGTCAAATTAGCCCATGAAAAAGGCATTCAGGTTGTTCCTTTGGTTGGTCCTTCTTCCATCCTTTTGGCCATGATGGCTTCCGGAATGAACGGACAAAGCTTTACGTTTCATGGTTATTTGCCTATTGAAAAAGACGAAAAAAAAGCCAGTTTCAAAACCTTGGAAAGAGTTTCTTTTGAAAAAAATCAATCTCAGATTTTCATTGAAACGCCGTATCGCAACAACAAATTATTGGAAGATTTAGTACAAACACTGCATCCCGAAACACACTTGTGCATTGCTGCGGATATCACTTTACCGACCGAATATATCAAGACTAAGAAAATTGCGGCCTGGAAAAAAGAAACCATCGACTTGCACAAACGACCGACTATTTTTATCATCCACAAAATGTAAATTTAAACTTCTTTTCCTTTTACTAAAAAGGTAAACCAGATCCGTTAACAAAGTTACAATTCAATAAAACAACAGAATACGCTGAATTGTTGGACTTAATAAAACAACACCTCTAATCATTAATTCTAATTATAAAACCCTATTTTTATGATTAGAATTAATGATTTTTTTTAGGAGTAAACTTCCAAATAGCAGCACGAGTATATTTATTGTTATGAAGTTCCCATAGTACGCGATCATTACACCTCAAATTGGGCGATTATAGAAAAAGCATGCACTCCAAAAACAAAAATGATTACAACACACACGCGGGAGAAACTGTTGAATCGTCGTGTGATGGTGTCGTCCTTTGGCAAATCGTTTCAATATATTATTATTTTATTATGCATGCATACTATTTAATTTTGCTATATTTACCATTAAAACATAAAAAACATGAGTTATACAGATAAAATGTTACGGGACGATGCTCTTAAAGGCAAAGTGATTGTAGTCACCGGAGGCGGAAGTGGTTTAGGAAAAGCGATGACTCACTATTTCTTGGAATTAGGTGCGCAAGTCGCCATCACCTCCAGGGATTTAGAAAAACTAAAAAAAACCGCTGCGGAGCTGGAAACGCTAACTGGCGGAACCTGCCTTCCTATTCAATGTGACGTACGTCATTATAGTGAAGTCGAAAACATGCTGCAAGAGGTTTTGAACACTTTTGGCAAAGTGGATGTCCTGCTTAATAACGCCGCCGGAAATTTCATTTCCCCCACAGAAAGACTCTCTGCCAATGCTTTTGACACCGTGATTGATATTGTTTTGAAAGGGACAAAAAACTGCACCCTTGCTTTTGGGAAACATTGGATTGACACCAAACAAAAATCAGCAACCATTTTAAACATCGTAACAACGTATGCCTGGACCGGTTCTGCTTATGTGGTGCCTAGTGCGACAGCAAAAGCAGGTGTCCTGGCAATGA
This sequence comes from Flavobacterium sp. RSP46, assembly GCF_003984825.1. NCBI lineage: Bacteria > Pseudomonadati > Bacteroidota > Flavobacteriia > Flavobacteriales > Flavobacteriaceae > Flavobacterium > Flavobacterium sp. RSP46. Next base: position 155,063 of record NZ_RYDM01000004.1, read on the forward strand.
CGCGCAGTCTTGCTGTAGAATGGGCAAAATACGGAATCCGTTCTAATGCAATTGCACCGGGACCTTTTCCGACTAAAGGCGCATGGGACCGTTTACTACCCGGTGACTTAGCCGAGAAATTTGATATGGCAAAAAAAGTGCCATTGAAACGCGTGGGAGACCATCAGGAACTGGCTAATTTAGCGGCTTATCTGGTCTCTGATTTTTCAGCGTATGTCAATGGTGAAGTGGTGGTGATTGATGGTGGTGAGTGGCTGAAAGGCGCCGGACAATTCAATCTGTTAGAAGCGATACCGGAAGCACTTTGGGATCAACTGGAGCTGTTGATTAAAGCAAAGAAAAATAAATAATCCATACCCTACTCGGAACCAATTAAGTCCAAAGTTTAAACATCATAAAGTCAAATATGAAACTCGCTGGATGAAGATTGTTTTAATTGCAATTTTCATCCGTACGAGTGATCTTGATTTTGGGCGATCGTATGGGAAGTAATAAATTTGGAATTAAAAACGGCTCTCGAAACACGTCGCTCCGAGTGCGAAGCGTATTGAGAAGTTCACAATAATTATTGTTCTGTTAAATAAGGAACCGCAGCAACTTCCTCGTGTTTATCTAATATTTCATACGCTGAATTCATACTTTTAAATTCAGGCACAATCTTTTTCATTTGCGTCACAATAGCCTTATTTCCGAACCTGCTGGCAATACAAATTAATTCATCAATATCTGCATGTAATCCTTCAAACTCCTCTTGAATTTCCTGCGCAATCATAATTTTAGCATGGTGTGTGGGTATCGACTTAGACGTGTCATTGAGCAATTCCTCGTATAATTTTTCCCCGGGACGCAACCCTACAATTTGTATTTTAATGTCTTTATCCGGAATAAATCCCGCTAACTTAATCATCTTTCGAGCCAAATCAATAATTTTAACCGGTTTCCCCATGTCAAAAATATAAATCTCCCCTCCGTTCCCCATCGCACCCGCTTCCAGCACTAGTTGACACGCCTCTGGTATGGTCATAAAATAACGGATGATGTCCTTGTGGGTGATGGTCAGCGGCCCTCCTTCGGCAATTTGTTTTGTAAACAAAGGCACTACAGATCCATTGGATCCCAAAACATTACCAAAACGCGTCGTAATGAACTTTGTAGCTTCCTCCCCGTTCTCAATCTGATCCCTGAGTTGCAAGGACTGCACGTATTTTTCGGCGATCCGTTTGCTGGCTCCCATGACATTACTGGGGTTTACCGCTTTATCGGTAGAGACCATCACAAACTTTTTGACTTTGTACAAACAAGACAAATCAGCCAGAATTTTAGTTCCTTCAATATTGGTGAATATAGCCTGACAGGGATTTTCTTCCATCAGCGGCACATGTTTATAAGCTGCAGCATGATAAACAACCTGCGGACGGTAGGCTTTAAAGATTTCATCCATAGCCTGTCTGTTTCTGACATCTCCAATTACCGTGCATATTTTTACTGTGGTACTGATGTTTTCGGTTTCCAGTTTTAAATGATGCAATGGGGTCTCCGCCTGATCCAGAATAATAATTTTCTTAGGATTAAACACCAATATTTGTCGGACGATTTCGCTTCCTATAGAACCTGCTGCACCAGTAATCAAAACTACCTTATCCTTTAATTGTTTCGATATGGCTTTATTGTCCAGCACTATTGGTTTTCGCTCCAACAAATCTTCAATTTGTATGGTTTTTACTTTTTGGGAAATTTCCTTTTGATTTTCCCAATCGGAGATCAGCGGAACGGTAAATACCTTATAATTATACTCCAGACACTGGTCTACGATCACAATCTGTTCTTCTTTAGACAAACTTTTATCCGCTATAATGACACTTTCGGCACCTATAGAACGCATTAGTGTAGGCAACTTTTTCTTTTGGATTAAAATAGGCAAATCCAGCATGCGCTTAGATGCGTTTTGATTGTTCTTATCTACAAACCCGACTATTTTAAAGCGGGATGGTGTTTCAAATTTCAGCGCATTCGCTACCGAAATCGCATTGGCATCGGTTCCATAAATTATGGTTCGTATCAATTTACTGTCGTTCTTTTCTGAAAAATATAACTCAAACGTTTGCTTCACGACCACTCGGTATAAAAACAGGCCACAAAAAGAAAGTACAATATTGATAAAAAGGGCTGTATTTAAGAATGCTTTTTGTTTAAAAAAAATTTGGAAAAGAAAATTAAAAATAAAAAAAACAATCAGTACGGACATTTGTGAAAATAACAACTTGACCGCATCAATATTAGAAGAGTGCCTAATGATCCCGGAATAGGTTCTGAAAAGCCAAAAGAAAAACAAATTAGTCGCAAAAAAACCAGCAATTAAAATTGCGCTGTGGTCGGTAATAATATAATCCATTCCTGTTCCTTTAAAGATCAGAAAAGTAAACACAAAGGAGGTGGTAAGCACCATAAGATCAATTAATACGATGATCCATCGGGGCAAATAACCTAAATTATGCATGTTCAGCCTTCGGTTTATTCTTGAAAAAAATTTAGAATTAAATCGGGTTGCATTTCTGTTGGTTTCCGGGTTCAAAATTGATTGGTTTTAGGTTATGCGCTTTAAACGATATTCACGTCAAATATATGAAATAAAACATTTTCTTACACGCACTATTTTTTTTAAGCCGAACAAAAAGACTATTCCTTGTGTGTCATCAATAAAAATAGAGGTGTTTTGTCTGGATAGATGTTAGAGGAAGGAGACCAAAGAACTGTGTTCAAACGGCTTAAGTAAATCACATAACAAATCTTTTTTAACACAGATTACACTGATTGCCACAGATTATTTTTTGAATGGGAAGAGGAAACTCAGTAACAACTATTATATACTGTCGTGTATTAAAAATAGAGGTGTTTTGTCTGGATAGATGTTAGAGGAAGGAGACCAAAGAACTGTGTTCAAACGGCTTAAGTAAATCACATAACAAATCTTTTTTAACACAGATTACACC
>NZ_RYDM01000004.1:158058-158293 GCF_003984825.1 Flavobacterium sp. RSP46
TTAGAGGAAGGAGACCAAAGAACTGTGTTCAAACGGCTTAAGTAAATCACATAAGAAATCTTTTTTAACACAGATTACACCAATTTTCACAGATTATTTTTGAATGGGAAGAGGAAACTCAGTAACAACTATTATATACTGTCGTATATTAAAAATAGAGGTGTTTTGTCTGAATAGATGTTAGAGGAAGGAGACCAAAGAACTGTGTTCAAACGGCTTAAGTAAATCACATAAG
>NZ_RYDM01000004.1:158389-231551 GCF_003984825.1 Flavobacterium sp. RSP46
AAAAAATCTTTTTTAACACAGATTACACCAATTTTCACAGATTATTTTTTGAATGGGAAGAGGAAACTCAGTAACAACTATTATATACTGTCGTGTATTAAAAATAAACAAAATGACGCAACAGATTGATATTAAATTACTTTTTACAATAATGCTCCTTTTGACTTTATGACGTTTAAACTTTCAACTTCCTTATTTCATCTATTTTCGCTGTGCCAAAATTATTCGGAAATTTTGTTTTTGGACTGTAGCTATAACTATCCGTACTGCATCATTTGTCTAAATACTGCGCCCGAAATGCTTACAACTTATGCTTCAGCAATCCCAGCAGGTATTCTCCGTAACCTGATTTCCTCAAAGGCTCGGCCAGATCTTTCAATTGTTGCTCACTAATGAAACCCTGTCTCCACGCAATTTCTTCAATACAGCCCACTTTCAATCCTTGACGCTCTTCAATAACCTGAACAAATTGTCCCGCCTGCATTAAGCTATTAAAAGTACCGGTATCTAGCCAGGCCGTACCTCTGCTTAAAATTCCTACTTTCAAAGCCCCTTTTTCCAAGTACACTTTATTTACATCAGTAATTTCATATTCCCCTCTAGCACTTGGCTTGATATTCTTGGCAATTTCCACCACTGAATTATCATAAAAATACAAACCAGGTACCGCATAATTTGATTTGGGTTCCAACGGTTTCTCTTCAATAGAAAGCGCTTTAAAATCAGCATCAAATTCGACTACACCGTATCGTTCCGGGTCTGAAACATGATACGCAAATACGACCCCACCTTTAGGATTGGTATTGGATTGCAACAATTCATCCATATTGGATCCAAAGAAAATATTATCCCCTAAAACCAAAGCTACGCTGTCTTTCCCTATGAATTCTTCTCCAATAACAAAAGCTTGCGCTAATCCATTAGGAATGGCCTGCTCCGCATAACTAAATTGACAACCAATTGAAGACCCATCGCCTAATAATTTTTTGAAATTAGGCAAATCATGAGGAGTTGAAATAATTAATATTTCATTGATTCCCGCCATCATCAAAGTAGACAATGGATAATAAATCATGGGTTTGTCATAAACCGGCATCATTTGTTTGCTCATGGCCAGTGTTAACGGATGTAAACGGGTCCCGGAACCTCCGGCTAATATAATTCCTTTCATATATTTTTTATTTTTTTGCCACAAAGGCACTAAATTTCACAGGTATAATTTTTAATCTAAAATAATTTATTTTTTTAACTAATACCTTACAAAGGAAGTTTTTTCTATAGTTAAATCTACATCAATTAAAAAAACGGACAACTGATCACTAAACAATGATCACTAAACAATGACCACTGATCACTGACCACTAATTATACTGCTTCTCGTAATAATTTGCATACTCCCCCGAAGTAATATTATTCAGCCAGGTTGGATTTTCCAAATACCAATTTACGGTCCTTTCCAATCCTTGTTCAAAAGTAACCGATGGTTTCCATCCCAATTCTCTGTTTATCTTACTGGCATCAATAGCATAACGCAAATCATGTCCGGGACGGTCTTTTACGTACGAAATTAATTGTTCCGAAGTTCCGGACGCCCTTCCTAATTTCTCATCCATTATTTTGCAAAGCAATTTAACCAAATCAATATTTTGCCATTCGTTAAATCCACCAATATTATACGTATCATGGTTAACTCCTTCATGAAAAACCAAATCAATGGCTACCGCATGATCTTCTACAAATAACCAATCGCGGGTATATTTCCCGTCACCATAAACGGGTAAGGGTTTGTTTTGAATGATATTATTGATGAATAATGGAATCAATTTTTCAGGAAAATGAAACGGCCCGTAATTATTGGAACAATTGGTCAACACATAAGGCAAGCCATACGTTTCTCCATACGCTCTGACAAAATGATCCGAACTGGCTTTTGAAGCCGAGTACGGAGAATTAGGATCATACGCAGTAGTCTCCGTAAACAATCCTTCGGCACCTAAACTGCCATAAACCTCATCGGTACTGATGTGGTAAAAACGTTTTCCTTCGTAATTGCCTTGCCAAGTAGCCTTAGCCGCATTCAATAAATTCATCGTTCCGATAACATTTGTTTTCACAAAAGACAACGGATCGGTTATAGAACGATCCACATGAGATTCGGCAGCTAAATGCAAAACACCATCAAATTGATGCTCCGCAAACAATTGATCAATGAATGGCGCATCAACGATATCTCCTTTTATAAAAGTATAGTTAGGCGCTTTTTCAATATCAACAATATTTTCGAGATTCCCAGCATACGTGAGTGCATCCAAATTAACAATTTGATATTGCGGATACTTCTTTACAAAAAGCCGTACGACATGGGACCCAATAAAACCGGCCCCACCGGTGATTAGTATTTTTTTCATTTTTAGATTTTATTTTTAATTCGTTTTAACAAAACTTCCCTAAATTTATTTTTTGTTTCCCCCTGGCCCAGAGCGTGCGAAAAATAAAATTTAGTCAGTTTCTTTTTTGTTTCTCCTGGCCTAGAGCGTGCGAAAAATAAAATTTAGTTAGTTTCTTTTTTGTTTCCCCCTGGCCTAGAGCGTGCGAAAAATAAAATTTAGTTAGTTTCTTTTTTGTTTCCCCTGTCCCTAAAGGGAGCAAAAAAGAAACACAAAATCCGATTTAAAATTAACAGGCTTTATTTAAATTACGTTTTGGATTTTCGGCTTCCTTTAAGGGTGGGACAAAACGGAAATTTTACACAACCCCCTAACTCATAACCCACCTTTCATACAAACAGCTAAACTCTCTTTGTAATCCGGAACAACAATACCATAAACTCGTTTAATCTTGCTTTTATCCAATAAAGAAAAAGCTGGACGTTTGGCAGGTGTAGGATAAGCCGCTGAGGGAATTCCTTTCACTTCACAAGTATACCCACCAATTTCCTGGATTGCCAGGACAAAGTCATACCAGCTGATTTCTCCTTCATTCGAATAATTATAGATTCCGGCAATCCAGTCTGGTGCTGTTACAATAGTCATCATAGCCTGAGCTAAATCGGCAGCATAAGTAGGCGAACCAATCTGATCGTTAACCACACTGATCGTATCTCGTTCTTGTAATAATCGTTGCATGGTTTTTACAAAATTGTTCCCAAATCTGCTATACACCCATGAAGTTCTAATGATAATTGCATCGGGATTTGCTTTCAAACAAGCTAACTCTCCCGCTCTTTTGGTCGCTCCATACACATTAACAGGTTGCGTTAGGGCCTCCTCGCTCAATGCGACAGCTGATGTCCCGTCAAAAACGTAATCAGTAGAAATATGAATTAGTTTTACAGAATGATCTTTCGTATATTGAGCAATAATGGCGACCGCTAAATGATTAACAATATCCGCTAATTCGTGTTCTGTTTCCGCTTTATCAACGGCTGTATAGGCACCACAATTTAATATAAAATCTGGAGTAATTTCTTCTAATTGACTTTGTAAAATCGACAAATTATCCAAGGAAACTTGCGTTCTGTCTGCAAAAATCCATTCGAACTGAGGGTAGTTTTTAGACAACACCTTTAATTCAGAACCCAATTGCCCATTAGCACCAGTAACTACTATTTTCTTCATTTATCTTTTTAATTTTTCACTCCTCACTTTTCCTCTTCTCACTCCTCACTTTCAACTTCTCACAAGTCAATCGTTAGTTCTGGATCTTGCATTTCATCCAAACGTTCCGAAGCTATCTGTGCCAACCAAAGCTTAAATGGTTCAGCTTTTGGTGAAGGTATCGATTGTATTAACCTAAAAAGTTGCTCGGTATCGAAGACATCCGTCTTATAATATTTCCCATCGACAGATTGCATTTTCAGTTGACTACAATTTGTAGTCAACTGACTTCCCTCTTTTTTTAAACGCATTTTTAAAACACTCCAATATTTTCTTGCATTAGGAGTGCCTGTCAAAATATCAATTACATCAACAATAGAAAAGTACCATTTCTCTTGATCGGAATCCCAAAGAGTCCGTACTTTTTTATCATCAAATAACTGTAAGGCTTGGCGCTGTATCATAACGAAAAATTTAAAAATTTACTTCTACAAAGATAATAGCTTTAATTCATCTATTTTATAATACTAAAAATCAATACTTTACATTTATAGTTAGTCAATTTATGATCAACCGGTCGATTTTCAAATCACAAACAAAACTACTTAATGTCTTTGCTTCCTGATTACTATCAGGATTGCGATTAAAACTGCCTCTCGATATGACCTTAAACTCTCTTTTCAAAACTCCCAATCAATATCCTCAAAACTCGGCAAAACCAAATCCTTTTGAGAAACAATAACTTCATCAGGACTCACTTGCCAATCAATGGCCAAAGTAGGATCATCATACCGAATCCCTCTTTCGCTCTCCTTATGATACAATTGATCTACTTTGTATAGCACCGAAGCAGTTTCACTCAAAACCGAAAAACCATGGGCAAAACCGTGGGGAACCATCAATTGTTTTTTATTGGCTGCACTTAAAATCACACTAAAATGCTGTCCATAAGTTGCTGATTTTTTGCGTAAATCGACCGCCACATCAAGGATTTCTCCTTCAAGCACACGCACCAATTTAGCTTGTGCAAAAGGATTAATCTGCAAATGCAATCCCCGAATCACCCCGCGTTTGGAGAAAGACTGATTGTCTTGTATAAATTGATAGGACATCCCATGTTCATGAAATTGAGCCTGATTGTAGGCCTCAAAAAAATAACCCCTCGAGTCTTCAAAAACTGTTGGGGTAATAAGTATTAAATCTTTTATATTTGTTTTTTCAATGGTCATATTGTAATTGTAATTTTATTTATTCTATCATTTAATTGTAAGTAAGTCGAAAGTTTAAAAGTCGTAAAGTCAAAAGAATTAACTTTAAGTAAAACAGCTTTAAATCAGATTTTTACATGATTTTATCCTGATTTTATCCTGATTTTAAAATACGACATTATACCATGGTTATTACTTAATACAGAAAGCCAAACAACCACAATGGAATTTTATTTTGAAAACCATACTCAATATCGTCTGCGGCGATATAGGAATTTTCGATACCTTCAATTTGTTTCATCGACTTATCCTTTCCTCCAATTTCAAAAGAATATAAATCATTTACAAAAAAATCAGTTTTTTCGTGATGGCTCAACTTATTTTTATACCCCAATTGATTTGCAAAAAAGGTCTCTCTAGCCTTACCAATAGTAGCTTTTGAAGGAGAAAGTGTAAACATTAAATTTGTGTTTTCTAAATAAATCTTAGCTGGTTTTTGCAATTTCACACTTCCTTTAGCTTCTTTTTGCAAGTTAATGGTCAAACCTACTTCTTCCAAATAATGTAGATAAGTCATTAAAGTAGTTCTATTTATACCAATTTTATCACTTAAATTACTCACATTAGGTATAAAAGGAACCGATTCAGAGATTATAGCCAACAATTGTTTAATTTTTGGAACAAAGCCCAAATCAACACCTCGCAATAAAGGTAACTCCATTTTCATTGTGGGATATTCTTTTATATCATTACGAATCCTACTAAAACCAATAAAAGATTACAGTAGTTTATTTTCAATCGAATTTATTGCACTAAATGGAATTGCCGTAATAGAATTGCTCCTTTTTTGAACCAAGTCACCCCCATAAATCACATATCCCCCTTCTTTCTGAGCTAGTTTATTCCAATAAACAACTCCTTTAAAATAATCAATGGTTATTGTTTGCCCTGATTTTATCTCAATAGGAATTATATCCATCCCATTATCAATAATCAAGTCTATTTCTTTCCCTAAATTATCTCTCCAAAAATAAAGGTTATTGGTCTTGGCTTTATTAAATCTACTTTTAAGAAAATCAACAATAATCAAATTTTCAAAAAGCGCACCTCTAAATGGATGAACGTCAATTTGCTCACTATTTTGAATTCCCAATAAGGCAGACGCTAATCCCGTATCATAGAAATATAATTTAGGCATTTTTACAACTCTTTTGTTAAAATTAGAGTGATACGGTTGTAAACGGAACACTACAAAACTAGCTTCCAAAACACTAATCCAAGAACTAATCGTCTTTGTATCAACACCTATTTCTACCGCCAAACTATTCATATTCAACAACTGACCAATTCTACCAGCACATAATCGCAAGAATTTTTCAAAAACCACCAAATTGGTTATATTCTTAATCAGCCTAACGTCTCGCTCAATATATGTTCTAATATAATTTGAATACCACTGCGTAGTATCAACAGTGTCATTATATAACGAAGGATAGCAACCTTTAAAAATAGTCTGGCTAATAGTACGCTCCTTATCACCTATTTCGTGCAAAGTCAGTGGTAACAGATTAAGATAACCCACTCTTCCTGCTAAGCTCTGAGATATGCTTTCCTGCAACAAAAAATTATTTGAACCCGTTATAATAAATAAACCTTTTACAACTGATTCATCAAGGATTTGTTGCAAATAGGAAAAAATATCTGGAACTCTTTGCGCCTCATCAAATATTGCTCCATTGGGATAGTTTGACAAAAAGCCTCTTGGGTCTTCAATAGCAAACAAACGAATGTCGGGATTTTCAAAACTCACATACTCCTTGTCTTTAAAAATCCACCGTACCAAGGTAGTCTTACCAGACTGTCTCGGTCCAACCACGGCAACTGCTTTAAACTGCTTTGCCAAAGCTATAATTTCTTTTTCTGCTTCTCTACGTATCATTCTACAAATCTATACAATTACGGAATCAAATTCCATAATTGTATAGATTTTTTTAATCTGCGCCAATCTGCGTGAAATTTTTTTAACGCATCGGCGTGAAACTTTTCTATTTAAAACAATCAATATCAAATCGATATTCATCTTGAATTTCTCCTAACAAATAATCTCCCATGACCAATAATTTTGCTCCTTCCTTGAGTGCTTGAATACTACTTACGTACCCTTGAGGAATATAGAGAATATCAAGTGTTTCAGCATTTATTTATAATAAAAGAGAGTGATTTTAACCTTTTGGAAGGATTCTCCCAATTATCAATGGCAATCAATTCAATTTTAAAACTACCTTGTACAACAGAAAACCACCGTTGCTCTGTGCGGTGTCCTTACCACCCACGAACAAATGTGGTTTCGCTATTTTCTATGAGATAAATTCTTTTTATAGCCGTTGAATCAAAAGAATTATTAAATCGAAGGGTACCTCTAGTATCAGAATGATTTCCTCCTATAATTATTTTTGAAATTATTTTATTGGCAGTTGCAAATAGAACGTATTATTTGTCATCATAATGAAATCTACATTGAATAATAATACATTTTTGATCAATCCCTTTTGTTCCTTTTATGGAATAAACTAATCTATGTTCACCTGTAATTCTTCTTGACCAAAATCCTTTTAACCCAAACTTTAAAGGTTCTGGTTTTCCAATCCCTTTAAAACAATTTTGCTTAATTGATTTTATTAACTCTTTAATTTTATCAAGTACATCAGCATCATTTTCTATCCAATAGGTAAAATCTTCCCAACCATGACTTGTAAATTCGATATTCATATGAAGATAATATTTGTTTTTGTCGTTCTCGATAGCTGTCGGGAGGAATCGCCATTCTTCATTCCAGTTTGTGATTTAGAATCATTGCGATTTCATGATTTTGTAAATTCTATTAATCTAATGAATAGGGAATTGTTTCTCCTTCCTTTAGTTGACCAATAGATTCTTGAAGTCTATTCCTATTACTCTTGGTGGATAACAGATGCTCTGTTTCCAAAAGTGAATTATATTCTTGAATTGACATAATGACAACCGCTTCATTCTCTTTATTTCTAGGAACTACAATTACTTCCATCGATTGAGAAACATAATCAAAGTATTCTTTCATCCCTTTTCTTAATGCTGAAATTGTTATCGCTTTCATAATTTATTATTTTTTTTACAAATGTACAAAAAAATGTACTTAATATTGTACCACTTAACAATGTTTTATTTACGGGGATATCTGGATATTTTTACACGCCGATAATCGCTGATCTAGCTCCACGCCGATTTTCGCAGATTCTTTAAAATCTTTAAAAAATAGGCGCTAATCTGCGCTTTTTTAATCTGCGCCAATCTGCGTGAAATTTTTATTTAGAAATTAGTTACGTTGTTTAAAAAAAGCATGGACAACTGCCGAAATCCGCTCCCTCTCCTCATTCGTCAAATTAGAACCGGAAGGCAGACACAACCCCTTTTCAAATAAAGTTTCAGCAACTGTACTACTATAGTATGGGTACTTCTCAAAAATAGGTTGCAAATGCATTGGTTTCCACAGAGGACGACATTCAATATTGGCTTGCTCGAAAGCCAACCGTAAAGCTTCTCTATTAATTCCTTTCACTGCATCAGGTTCCACCACAATGGAACTCAGCCAGTAATTAGCAAAATAATCATCATTTGGTGCTTCAAAAACGGTTACTGCTGCAATATCCTTGAATAAATCGACATAAAAAGCATGCATTTTTCTTCGCAAAGCCACATGGTCGTCTAAAACTTCCATTTGACCGCGGCCGATACCAGCACAAATAGTACTCATCCTGCAGTTACATCCTATCCACTGTACTGGTAATGCGGCGCATCATCTCTCGATCGTTCTTTTTTGCAAATCGATTACTGTTTTTTATTTTTCTCTTGCAAAACCTGTTTTGCATTCAATCCTGTTACAACTTTTTTATCTGTTCTAGCTTCCAATTCTTGGAGAGCTACTTTGGCTACATTGCCCCCCTGTTGAGCCACTTTTTGACTCTCTTCAAAACTTTTAGGATTTACGGCTTGCGAAATATCTTTGGTAGAAGCCTCCGCTAGCATATTCAAAATCAATTCTGTATTAGTTCACCCCGTTTGATAATTCTTTAATCGCTCTTTTATATATCTTTTGCCCCATGATGTTTTTAGATATTTTTCTCTATGTGTTGCATCTTGCTGATTGAGACACCCTTCAAAATAAACCAATTTTAGTGGCATTCTATTTTTTGTAGAATTCACCTTACCCGAATTATGCTGACGAAGTCTCTCTTCTAAATCGCTTGTATACCCTGTATAAAACATCCCGTCTTTCTCCGATTGTAAAATATAAATATAAAAGTACATCTTTAAAATTTTAAGTCCATAAATATCTAACGGGGTCAATATTGTCCCGCAGATTTTCCTTTTTCAATCCCTTCAAAATTTTATACTCTTTAGTAGTTTTATCCGACCAAGCTTTGGTAATAATATCGGTTAATGTTGCAAACTGAATTCCTTCTTTCAGCCCTTTGTTTTTCCATTTACCCTGTGGGATAGTAAACATCCAACAGGGTGAATCGGTCAGTTCTTTTCGGATTTCAATACTTTTCAGTCGTTGATTGATCCAACTTTCCGAATAACCCAATTGCAAATACTGTTCTAAGGCGCGATCGATCGTCAGTTCAGGATCTTGCATTTCATCCAAACGTTCTGATGCTATTTGTGCCAACCAAAGTTTAAAAGGTTCCGCTGTTGGTGAAGGTATCGATTGTATCAGTCTGAAAAGCTGTTCGGTATCTGCCACATCAGTTTTATAAAACTTTCCATCGGCAGATTGCATTTTCAGTTGTACGATATCCTCGTACAACTGGCTCCCTTCCTTGGACAACTTCTTTTTTAAATCCGTCCAATACCTTCTAGGGATTGTACTATCGGTTAGTACAAGAATAACATCCACTATAGAAAAATACCATTTCTCTTGTTCCGAATCCCAAAGGGTGCGCACTTTTTTTTCTTTAAATAATTGTAAGGCTTGATGCTTTGTCATACTCTATATTTTTAAAAGTTTACTTTTACAAAGATCGTATATCCGTTATTTGCATACTTATCAACTTTCAGTTTCGAACTGACAATAGCTAACAGATAACTACAAACCGAAAACCCTTCTCACCACCCCGGCAATCCGCTCCCTGTCCTCATTCGTCAAATTAGAACCGGAAGGCAGACACAACCCCTTTTCAAATAAAGTTTCAGCAACTGTACTTCCATAGTATGGGTACTTCTCAAAAATAGGCTGTAAATGCATTGGTTTCCACAAAGGACGACATTCAATATTGGCTTGCTCGAAAGCCAACCGTAAAGCTTCTCTATTAATTCCTTTCGCTGCATCAGGTTCCACCACAATGGAACTCAGCCAGTAATTAGCAAAATAATCACTGTTAGGTACCGTAAAAACGGTTACTGCTGCAATATCACTGAATAAATCGACATAAAAAGCATGCATTTTTCTTCTCAAAGCCACATGATCGTCTAAAACTTCCATTTGACCGCGGCCGATACCAGCACAAATATTACTCATTCTATAATTATACCCTATTTCACTGTGCTGGTAATGAGGAGCATCATCTCTCGACTGGGTGGCAAAAAACACAGCTCTGTCTTTCAACTCCTTCGTTCGAGTAACAATAGCACCACCTCCAGAAGTGGTAATGATTTTATTCCCATTAAAAGACAAAACCCCTATATCCCCAAAAGTACCACACTTCTGACCTTTATAAGAACTTCCCAAAGCCTCCGCACTGTCTTCCAGAATTGGAATACCATATTTATCCGCTATTGTTCTAATTTCATCAATTTTATAGGGTACCCCATACAAATGCACGGCAATAATCGCTTTAGGCGTTTTTCCTGTAGCAATTCGATCTACAATAGCTTCTTCTAAAGCAGTCGGGCATAAATTCCAGGTGTCCGTTTCACTGTCAATAAAAACAGGAATTGCCCCTTGATACAATATAGGATTAGCCGAAGCCGAAAAAGTCATGCTTTGACAAAGCACTTCATCACCTGCTTGAACTCCTAATAAAATCAGACCTAAATGTATCGCTGCCGTACCCGAACTTAAAGCTCCGACATGAGTTTCATTTCTTAAGTAATTTTCAAGGGCCTGCTCAAAAGCATCAACATGAGGTCCTCCAGTAGTAATCCAATGTGTTGCTAAAGCTTCTTGGATATACCGTTCTTCAAAACCACTTCGCTGAGACAATGATAAAAAAATTCGATTTTTACTCATTGAGTTTCCAATAATTGGCTTCGTAACGAACATCATCATCACTAACATTGTGCAATGGTAAAGTCGAAAACGATAATAGTTTCGAATGGGATTCTAGGGATTCAATAGCATTGGCATAACCAGCCGGAATATGCAGCATTTTACTTTCTGACGCTAATAAAGTAACGGTCTCAATTGTTAAATCTTTAGAAGGTTGCTCCCAGTCATCAATTTTTACATAATGAATCCTGAAAGAACCACTCAAACAATAAAAATTTTTGGAGTCTAATTTATGTCCTTGCCAAGCACGCACAGGATGCGCATCAGAATTGCTGATAATATAAAATCGTTCAATTCCATTAAAACTAAAATCATTGACGTAGGATACCGTACCGCGGTGATCCGAAAAATTTCCTCCTGCAATTATTTTAGGTTTCATGTATATAATATTTTATCATTATAAAATAGTCCCGTTTCCAGTTCCAGCGCAGTCAATCACCTAATACTTCATAATTCCCTAACTCGACTGCAGATACCTTCAAACTGAACCCTGAACACTCTTGTTACCACTCCTTAATTGTCCTTAAATAAAAAGCATAAAAAAACAACATTTAAAATTAAAAGGAGGACTGCCAGTGGCAGTCAGGTAAATAAACACAACCGTTTTTACGCTTTTGATTTGTAGGCTTGATCTTTTGTTTTGCATAAAAGCAAAGAAAAAGTTAAACAACGATCACTTATAATTAAAGTGAAGTGAGATGAAAAGTAAAAACTCATCTCATTCTCTCTAACCAAATTAACAGTTTACTATTTTATATTTTTTATGCAACAAATAAAATTTCACACAATAAATAAGCAGCAATGGCACAATAACAAGCCCAAACAAAATAAAATCCGAAACGTTCTGATACAAACCAAGTACCATTACCGAAACAATAATCTGAACCATACCATAAAACGCCGCAATCAATCGGTGTTGAATTTTATATTCATTACTCAAAACCTGATAGAAATGCAACCGATGTGCCTCGAAAATATTATCTTTTAAATACAATCGGTGCAGGATCGTACAAATAGCATCAACTCCATAAACTGCTAAAAATAAAAGCCAAACCAAAGAATTTGTGACCAGAATAAGTTTCAAAACCAGATAAATTACCCAAAAAGCAATCGCAATACTGCCCACATCTCCGGCAAAACATTTGGCCTTTTTTCTATAATTAAAAAATAGAAAAACCAAATTAGCAAGCATCGCATATAGTATAAAAGCACCATCAATAAATACCTGGATATTTTGATTCACATACAACAATGACCCCATCACCACCAAAGTATACAATCCCGTTATACCATTGATACCATCCATGAAATTATACGCATTAATCAAACCTATGGCTAGAATATAAGCGAATACAATTCCTAAAACGGGAACAGAATTAAAAACACCTAAATCGTAAAAAATTACGCTGATGGCGAGAAAATGAACCGAAATTCTAATTTTATTAGACAAACTCTGAATGTCATCCCAAAAACTCACGACAGTTACCAAAGTAATTCCTGTAAAAAAAAAGCAATTATTTTGGAGGTGCTGTCCAAAATAAAGTAAAGCCGCAAACCAAAAAATGATACCGCCTCCTCTAAGCGTAATTTCAGTATGTGCTGACCGATAATTGGGTTTGTCCACGATGTTGTACCGATCAGCTACTTTGAAATAGAGCAATTCCAGTAGGAATAAAACAACAGTAATAAGTAAGTATTGCATTTTTATAGTGAAAAAGTATTTTTTATTTATTTTTGGAAAACCGCTGTCAATAATTATAATCTAAAAGCTAATAATAATAATAACCCGTAGGGTCCAACTATTTAAAACGTCAGTTTGAGTATTTTTGTGAAGTAAAACGGAACAAAGCTTCTCGATACGCTTCGCACTCGAAGTGACGTGTATCGAGAACCGATTTTAGCACTAATTTTCTAATTATCGATATAATCCCGCCCAAAAGCGGGATCACTCGAACTTACGGAAATTTTTATCAATATCTAATTACACCTAACGGTTTAGTACCATGAATACTCTTGTGGTTATTTTATCTCCTATCGCCCAAAATCATCCTGAACCCGCACAATATCATTCTCATCAGATGGATTTTCCGCATCGGTATGTTGCCAAATTTCAGCAATAACACCCCAACCTTCAAGCCCTACTAAACGATGGCGTTCTCCTTGCTGCAAAGTAATCGTATCGCCTTTTTTTAATACTTCAAGTTGTCCTTGTACATCATCTTCACTGCGAATAACACCTGCTTCCCCATCAATTAACCGCCATATCTCAGCCCTACGGTGATGGTATTGCCAGGATAATCGTTGATGAGGCGCTACTAACAATATTTTCGGACTCAATTTTCCGGATATCTTAAGAGATGCTACATCCAATCCTTCAAAATAGTGGTTGGCAAATTGCTGTGCTTGATTTTCGTCAATAACAAAAAAACCGCCCCAAGGGCGATTGTCATCATAGGATGCTATTGTAAATCCCTCTTGTTTTAAGGATTCATTTATTTGATTAAATATGGTAGTTTTCATTTACATTTTACTTTACAAATTATCACTTTTTTTACTGAAAATCAATACCAAAATTTTCAGTCATTTGCATTGATACTTGTTTAATTTCTTGTTCTTTCTCTTTAGGGTATATTAGTATCACATTGGCATCTGGATATACCCAGAAAATCAATAAACTGCTTGGGAAAGTGGTTGCGGCTCTTAGGCCAAAACCGACTGCCCACACCACCAGCCATGATTAAAATATAGGTGTTGTTTTTAGTTCCAGTCATTGTTTTTTATTTCTTCATATACTTTTTGAATCCCTTCTTCTAAAGTAATTTTCGCTTTCCAACCTAATCCATTCAGTTTCGAAACATCCATCAATTTTCGGGGGGTACCATCTGGCTTAGAAGGATCCGTTAGTATTTCACCTTCAAAACCAGCTGTTTTCTTAACTAATTTGGCCAAATCCAAAATGGAAATGTCGTCCCCAATTCCAATATTAACTAAACCCGAATCATTATAATTTTCCATCAAAAACAAACAAGCTTCTGCCAAATCATCTGCATGTAAAAACTCCCGTTTTGGACTCCCCGTTCCCCAAATGGTTACCGATGCATCACCGTTACGTTTAGCAGTAATAAACTTTCGCAACATCGCTGGTAGAACATGGGAATTGTTCAAATCATAATTATCATTAGGTCCGTACAAATTCGTTGGCATAACCGAAATAAAGTTACATCCATATTGATCTCTATATCCATCACACATTTTAATTCCGGCAATTTTGGCAATGGCATACGGCTCATTAGTAGGTTCCAAAAGACCAGTTAATAAATACTCTTCCTTCAGTGGTTGTGGTGCTAACTTTGGATAAATACAGGAAGAACCTAAGAACATTAATTTTTTCACTTTATTGACATAAGCTTGATGAATCACATTATTTTGAATCATCAGATTTTCGTATATAAAATCGGCTCTAAAAGTATTATTAGCTACAATGCCCCCTACCTTAGCAGCAGCTAAAAAAACATAATCTGGTTTTTCAGCTGCAAAAAATTCAGCAACAGCTTGTTGATTCCTTAAATCCAATTCTGCAGAAGTACGCAGTAAAAAATTGGTATATCCTTTTGCTTGTAAAGCACGTAAAATAGCAGAGCCTACCATTCCACGATGACCTGCAATATATATTTTATCTTGTTTGTTCATTTTGCTGTAATATTCGATTTCTTACTGTTCATATTCGCCTGAAGTGATACACTGAGATTTACAGTTCAAACTAGTTCTCCACTGAGAAACCGGCTTCTCTTAACATTTTTTTCTTTTGATAATACGCTAAATCCCCTTCCATCATCTCTTTGACCAATCCTGCTAAATCATATTTTGGAACCCATCCTAATTGGGTTCTAGACTTAGTAGGATCACCAATCAACAAATCCACCTCGGTTGGACGGAAGTACTGCGGATCTACGGCAATAACGGGTTTCCCAATTTCAACGGAATACGCTGGATTAGTGCAAGCCTTAACATACCCTTTCTCGTCAACACCTTCACCTCTGAATTCGATTTCGATTCCTACTTCAGCAAATGCCATTCTCACGAAATCACGTACATAAGTAGTTTTACCCATAGCAATTACGTAATCCTCTGGAACCTCTTGTTGTAAAATACGCCACATTGCCTCTACATAATCTTTAGCATGACCCCAATCGCGTTGCGCATTTAGATTTCCCAAATACAAACAGTCTTGTTGCCCCAAAGCAATAGCGGCAGTAGCCATAGTTATTTTACGGGTCACAAAAGTTTCCCCTCTACGTGGTGATTCATGATTAAAAAGAATTCCATTAGTAGCAAACATACCGTAAGCTTCTCTGTAGTTTTTGGTTATCCAAAAAGCATATATTTTAGCAACTCCATAAGGCGAACGAGGATAAAAAGGAGAGCGCTCATCATACAGCCCTTTCTCATTTTTATTTTCCGCTAACCCTCCATATAATTCGGATGTGGAGGCTTGATAAATACGTGTTTTCTTTTCTAGACCTAGGATACGAACCGCTTCTAAAATTCTTAGCGTACCAATTCCATCAACATTAGCCACATATTCCGGAGAGTCAAAAGAAACTTTTACATGACTCATCGCTCCTAAATTGTAGATTTCATCAGGCTGTACTTCTTGAATGATTCGAATAATATTAGTAGAATCAGTTAAATCCCCATAATGCAATTTAAAGTTCACATGCGTTTCATGTTGGTCTTGATAAATGTGATCAATGCGTTGGGTATTAAAAGAGGAAGCCCTTCTTTTAACCCCATGTACTATATATCCTTTTTCCAGTAATAATTCAGCCAGGTACGATCCATCCTGTCCAGTAATCCCTGTTACAAGTGCTATTTTCATTTTTATTATTTTTATTTTTATTTTCTAAACGACTCAAAAGTCATCATCAATCCGTCCTTAGAAGATATAGGCAATGCTTTCCCGATCGCCTTTACAATCTTTCTATTGCTAACCACATAATTCTCGGTTAATTTTTGCAAACGTTCTGAATTAAGTGGCAAATACAAATGATCTCCCATTATTGCCACTCCTCTAATCCATGAAGTCGGAATAGACCAAATTCTGCTTTTTTTATCTAAGCATGTACCCAATAATTCAATTAATTCATTTGTCGATAAAGACTTATCATCAGCCACCTGATATACACCCGAGAGAATAGTTGTATTTTCAAGCAATTCTTTAATCACAAAGCAAAGATTTTCGATACTCAGAAAAGACCGTTGGTTCTCAAAAGCTCCCAAAGGCCAAGGCAGTCCTTTGACGACCAATTGGTACAATAAATTCAAATTTCCTTTGTTTCCTGGACCGTGAATCATGCATGGTCTTAGGATATAAACTCTTTTGCCTTCTGGCAATACTTTGTTCAAGATGTATTCTTCAGCCTGATGTTTCGAAATACCATAATGAGTTTTGGGATTGGGTTTGTCGTCTTCCCTCAATATTCCCCCAACCTCATCTGCCACAGCTTTAACCGTACTCATAAAAATAAAAATAGCCGCCTCTGAGATTAAGAAAGCATCAAATAACTGCTTCGTTAACTCAAAATTAGCTTCGTAATAATTTATTGAATTGGAAACTTTTTTTAAATCGTGCGCCTTACCGGCCAAATGAATAACAGCATCTGCTTTCAGATCAAATTTCTGATTGGATATAAAACGCATACTCATAGGTTCTATGTCGTGTGAAACCAATAAATAGTTACGAAGATTAGTACCTACAAACCCTGTGGCTCCTGTAATTGCAATTCTCATTTCTTTAAAAATCCTATTATTTTCCAAAAAAAACGCATCTTTATCTTGAATGGAGAAAATGTAATCCTATTCATTTGAAGTGCTTTTTGAATTTCTTTAGTAATCAATTTATATGACGACGCACCAGAGCTACTTAATCCTCCAACTAACATTGCTGTAGTTGTTATTCCAGAAAACTTCCAACATATATTATTCTTTAAAAAAAACCTAGTAATCAACTCATAGTCAGCACCTATTTTAAAATTAAGATCATAGTATCCAAATTTTGAAAAAAGTTCTTTTTTAAAAAAAATTGAAGGATGGGGAGGCATAAATCCAATGCTAAGTTTCTCAGGACTCCAGTTTTTAGAAGAATACAATCGTACAATGCTACCATCTTCTTTGTGTTGAATAATATTTCCAACAGAAGCGTCTATGTTATTTTCTTGGTGAAAAGCGAAAATTTCTTCGATTACTGTTGCAGAGTTAAAAGTATCGTCAGAATTTAGAATTCCTATTAAATCGCCAGTAGCCATAGATATACCTTTATTCATGGCATCATACAAGCCATTATCCTGTTCAGAAATCCAATTAGAAATAACACTTTCATGCTTTTTTACAATTTCAATAGTATTATCTTTTGAATCACCATCTACTATAATGAATTCTAGATCTTTATACGTTTGATTGGCAACAGATACTATTGTCTTCTCAATAGTCTTAGAACTATTGTAACATACTGTAATTATTGAAATTTTCACTTATTATCCTATTTTAATTTTAAACCGTCAAAAAATTATATCTGTATTTTAAATCTGAAAATTTAGAAATATATTCCGCATCATCATAACGATTAGAGGTTTTAAATTTATAATGAAAAAGCAGGGAATCCGCTACTAAAGAATCCAATTCGTTCTTTGTAATTTTACTAAAAGAATCCGTTATATAAATTCGTTCGTATTCACTATCATGACGTCTAAACTTTAATATCTGCCTACCTATTTCTACATCGTCTATTAGATATTTTTTTGAATCATCTAATGAAAGTCCATTACACAAGTTAATTCCTATAAAAAAACCTGCTCCGCTAAAAAATAAAACTTTCGGTCCAAAAAAGAAATATTTAAAAAAAGAATATAAAAATTTGTTTTGACTAAAGATTTGGCTTAAAAGATTTGCTTTACCCAAATATCCATGATATGAATCTTTATCAAAAGAACACTTTTGTATATATTTAATAAGAACGGGAATATCAATATATGAAGACAAATTCGTTCTGTAGATTAATTTTATATCTGGATATTCACTTAATAAAATATTTTTGGCACTAACAAATTTACGATAACAATTTTCAATGGAATCGTCTTCTGCTACTCTAATTTCATTGTGGCTGTATAAACAATTCTCTAAATGCCCACCACTGTAAAAAAAAACCTTAAATCCTCTATCAATTGCATCCTTATACCAGCTATTCTCAATTGCTGTAATAAAACAACGATAACTCTCCGCTTTTGTGGAAAGGATGAGTATGCAAACATTTGAATTATTCATCTGTTAATTTTTTTATTAATATCAAACAGCTAATATAAAATAAAACTAACCTTGTCCTATAATTTAAAAATTTAATTATTTTCACAGAAGCTTTGTTTACAAACTTAAAATCATGCCAATGCTCTTCTAATCTATTGTTTAAGAAGTACCCCCCAATAAAATCTATTGTACGATAATCTGTTTTAATATAATTTTCATTTTTAAATACTAAAAAATTGGAAAACACCAATAAATTTGACACTATTACAGGATATACTATTTCAGCTAAATAGATCTGATCATAAAAATGTTTTCGGTTTTTAGCAAAACAAGGATTGGTTTTTAGTATCTTTTTAAAAACATGTACAAAGGTACCTTTAACAGAAAAAGTGCCAGCCATTATTGGATACAAATGTAATCGTGTATCCCGTATCACATTGGTATCAAATTCGGATTTAAACCAAATATTCAATAATGACAACTCTCTTTTTGATATTACAGAATCTGAATCACGAAAAAGATAGGCGTCTGCCACGTTATAAAAGATATTATAATATCGCCACATTTTAGCTGGAACAGCTAACAATAAGACTTCGTTAATATTCAAAATAAATTGAATAGGCAGTCCTTTAAAATAATCTACATCTACCGATTCATCAATAAAAACAACAATTCTAAATTCATATTCAAAATTTAAAGTTTCCTCAAAAAAATCATTAAACAATTCAAATTGTTTTAGAATTGGCAAGTAATAGTCATAATTCTTACCATAAAGTGTGTACGAAATACTTATTACCTTTTTACGCATCCATTATTTTTTTATAATAATTCTTCATCATTCCACCTATTGCTTCATAACTATATTTTAACACTACTTTTTCTCTAGATTTCTTTGCAAATGAGTCTCTTATTAGTTCATCCGCAAGAATATTATCAATACTTTCTGAAAAATTTTCTATCGAAAAACTTTTAACTAGAAACCCATCAAGGTTGTCTGTAATAATTTCTGACGGTCCACTGGAATCAAATGCAATAACTGGAGATCCACAAGACATAGACTCGAGAGTAACTTGACTAAAGGATTCAAATCGAGAGGGCACAACAGTTATATAAGCAAGATTATAAATTTTGACCATCTCGATTGTTGAATTTATTTCTCCGAAATGATGATGCGAAAAATTTAATTCATCTGAAATTTTACTATAATTATTACCAACGGTCAATAAACAAATGGAATCTGGGTTCTTGATAAGTTTTATAGAGGCTAAAAGTAAATCCATACCTTTATTATAATCTATCAAATTATTTGAAACAAACAATAGAAACTTTTTATCTATTGGCAAACCATTAAACAGAAATTCTTTTTTAAAATCTACACATAATGGCTTATATATTGAAATATCAATGGGATTAGGCACCACTAATACTTCTTGGAAGAAATGCCCCAAATAGGAATCAACAATCTTACTTTTCATGATTTCAGATGGAGCCGTTGCATATATTTGTTTCGTTTTGTATAAATGTTCTTTTTGCCTAAAGTTTTCTAATGTGAAATCTATAAAACCATTTTTTGCTGGGCAATCACTACAAGATTTGGTATACTTCAAGCATTCACCCGGAATATGACATCCACCAGTTATAAAATAATAGTCGTGTAATGTGACAACAATTTTTTTTACCTTAATTTTTATTAAAAAATGTGTCGAAATAAACCCGTGACCAATCCAATGAAGATGAATTAAATCAAATTTATGAGAGAATGGAGCGTAAATAGACGCTAATATATTGGAGAACAAATTAGTATTTCTAGAAAATAATCGACCTGTTTTTTTGTAAACAAATCGCGTAACAAAAATATCATACCAAAACAGAAAAGTAAACAAAGCTCTACCGAACCCACTTGCCTGGTGATTTTTTTTTTCTTTAACAAGGGATAAATAGGAGAATATACAAACGGACACACCTACTTTAACCAGTGATTCTGAAATTCGTAAGAGTGCAGAACTTGGATTATTTCTAAAATTTAAAAATAAAATTTTCACAAACCTATCTTTTTTATAAATGATCTGAAACGAAAATAAATCTGAAACAAAAAAACATTAACTATTATGAATGAACAAGAAGTTAGTTTATAAAAAATATTTAATGAACTTTTTAAAACTATAGACAACGATTCGCTTAATAATAGAAAGGGCTTTTGAGATGATATGCCACCAAAAGTTAATATTGTAAATTGGGCATTAACATTTTTAAAAAATAAATTTTGATCCAATGCAACTACAACACTTTTAAAGTCTGAACAAATCCTTAACGAATCATCGTACTTGTTGTTAAATAAATACAATGTTTTATATATTATACCTTGATGTACTGTTGGCATTCTCAAACGCCATTTCTTTACTGCTCGCGATTCTACTAAGTATGAAGTGTGTTCATTACTCACTTTAACATTGAGTGCTATTCCTGCAACAATAGACTCACTTAAATTTAGCTTTAAAACTTCTAACAAATTGTTAAAATCGACATCATTATCAATTATATCACCACTATTTAAAAAAAAACAATAAATCCCTTTAGATGCAGATACTCCCTTATTCATAGCGTCATAAATACCATTATCCCTCTCTGATATAAATGTCGTTTTTAATACTGTTGATTTAATGTAATTGTTTAAATAAGGAATAGTTTGATCAGATGATAATCCGTCAACTATTATATGCTCAAAATAACTTTGAAATGTATGATTTATTTGTTTTAAAGAATCAAGAGTTTTGTTTAGACCGTCAAAATCATTTCGCGTAACAGTAATAATTGATACAAGCATAAAAATAGATATAAATTAAATTATTTTTTCATTTAAAGTTAAATTATGTATTAAAATATAATTAGTTAAGACAATTAGAAAACTTGTTTCAGGAGTAAAAAAGGCTCCGTTTACAAATAAACAGGCTCCGATTATTAGAGAATAATTGTATAATTTATTGTAATCTTTACTGTTTTTAAAAACTGAACCGAAAATTAACAGATAAAACAATGGTGTTAACAGACCATAATAAGAAAAAATAACAAAAAAAGAATTATCAAACATAATCGGGGACTGACCAAAAGGGATCCCAAAATAATTTGCTTCAAGGAAAATCATTTTAACCACTTCAAAAAAAGGTTTTCCTATCCTTTCATAACCACTTGTCCCTTCGGTAGCAATTTCACCAAATCTGAAAAATTCAAAAATTGCAACATTATATTTAATTATAAAATAAACAATAAATAAGAAAAATAAAACTTTAACATATTTATTATTATATAGTTTGGGGATATAATAGAGTATCATAAACAAATATATTGTTGTAGAGAATGACAAAACAATCCCAAGAAGGATAATTAATTTTACTAACAATTTAATTCGCATTGAATCAGCCCAAATTAATATTGAAAACAAAACTAATCCTAAATAACTTGGTTCATGATACAATGAAACGGGACGCATATAATTTAAAAAATTAGCAGCTTGAAAACGACCTACATCTTCCGCAGTACTTATAGAAAATTTATCTAGAAGAAACCAACTAAATGATGTACCAATTAAACCATACTCTAATACTTGAAATAATTCAAATAAAACAATTACAACTACTGCTATCGATAAGATTTTTTTAAAATTAATTTTGTAAAGGACACTTGGAACATGAAATTTTGAAACTATTATACCCAAAACAGCAATATTCACTAATAAAAATGATTTTAAAAATTCTATAAAATCAAGTTGCAAAACAAATAAAACAACTACAAAATATTGATGAATTAACAATAATAAATATATCCTCCAAGAGTTTTTTGGTATATACTTTAATGACAACATTATTAATAATCCCTGTAAAAAAAAAGCAAGAGAAAAAGAATAACCTATAAATCTAAAAACATAAAGACTTAAAGTTAATATAGCAAATAAAAAAAAAAGCGAAAAGAATGTTTTTTTTATTAAAGCCATTTACTTAGGATTATGAATTTCTAAAATTTTAATGATTTTATAATAAGTATCCTTATTTGGGTTATCTAATAAAATAGGATAGATTTTCTCTATTATATCATCCTCATAATTCCACCATTGTAATTTTAAAAGCATTTCTATTATTTCTTCTGAAAACTTATATCTAATAAATTTAGCTGGATTACCACCGTAAATAGAATATGGTTCAACATTTTTAACAACATGACTGTTCGCGGCTATCACACTACCATCACCAATACTTATTCCGCTCATTACTGTAACATCTCTACCTATCCAAACATCATTACCAATCTTTATATCACCGTTACTAAATACAATTGATTTATCGAAAACTACTTTCAAAAAATTTGGATAGACCGATCCAAATGGGTAAGAACTAACAAACGAAGTACTATGGTTACCTCCACAAAACAATTTTAATCCTGCCCCTATAGACGAAAATCTGCCAATTTTAATATCTATATCTTCTCCCCATGAATAAATTTGAGTAGATTCAAAACCATAAGTATATTTCCCAATAAAAATATCTTTACCAGACAACTTAACCATCTGATCATTAGAAGGATTATATTTAGTTTTAAATAAACTATCAAAAAAAAAGTAAATCTTTAATAATATTGATTTCATGTATAATAAACGTAAAAAACTTCTGATTCATTCAATTAGAAATAAGTTTTATTTAATTGAAAATAATTTTTTAACTTGCTTTACAAATAACTCTTTCTCTTGCAAAATCTGATTTCTGTAATAATCAAAATTAGACACATCCGATTCATAATTTGTTAATGAATATTGTATTCTATCGATAATAGAATTCAAAGAATCTTTATTCTGATCAAACTTGTAAAAACTCTCAATGGGAACGTCTTCAAAAAAGCGTGCGGAGCCTTTAGTTCCAGTAATTACACAACATCCGTTTAAGACAACTTCTCTTGGTAATCGATCCTTTCCTGGATGATATCCAAAATCAATATAAAGTTTACTTTTATTAAACATTTCTATTAACTGTGACCGGGTCATATTTTCAACAGGTACCCATATAAACTGTTGAGCTTTTGAAATTATTTTTTTTGTAAAATTAAGGCCTTTTTTAGGGTTATAGAGAATTATATCTTCCCGATTAGAAACCGAAAATCCAGAATAAAAATTAGTATTAATATAATCACTCAACGCATAAGTTTCTTTAAATCCATTGTTTATAAGGAAATTCTGTGCATATTCGGATTGATATGCATTTACTGCATTTAAGTTAATTAGTGAATTTATAGAAATATTATTTCTAAATGAATTTTTACCTTTAAAAAAGAATTCATAAATCCTGACAAGAGTCATTTTAGCTCCAAAAGAAAAATTATATCTAAATAAATCTTTTATAATTAAATGTCTAAATGAACAAATAAAAAAATTATCAACACTTAACCACCATAGACATTTTTGAGAATATTTAACTAATTGTATTTTATCAAATACTGCTTCATAAAAAACTACAATATTATTAAAATTATCCTCAACTGTATCGGCTAGCTGAATATTGTACATTTTGTATGCATCAGGAATTTTGAAATCACCTTCTCCATAATAAACAATAAATGCATTAAGATTGTTACTATTTAAAACATCTACCAATTGGTGTAATAATTCAGCTCCTCCCGTTACAGCATTAGTAGGACAATAAACAAAAACTTTAGTATTCTTTGTAACTTTTAACATATTTTACTCAATTTTAATGATGATGCTATTATCTGATGCATATCATAGTAACGATATTCAGCTAAACGCCCACCAAAGTATACGTTAGTTTCTTTTTTAGCCAAGTCACTGTATTTCTTAAATTTTAATGAATTCGAATCATCATTTATAGGATAATAACTTTCCATACCTGAAGACCATTCAAGCGGAAATTCATGCGTGATCACAGTTTTAGCCTGCTTACCAAATTCAAAATGTTTATGCTCAATTATTCTTGTAAAAGGAATCTCTCTCTCTGTATAATTTACAACTGCATTACCTTGAAAATTTTCCTGATCAAGAATTTGATGCTCAAATTTAAGACTTCTGTATTCTAATTCCCCGAATTCAAAATTAAAATACTCATCAATTTTACCTGTAAAAATGATTTTATCACACAAACTTTCATATTTTTCACGATCAGCAAAAAAATCTACTCCCAATTGAACTTCAATTCCGTTCAACAATCCTTCAGTCAACTTGTTATACCCTCCAATTGGTATTCCTTGATATTTATCATTAAAATAGTTGTTGTCATACGTAAACCTTACGGGCAATCTTTTTATAATAAAGGCAGGTAACTCCGTTGCTTTCCTACCCCATTGTTTTTCAGTATACCCTTTAATTAATTTTTCGTAAATATCAATACCAACAAGAGATATAGCTTGTTCCTCCAGATTTTTAGGTTCTTTTATACCTGAATTTTTTACTTGTTCCTCAATTTTTTTTATAGCTTCATCTGGTGTTAAAACTCCCCATAATTGATAAAAAGTATTCATATTAAAGGGTAAATTATATATTTTGCCCCCGTATACCGCAACGGGCGAATTAGTATACCTATTAAACTCAACAAATTGATTAACATAATCCCAAATATCCTTATCATTGGTATGAAAGATATGAGCTCCATATTTATGCACATTTATGCCCTCAATTTTTTCACAGTGAATATTGCCCCCTGAATGAGCCCGTTTGTCAATAACCAAACATTTTTTACCTCTTTTGGAGACTTCATGAGCAAAGACACTCCCAAAGAGTCCAGCACCTACAATTAGATAGTCATATTCTTTCATATTCCGATTTTTTGTTTTATGACCTCAAGGGATTCTATGGCAAGAGGTGTTTTAAGTAATTTAAGATTAACAAATAAAAATGTAACTAATATTAAGAAAGAAATTATTATCATATATAATAAATCAGAATATATATATTGGTTTATATAAAATCCGAATACTATAATAGGAGAATAACTGATAATTTGTAATGCTAGTGTTTTAATAGGTGAACCTATATTAATTATTCTTGAAGCAAAATAACCCATAAGAATAGTCACAGCTAATTCACTTAACAAATTGGTCAAAGCTGCTCCAAAATCTGCCCAAATAGGTATCAAAATAAAATTCAAAGTTAAACTCAAGATGGTGCCTATTAAAACTGAAATCAAGAGTTTTTTATCTTCGCCCAAAGGAACTAATATTTGCATACCATATATATTAGATAATCCTATCAAAAGAGATACTCCAGTCAAGATTTGCATACTGTTTGTAGCTGGTAAAAATTCGGGCCCAGAAAACAAAACTATCAATTGTTTTGAACATAGAAATAAGACTATGGTTATTGGGACACCAAGCATAACGACAAAATCAGTAGATTTTTGAATTAATTTTTTAAAACTGACCATATTTTTTTCATGTGCTGCCAAAGTCAATTGTGGAATTAATACTATGCCTAAGGCAACTATAAAAGTTAAAGGCACTTTGTTTAATTTAGATGCAAGGGTATAATAACCAACATAAGTATCTCCTCTAAGAAAACCTAAAAGCAGAGTATCAATTAAAATGTATAAACTTATAGCTAGGGTGGATAGAAAAATGTAAAACAACGGCTTTATATGTTTCTTAATTTCCAAATCCTTAATTGAAAAATCGGTTTTATTTTTACAATAATAAATACTAATCAAATTATTTACAAACAATACAATAACATTAAGACTGAAATACCAAAATACATCTGAACTATTTCTAACTAGAACAAAAAGCCCAACAACAAATAAGAAACGTATGACAACAGATCGTAGTGCTATAAACTTAAACTCACTCAATCCATTAAAAAACCATTCTATTGAAAACGTATTAATAAAAATATAAAAAGCTCCCAATAAATATATCCCAAGATGATTTTGAAATTTATCAAATGAAAATATAATTAATAAATAAACAAGTACATTAATACAACTGGCCGTAAAATGAATTACTATTATTTCTGAAAAAATTTTGGATCGCAATTGTAATGAAGTACTTATTTTCGCAATCTCACGAACACCGTAAATAGGGATTCCGAGAGCCGCAAATAGCATAAAATAGCGACAAAAATTTTCGGCAAAATTCGTTAAACCAATCCCTTCAGGACCTAGAATCCTTGAAGCATATGGAAAAGTTATTAAAGGAAATAAAACCGAGGAAAGGGATTGTATGAGATTGAAAAAAAAATTATTAGCTGTTTTCAATAAAACTTATTTGAAGTTTATAATTTTAAAGTACTATTTTAGTTCATTAAGGGATACGACTTTTCTCAACGAACTACTGGAAAAACGATGGTCTCTTTTATTGTAATATAATTCGATTCCTTTTTCTTCGCAATATACTCTTCCTGTAAAAGTTTCTTCTTTATATTCATCCCCTATAATACGTACATCAATTTTAAAGGAACGTAAAATATCTTCTAAATCTTGTTCTGTTGCATAAGGAACAATCTCATCTACAAACTTACAACCTTTCAACTGTATGTAGCGCTCCACCACCGTTTGGGCGGGTTGGTTTTTACCTAATCGATCTAGCGTAGGATCAGTTTGCAAACCCACAATCAAATAATCACAGTGTCGTTTCGCTTCTTCCAGCATTTTTACATGACCGGCATGAAATAAATCAAATGCACTAAAAGTTATTCCAACTCGTATTGTATTGCTTTCCATATTTACGCCAATTGTTTTAAAATCTTTCTTACAATTAACAAGATTACAATTAAAAATCCCGCTAAAAAACCACCCATTACAATCCCTTTTGTTTTCCCAAATTTTTCTTTCATCAAAGGCAAAATAGGTCGATCAATAACCTGAATCAAAGGCGTTTCTTTACGTAAAGTTACTTTAGCTAGTTCCGTTTGTTTGACTAATTCCGTTAGTATTGCTGTGTTTGCCTGTACATCGACCTGTCTTCTAGCGGAAGGGGCGCGACGCACATTCATAGCAGGATTCAATCCAAAAGTATTGTCATTGGCAACCGCCACACCGGTAATCGCTCCGTTGAGTTCACCACGTATAGAATCCGTTTGTCGTTCCAGAATATCCATATTCATGCGGGCCTTTTTACTTTTAGTATTCACATAAAAATCAGAAACTTCTTTGACAAGCGCTTCCGTAAAATACTTGGAAAACAATTCATTAGTAGAAGAGACATCTATGTTAATAATAGCAATCTTTTTATCTTTTTGTCCTACTGTTAATCCGGTTTTAGACAAATCTTGATATACCACACCCAAGATACTGTCATGTACACGGGTAAAATGGGTACGCTTGGTATCGGGTAAAAACTGAATAGCCTTAAATTTCGGATTATTGTTCCATTGGTCTCTCCAACCATTATTCTGAATGTACATCTCCGCCAAAGAAATGGTTTTTCCATCTAGAACAACTGGACTTAACAAAGTTTGTTCCACCATAGCGCGAGACTTGAACAACTCGGTCAAATTAGATCCGGTAAAAATACTTCCGCCGCCGCCGCCAAGATCTATACCAAATGAACTCGCCAAACCTAAGGCACCGCCTAATCCTCCAGATTTCTCATCTTCTAGTGCGAAGGACAAAGAAGCTGTATATACCGGTTTTTTACTAAAAGAATAGGCTAACCCTAAAGCTGCCCCTATAACTCCTGCTAAAACAATAATTTTCCATTGCCCAAGCAAATAAGAAAACCATTCTCTTCCTTTTTCAATAAGTTCTTTTAACGATATTTCATCGTTTGGTATTTGTTCGTTCATTTTTCGGTTTTCTGTTATCCGTTGTCTGTTAATCAGCCTGCCCCGAGTTTTTACCGAGGGGTCACTTCGAGTAA
This sequence comes from Flavobacterium sp. RSP46, assembly GCF_003984825.1. Lineage (NCBI taxonomy): Bacteria > Pseudomonadati > Bacteroidota > Flavobacteriia > Flavobacteriales > Flavobacteriaceae > Flavobacterium > Flavobacterium sp. RSP46. The sequence continues at coordinate 186,646 of NZ_RYDM01000004.1, forward strand.
TTTTATAAAATAGCGACAGCAGTTGCATAAAATTGTATCGAGAAGTAGATTATTAATTTTTCATTTCCCTTCCTTTGGATCTGGTTCAAAAATATAAAGTGCTGAATTTTCGATTCCCTTTAGGACTGGAGCAAAAACTAAAGATACCTACTTAAAAGCGGTCAAAATAAGTAACGCTAAACTTGACATTACACTTCCTATTCCTACCCATTCCCCGGCACTCATTTTTTTAACTTCCGGTTTTTCTGGCACTATAATTTGAGAACCTGCAGTCACTTTAGGATACGTTTTTATGAATAAGAAAGAACTTACTACATCTGCTTTACCATTTGGATAAATAATGTAGGCCTTTTTCTTCCAGCCCTTGGCATCGATACCACCAACAGCATCTAAATAATAATTAAATCCTTTTCCTTTTGTATAAGGAATCTCCGAAGTTAACAATACATTACCTGCCACTTTAACCCCTTCATTGTAAGTAGCCACTTCAATCTCATCACCGGGAAACAAAGTTACATTGGTGTTGCTTTTTGGATTTTCAACAATGGCTTTCCAATCCACTGGTATGGTGGCAAATTTTAAATCTTCTTTTAGTTTTTTAGTAAGCTTGTTTTGGATACTGTCTTTTTTACCCAAATTCATATTTACATTTTCCAATGCTTCTATTTGTTCGGCTTGAATGGGTCTCTTGATCTTAACTCCCTCTATATTGGCAACTGATGTCAAGCCACCTGCTCGTGCAACAATATCATAGACTTTGTCTTTTTTAGTTGCCAAAACATATTTACCGGCATAATGGACCGCTCCGCTGATAGTGACCATCTCTGGTTTATCATACACCGCCATTTTACGGATATTCACCACATCAAAAGGCTTCAAATCAAAGTTCTTTAACTGTTCATTGTTATCAGCCGTAATTTCGATATTAAACAATTCCGCTTTATTCGGATTGGCATCGTCTATTTCTTCCGATTGAATCATTCTTGCTATCTCAACTCTCTTAGAAGCCGATCCTGTTAATCCACCAGCTTGAACCAATAGATCATTTAAGGTTAAGTTTTCATGATACTGATAAACACCTGGTTTTTTAATCTCACCATCAATGGTTATTTTAAAGTCTTCAACAAAATCTAAAATTGAATACACCGTTACGATGTCTTCTTTAAATAATGCAACATCCGCTTCTAGATCCCCTGCTAAGGCTTTGGCTAAATTTACATTGACTATTTCCGTGGTCAAATCCGATTGTAGTCGAATGATTCTCGCTCTGTTGCTATACGCATCTTCTTTTAGACCTTCCGCCTTTGCAATCAAATCGGAAACACGCATTCCTTCATAAAAAGAATAGGTATCCGGTCTAAAAACAGCACCGTCAATTTTGATACGGTTTTCAAAACGATTCAGAATTTTAGTCACTCTAAACACATCCCCGGACAACGGTTTATAAGTATTAAATTCTGCGAATTTTACATCTCGAACTTTAAATTCTTTAGCTGTTTTTTGCAATACATTTACCGAAGCAGTATACGCCAATTCATTGAATCCTGATGCAAAAGACAGTAAATCAGCAAATGTCTCCCCTTTTTTCATTTCAAAAATACCAGGACGTTTTACCTGTCCCTCGACGGTGACCCTTTGATTGTAGGCCGGAATTCGAATGACATCATTATCCTTTAATCCCACATTATCCGATTGATTTCCATTGACAAGGAAGCGGTAAATATCAATGTTTTTGAATACTTTATTATCCCTTAACAATTCAATATTTCTGTAACTGCCGTTTTTTCCCGGGCCACCACCTAAAAATAACGCATTATAAACGGTTGCCAAAGAAGATATCGAATAATTACCGGGTTGCTTACTGCCTATTATAGTAACTCTAATGGTTCTGATGCGACTTAAAGTCACTGCGACTTGAGATTGTCCTGATCCCACTGTGCTATACACTCTTGCGATTGCACCTTTTATTTTTTGGGTAGCAGCCTCAATCGTCATTCCGGAAACGGAAATCTGACCTACATATTGAATGGTTATTTTACCCTCTGTAGATACGGGAATACTAGCATTAAATTCTTGTACTCCATACACACTAACCTGCAATTCATCGCCGGGTCCCAACACGTAATTTACAGGCGTAGCCAATTTTAAATTGGGTTCAAAATTTAAGGTAGGATTATCGAAAAGCTCCGAACCAAAAATTAAAGCATTTAGGGTATCTTTTACTTTCGTATTGACGATTTTTTCTTGTTTTCTATCTTCCGTATCACTGGAATTACTAGTATTTGAAACGCCTGTTTGCAAGGACAGACCAGCAATTCGAGTTCTTAATTTAGCAAACTCCGAAGCGGGCATTCCTTTGGCTAGAGCCATAGGTTCTGCTTGTTCAATCGTCATATTGTTTGTTTGCAGCTGAGTTTTTATTTTTGCGATGTCGCTATCGATCAAATTATCCACTTTTAAAGTACTCAAATCAGTACTTTTTAACAAGTCCTGTGCAAGTACATGGGAAGATTGGAAAAAAGCAAACAACAATAAAAGAGCAACAATTATTTTTCTCATAAGTAATGTGTAAAAATGTGTATTTTTTTAATTCGAAATATTTTAAGTACTATTTTTTTAAATAAGTAATAACTAAAATTTAATGTCGTGTTTTACTAAAATTCTATATTTCTTTGCCATAAATTTCAAAGATCGGCACAGATTAATTCGCCACGCAGCTTTAAAAATCGTTTTAATTCATCCAATCTGTGGCAGAAAACTCTTTTTAATAATTGCGACAATATATTTTTCGTGCTACTTATACTATTTTTTAAATAACAAGAAACCCGTTGGGCGTAATGAATAAATTTCCCATTAATCTTAAAGAAAAAATTGATGCACAGCACGTAATTTTAAAATATAAGTAATAACCATGGTATAATGTCGTGTTTTAAAATCAGGATAAAATTATGTAACAATATAATTTAAAGCTGTTTTACTTAAAGTTAATTCTTTTGACTTTACGACTTTTAAACTTTCGACTTACCTATGTTTCTATGTGGTTAAAAAATTAAACAAATTGCATTACACCCAAGGGGTTAACTAGAATAAAACAAACAACTCTTTATCGTTTTTATTGTAGGAAGTTCTAATCCGTTGTTAAGGGAGCTTTTTCCGATTTTTTTTGAAAGCGGTACGATTAAGCGAGCGCGTAATTTAGTAAATTCTGAAGCGGGCATTCCTGTCGATAAAGCTAGAGGTTCGGCCTGATGAATAGTCATATTGTTGCTTTTCAACTAAGCTCTACTCTTTTCGAGAGCAGCACCCGATAAATTGTCTACTGGCGGAGTACTCCAATCGGCAGTTTTTAATATATCCTGAGCGCTTATCCGGACAGAATGAAAGAGGATTAAAAGGACACTACGGCAGTACCTATTATTTCCATAATTTTTTTTCAAGTATTTTAAATTCTAAAGGGGAACACTATTACCTAATAACGAACCGCTACACCCAATTCTTTATTTTTATAAAAGCTTCGCTGCTCAAAATCCCATTTTACAGTTATTTTGTGCGGCTTGCGCAAAAGTAGCAATTTTTTATAGCATTAGAAATAAAAAGGTTTACAATTAATCTTTTCTTAACCGATTAAATCTTTTCCTTTAAATGGTTAATTGGTTAATCGTTTAACTGGTTAATCGTTTACTATTTCGTTAACCGATTAAGTTTTTCTCTTTAAATGGTTAATCGTTTAAGTGGTTAATTGTTTAATCGTTTAACTGGTTAATCGTTTACTATTTCGTTATCCGATTACACTTTTTTTTAACCGATTAAACCTTTCCTAACCGATTAAACTTTTCTCATCGATTAAACTTTTTTCTCATCGATTAACCGATTAAACTTTTCTTAACCGATTAACCCTTTTCCTAACCGATTAACCCTTTTCTCATCGATTAAACCTTTTTCCTTTAACGTTTATTTATATCCCAGTTTTTTTCGATTTTCCCATTTCTTTTGCTCTATTTTTTCTTCAATAAATTGATCCATTACAGTATAAATTTCCATCAATTGTACATCGTGTTCTCCAAGGCGTTGTTCCAAATCATTTTTCAATTCCATGATTTGTTCAGAAAGATGACTTTGCAAACTAATTGTTTTTCTGATTTCTACAAAGGCACGCATAATGGCGATATTAGTTTCAACTGCTTTTTTAGATTTTAAAACCGTACTAAGCATTGCAACTCCTTGTTCACTGAAAGCAAATGGGGTTTGAGGGCTAAACTTTATTGATTCTGGTAGGTTATCACAATTTGTGATAAGCTCCTGCCATTCTATTTTATTGAGTTGAAACATAAAATCATCAGGAAATCGATAATCGTTTCTACGCACTGATTGTTTTAAACTTCTTGTTTCCACTTCATATAGTGATGATAAATCAAAGTCAAGCATAACTTTTACTCCACGAAATTCATAAATTTTTGATTGAAATAAACTTAAATCCATATCTAGTTCTTTTCATTGGTTAATTGGTTAATCGTTTAATTGGTTAATCGTTTACTATTTCGTTAATCGATTAAACCTTTTTCTCATCGATTAAACCTTTCCTAACCGATTAAACTTTTCTCATCGATTAAACGATTAACCTTTTCTTAACCGATTAAACCTTTCTTAAACGATTAACCCTTTCCTACTACTCGTATAATTTTCCAAGCAATGTTGCAGGGTCAATATTCAATTTTGAGAAAGCAAACCATTTTTTGCCTAAGTCTTTAAGTGATGCTCCTATATGATACACTTCCGTTTCATCGATTATCAAAAAACGATCATGTGATTTGGAAAATTGCTTAATTTCGACAAGTTCGTATTGGGAATTGAACCGCTCTAAATCGAGTTTTAACTGTTTAGTAATGTCTTTTGTGTAAATAATAACGCCAACTCCTTTTTCTCTCTTTGACAACTGTATTAAAACAGTTTCGTCTACGAAATTATCAATAAGAAGGATCGATTTTTTTGCAGATTTTATCAGTCTGGAAACAAAGGAATGTGCATCGAAAATTTGTCCATCATAGAAAATCCCTTGATTTAGGGGAAGAGAGGTATTTAACAAAATTTCAATTTTCTGGTCATGCTCGAAAATCTTTTTCTCGATATTTTCAATTCTATTCTGAATCGCATAGCCTTTTAACAAATAGGATTTCAAAGTATTAGTTGCCCATATCCTGAATTGTGTCCCCGTTTTTGACTTCACTCTATAACCGACGGAAATAATCACATCGAGATTGTATAGCTTTGTTTTGTATTTTTTGCCATCAGAAGCAGTTAGTAAGAAATCCTTACTAACTGAACCTGCTTCTAACTCTTGCTCTTTAAATAGGTTTCCAATGTGCAACGTGATGTTGTTTCGAGTCGTTTGAAATAAGGCTGACATTTGCAACTGCGTTAACCATACGGTCTCATCTTCAATTCGAACCTCAATATGGCTTGATAGAATTTCAGACTGATAGATAACTATTTCGTTGTTCATTATTTTCTGCTTGCTTGGTTGTTGTTTTTAAATGGTTAATCGTTTAATCGTTTAACTGGTTAATCGTTTACTATTTCGTTAACCGATTATACTTTTTTCTTTAAATGGTTAATAGGTTAAGTGTTTAACTGGTTAATTGGTTAATTGTTTACTATTTCGTTAATCGATTAAACCTTTCTTAAACGATTAAACTTTTTTCTCATCGATTAACCGATTAAACCTTTCTTAATCGATTAAACTTTTTTCTCATCGATTAACCGATTACACTTTTCTTAACCGATTAAACCTTTTTTCTTTAAATGGTTAATCCATAAGGCAAACTACCTGGATTCCAAATTTAAAGCCGGTCTTTAAAAAGCATGACCTGAACAAATTGTAGTGAGATGTACTGATTTATAAAAATGTCAATCCTATTCGTTTGTTTAATCCTAATTCAAAAAGTCGAATCAGTGTTGAAATTTGAATATTTCCTTTTCCATTTTCAATTTTAGAAATATAACTTTTTTTAGTCCCTGTCTTTTCGGCAAGCTGTTCCTGTGTCATTTTTGCTTCTTTTCTTGCTTGCTTCAGCATTTCGCTGATAATAAACATTTGAGTGTGTTCCTCATATTTATTTCTGCTTTCTGTTCCAATTTTTCCGTGTTCAACTTCAATAAGTTGATCAAAATTAGTTATGTGGCTATATTTGTCCATGTCTAATTTGTTTTAGTTGAAAAATATTCTTTTCTCAATCGTATTGCTTTTTCTAATTCGCTATTGGGAGTTTTCTGAGTTTTCTTTTGAAAGGCATTGAATAATACAACTACGTTTCCTTTGTCGAAACAACAAAATATTCTGTAAATATTGGATTGATATTCAACTCTTATTTCATAAACTCCATCGCTTCCGGACAAATGTTTTAAAAATTTTTCAGGAACTCTGTCAACTTGCATTACCAGTTCAAGAATATTTTTAATCTTAGCTTTTACTTTATCACACTATAGTTACCCTAAAAGGCTGTTTTTTTTTTAGCAGGAACGACTGATAGTTTAATTGGTTAATAGTTTACTATTTCGTTAACCGATTAAACTTTTTCCTCATCGATTAACCGATTAAACCTTTCTTAAACGATTAAACTTTTCTCATCGATTAAACGATTAATCTTTTCTTAACCGATTAAACCTTTCTTAAACGATTAACCCTTTCCTACTACTCGTATAATTTTCCAAGCAATGTTGCAGGGTCAATATTCAATTTTGAGAAAGCAAACCATTTTTTGCCTAAGTCTTTAAGTGATGCTCCTATATGATACACTTCCGTTTCATCGATTATCAAAAAACGATCATGTGATTTGGAAAATTGCTTAATTTCGACAAGTTCGTATTGGGAATTGAACCGCTCTAAATCGAGTTTTAACTGTTTAGTAATGTCTTTTGTGTAAATAATAACGTCAACTCCTTTTTCTCTCTTTGACAACTGTATTAAAACAGTTTCGTCAACGAAATTATCAATAAGAAGGATCGATTTTTTTGCAGATTTTATCAGTCTGGAAACAAAGGAATGTGCATCGAAAATTTGTCCATCATAGAAAATCCCTTGATTAGGAGACAAATTTGTTTTTAAAATCAAATCAAATTCATTGTTTTTATTTTCCAAAGAACCTACTTTTTTTTCTAAAACATCCATTCGATGATGAATAGCATAGCCTTTGAGCAGATAGTTTTTCAGAATTTTATTTGCCCAAATACGAAACTGAACCCCTCTATTTGATTTCACTCTATAACCTAAAGACATAATCATGTCCAAATTATAAAACTCTACTTGATACGTTTTACCATCACTAGCAGTTGTCGCAAATTTTGCGACAACTTGAATTCCTTCAAGTTCTTCTTTGAGTGCATTAGAAATATGCTTGCCTATAGTTTTAATATCACGATCAAACAAATCAGCGAGTTGAATTCGATTTAACCACACCGTATCATCTTCAATACGAACCTCAATTTGGCTTGTCAGAATTTCAGATTGATAAATGATGATTTCGTTGTTCATTATTTTCTGCTTGCTTGGTTGTTTTTTAAATGGTTAATGGGTTAATCGTTTAACTGGTTAATCGTTTACTATTTCGTTAACCGATTAAATCTTTTTCCTTTAATGGTTAATCGTTTAAGTGGTTAACTGGTTAATCGTTTACTATTTCGTTAATCGATTACACTTTTTCTCATCGATTAACCCTTTCCTAACCGATTAAACCTTTTTCTCATCGATTAACCCTTTCCTAACCGATTAAACCTTTCTTAAACGATTAACCCTTTCCTACTACTAGTATAATTTTCCAAGCAATGTTGCAGGGTCAATATTCAATTTTGAGAAAGCAAACCATTTTTTGCCTAAGTCTTTAAGTGATGCTCCTATATGATATACTTCCGTTTCATCGATTATCAAAAAACGATCATGTGATTTAGCGAATTCCTTAATTTCGATAAGTTCGTATTGGGTATTGAACCGCTCTAAATCGAGTTTTAACTGTTTAGTAATGTCTTTTGTGTAAATAATAACGCCAACTCCTTTTTCTCTCTTTGACAACTGTATTAAAACAGTTTCGTCAACGAAATTATCAATAAGAAGGATCGATTTTTTTGCAGATTTTATCAGTCTGGAAACAAAGGAATGTGCATCGAAAATTTGTCCATCATAGAAAATCCCTTGATTTAGGGGAAGAGAGGTATTTAACAAAATTTCAATTTTCTGGTCATGCTCGAAAATCTTTTTCTCGATATTTTCAATTCTATTCTGAATCGCATAGCCTTTCAACAAATAGGATTTCAAAGTATTAGTTGCCCATATCCTGAATTGTGTCCCCGTTTTTGACTTCACTCTATAACCGACGGAAATAATCACATCGAGATTGTATAGCTTAACTCTTCGCTTTATCTTTCTAGAACCTTCTTGTTGAACTGTCAAGTATTCCTTGACAGTTGAAAATTCGTCTAGTTCCCCTTCTTTGAAAACATTATTAATATGGAGACTAATATTTTGTTTTGTTGATTGAAATAAATCTACCATTTGTAATTGAGTTAGCCACACAGTCTCATCTTCTATGCGAACCTCAATATGGCTTGACAGCATTTCTGCCTGATAGATAACTATTTCGTTGTGCATTATTTTCTGCTTGCTTGGTTGTTTTTTTTAATGGTTAATGGGTTAATCGTTTAACTGGTTAATCGTTTACTATTTCGTTAATCGATTACACTTTTTTCTTTAAATGGTTAATGGGTTAAGTGTTTAACTGGTTAATTGTTTACTATTTCGTTAATCGATTAAACCTTTCTTAAACGATTAAACTTTTTTCTCATCGATTAAACGATTAACCTTTTCTTAACCGATTAACCCTTTCCTAACCGATTAAACGATTAACCTTTTCTTAACCGATTAAACCTTTCCTAACCGATTAAACTTTTCCCTACATCTTAACTTGCTTAAATGCATTTACATTCTCCAAAAACCAATCGTATGTTTTCTGGATTCCTTCTTCCAGCTGCACCTGATGTTTCCATCCTAGTGCGTGCATTTTGGAGATGTTCATTAGTTTTCTGGGGTACCGTCCAGTTTGCTGGTTCCAAGGGACCTGTGAGCAAGTATTCCTCTTTCAAGGGCTGTGGTGCCAATTTAGGATAGATGCACGAACTTCCCACCATTCCATTGTGTCCTGCGATATATATTTTTGAGGCGGTGTCCATTACTGTAATAATTCCGGTTTTTCCTGTTCCAATGCATTGTATACATTCTTAACATCTTGAGAACTATTTTTTTGAAGAATCAAATTAGCAGTATCCGTATAGACGAAAATAGTGTTTTTCATTCCCACAAACGCCGTATAATTTGTATTGCCAATCACCATGTTTCCATTGGGATCAACAGGATGTCCCGTTGCCACTAAATAGTCGTACACCGATTCGAAAGAACCCAAGTCCGACCATGAAAATTCAGACACGACCACTTTTATCTTTTTACTGCGCTCCATTACCGCATAATCAATACTGATGGATGGTATATCCATGGATAAAGCCAAATCTAGATTTCCATTGCTGTTGTTGTCCCATGCAATTTTAGATTTTTCATAGACTTCCGGATTATAGGTCTTTAATTCCTCCAGAAAAACGCCCGCTTTGAAACAAAACATCCCGCTGTTCCATAAAAAATTGCCTCTGGCTATAAAATCTCTTGCAGATACCTGATTGGGTTTTTCCCGGAAGGAAACCACATCCTCACCCTTGCGCTCAATATACCCGTATCCCGTTTCCGGTTTCGTCGGAATAATACCGAAAGTAACAATAAAACCGTTAGAAGCCTTTTCTACTGCTTCCTGAATCGCCTTATTATAGTGTTCCATATCGCCTATAATATGATCCGAGGGCGTCACGATTAAAACAGTCTCCGGATCAGAAGCTAGTGCAGCAAAAGCGATGGCTGCAGCCGTATTTCGCGGAGTAGATTCAACAATATCAATATATGGAGTATTGGATTTTTCTAGAACGTGTCGACTTAAATGACAGTTATCACTATTTCCCACAACCATAATCTGGTCCACCAAAGTACGATTGCGCTCCACGGTCATTGCAAATAACGATTTACCTTCAAATAAATCTAAATATTGTTTGGGTTGACTTTTGCGAGATAGCGGCCACAATCGGCTTCCCACTCCTCCGGTAAGGATTACATGTGTTACTGCAGGCTGTTTTTTCATAGTGTTTTTTGTGCAATTAGTGCTTATAAGTGATTTGACGCCTCGATTTTGGGGTTTACAAAACAGCCTATTGGCGACTATTTTAATTATATTTTTATTTAGACAGGAATCAAATTAAATTCCCTTTTTTTCTTTCGCTTCTTTTTTAAAGTTTCGAGTTAATGACTTAAAAAACTTAGTATGAAGACTACTAAACGCAAACTTCTTTGCTGTAATGACTTGAATACTTTAGAGTACAGTGAGAGGATGAAATGTTTGAATTTTAGAACATAAACACGCCCCTAACCTCTATAGCTCCACTTTTTACTTTTCACCATTCACTAAAAACACTACTTCTCTTTCATCAGTTCTTTCTCTGTGACTTCTTTTCGCAAGCTGCTACTTGAAAAGCGATGGTCTCGTATATTAAAAAAAAGCACGATCCCTTTTTCTTCACAGTAGTTTCGTCCCGTAAAATTCTTTTCTTTATATTCATCTCCTACGATGCGGACATCAATTTTGAACGCACGTAAAATATCCTCCAGATCTTGCTCTGTTGCATAAGGAACTATTTCATCTACATGCTTACAGCCTTTGAGTTGAATATAGCGTTCAACCACAGATTGGGTAGGCCTGTTTTTTTCAGGACGATCGATAGTAGGATCTGTTTGCAGTCCCGCAATTAAATAGTCACACTGTCCTTTTGCTTCCTCTAACATTTTGATATGTCCGGCATGCAACAAATCAAAAGCACTGAATGTTATCCCTATTTTCATGTTTTCTACTATTATGGTTTGAATCCGTAGTACTATTTACAATCTCCCATCTACTGCATCCCCTAAAACTCCTTTTACATCATACAACACACTAGTTTCTTTTTGTAACTGTGACAAATCTATCGCTAAAAAGGCAGCATGCGCCACTCCTAACACAATGGCATCAAATTTTTTATTGGGCACTGTAGCGGTTGTTTCTAATTGGTATTCGTGTTGTACTTCTGATGGGTTTGCCAAGGGATCATAAATGGTGATGACAATGCCATAATCTGCTAACGCAGTGATTACATCCACAATTTTGGTATTGCGCACGTCGGGACAGTTTTCTTTAAAGGTGATGCCCAGCATTAAAAGTGCCGCACCATTTATAGAAATGCCCTTTTTGATCATCAATTTTACAATTTGAGACGCTACATATTCTCCCATACTGTCATTTAGGCGTCTTCCTGCTAATATAATTTCAGGATGATATCCAAATTCTTGTGCGCGTTGTGCCAAATAATAGGGATCTACCCCAATACAATGTCCGCCCACTAATCCGGGTTTGAAAGGCAGAAAATTCCATTTGGTGCTCGCTGCTTCCAAAACGGCATGCGTATCAATATTCATTAAATTAAATATCTTGGCCAATTCGTTTACAAACGCTATATTGATATCGCGCTGTGAGTTTTCAATTACTTTGGCGGCTTCGGCTACTTTTATACAAGGAGCCAGATGTGTTCCTGCCGTAATAACAGATTGGTATAATTCATTCACTTTTATTCCGATCTCCGGCGTGGAACCAGAAGTCACTTTCAGAATTTTCTCGACCGTATGTTCTTTGTCTCCGGGATTAATTCGTTCCGGGGAATAGCCGGCAAAAAAATCAACATTGAATTTTAATCCTGAAAATTTTTCTAATACAGGCACACATTCTTCCTCAGTTACACCAGGATAAACAGTGGATTCGTAGATAACGATATCGCCTTTTTTTAAAACCTTTCCCACCGTTTCAGAGGATTTGTACAAAGGCGTTAAGTCTGGACGATTATTTTTGTCTACCGGAGTTGGCACCGTGATGATGTAATAATTGCAATCCGCAATAGCAGTGCTTTCTGAAGATACTATTAATCCGTTTGTAACAGACGATTTTTCGACTGCGCTCGAGGTGACAAAACTTGAGACTAATACCTTGCGTAATACTTCATCCGAAATCTCCAGTGTAGTATCCGTGCCTGATTGTAAGGATGCTACCCGAGAGGCATTGATATCAAATCCCACAACAGCATATTGAGTTGCAAATAATCGAGCCAATGGAAGTCCGACATACCCTAATCCAATTACCGCTATTTTTATACTTGAATTCATTTTTTTTTAAACAATTACAATTGAATTGTACATTTTAACCTACCGCTTCGCGACTTCAACTCACATTAATGAGCTGAAAAAGTCATAGATAATAGAGGCAAATATAACTAGAATATGTTGCCGTTTTATTTTTTATTTCTCCTCTGAAACACAAGAAAACATAAAAAAAGACACAAATAACTAGCAATCAATACAAACCATTTGCGAAATCCATTTAAACCCAGATGAAAAATCACCTAAATCAGTGACTAAAAAAGACGCCCTACCAAACCGATTTTAACTATACCGTACCATACTATAAATGTATCGTCTTTTTGTTTTTTGATAAGAACGGATATTTCCTTTTGAACCAGTAAGGCATTACGGTTTGTTACCCTTAAAAACTTACTTTTATTCCCGTTGCGTGTAATTATACCAAACGTCAGTTCGAGTGCGAAGCGTATCGAGAACCGTTTTTAATTTAAAATTTTCTTGTTCTCGATACGATCCCGCCCAAAAGCGGAATCACTCGAACTGACGGAAAATTATCATCAAAAATTAATTATACCCAACAGCTTAACTTTCTTACTTTTCTTACTGGCTAAAAAATCAATCCTAAAATGAACCCTTTCATCAGGACCGGTGTTCTTTACACTGTATCGATAAAACTTTTTTCGGTTCTGTTAAAAATCAAAACTCCCACTAAGAACACCAGTACCGTAATCAAAAAGGTATATCCCAATCCCAAAACAGATATGTGTCCAACATCCAGCAGCATGTATCGTGTCGTTTCGATCACATACGCCAAGGGATTGTAGGTTATCAGCCAGCCGTAATCCGGCAATTTTTCTTTGATGAGTGCCATTGGGTACATCACGGCGGACAAATACATCAATAATTGCACTCCAAAACCAACCAAATTACTAAAATCTCGGTATTTAGTGACTAAGGAAGAGATAAACATTCCCAGTCCCAATCCTAAAACTCCCATCATAACGATCAGTAGTGGAAAAAACAAAGTCGCTGTATTCATCCCTATGGCAGCTCCTTGGGCATAATAATAGCCGTAAAAACAAATGAATATAAAAAATTGAATTCCAAACTTCAATAAGTTGGAAACAACAATAGACAGCGGTACAATAATGCGAGGGAAATATACTTTCCCAAAGATACCTGCATTACTGCCAAAGGTATTCGAGGTACCATTGAGACAGGCCGTGAAGTAATTCCAAACGGTAATCCCGGCCAAATTAAACAAAAAAGGCGGCACGGTTCCGGTATTGATGCCCGCAACATTATTGAAAATAATAGTAAAAGTAATGGAGGTAAACAGCGGTTGTATAAGGTACCAAAGTGGCCCTAAAACCGTTTGCTTATAGACGGTCACCACATCCCTTTTTACAAAAAGCAGCAGCAAATCTCTATACTGCCACACTTCCTTCAGGTTAAGGGAGAAAAATTTATTTTTAGGTGTTATTTCAAACAGCCAAGTGGTGTTTTTTTGTTCGGAATGGTTCATTGGTTCATGCTAAAATGCTACTTTTTGTTGTTCTTTCCGTGCGAAAAAAGCTCAATTTTCTACTACTAAACTCAATTGAATTCTTACGAAGCAAATATAAATAATTTGCATTAAGTATTGTTTAAAAAACAACTTGTTCACATAATTCTTTTTTGCTGCGTCAGAATCGTGCGGAACAGCAGCGCTACTTAAATGATTTTCCAGAAACACTTTCTTTGCTTGCGAATCCTGCAACACACCCACGCCATTCCATGCAGGAACGGCATTTATCAATCGGATTACGGTGGCTGCAATTTATTGACCGGAAACGTTTGAAAACATCATGTGTAATTATACCAAACGTCAGTTCGAGTGCAAAGCGTATCGAGAACCGTTTTTAATTCAAAATTTTCTTGTTCTCGATACGATCCCGCCCAAAAGCGGGATCACTCGAACTGACGAATATGATCATCAAAAATCAATTACAATTGCATGGGTACTTCCATCAACAGGATTTCGGCACTAGCGGAATTAGCGGTAATTTTAATAGCATTGGTATCCCAGATTCCTACTCCGTCTCGCTCGTTTAAAGCAATGTTTCCTATGGCAAAATCGCCTTTCAAAACAAAAGCGTAGATTCCGTTTCCGGGTTTTTTTAATGCATACGTGGCAGCAAAATTCTCGTCGAATTTCCCTATATGAAACCACGCATCTTGATGAATCCAAACACCTTCATCCTCAGGATTTGGGGATAGAATTTGTTGGAGTTTATTGTGACGGTCGTTTAAATCTAAAGTAACTTGATCATAACGAGGCGTTACATTTTTTTTATTTGGATAAATCCAAATCTGCAAAAATTTAACCAGCTGGTCTTTATTTTTATTGTATTCGCTGTGAAAAATTCCGGTACCGGCACTCATGGCCTGAATATCCCCTTCCTTGATTACGGTAGTATTGCCCATACTGTCATGGTGTTCTAAATCGCCTTCGAGCGGAATAGAAATGATTTCCATATTGTCATGCGGATGTTTCCCAAAACCCATCCCCTGATTGACTCTGTCATCATTGAGCACGCGCAATACGCCAAAATTCATTCGCTCCGGATTTTGATAATTCGCAAAACTAAACGTATGATAGGATTCCAGCCAACCGTGATTGGCATGACCCCGCGTGTTTCCTTTGTGCAAAACAAAATGCGTAAGTACTCCTTCTGTATTTTTATCTGTATTTTCCATTGTTCTATTCTTTAAAAATATAATGCAAAGGTGCGTCAAAAAAAAGGCAGCTGCATTGAACCAGGACAAGAAATTAAAAATTATGAGACTTTAAAGTTTTGTCATTTTGGCTCTCACTTTACTTAAAAACTCAGCCGAAATCCCTAGATAAGAAGCAATGTAATGCTGGGCAACGCGCTGCGATAGTGTGGGATACTGTTCCAGAAACTCTATGTATTTCTCGGTCGCTGTTTTAGAAATAGTATGAAACAAACGGTCTTGCGTAACGGCCAGACTGCGCTGCATCAGGATGCGGAACGCGCGTTCAAACTTTGGTGCTTTGGCAAATAATTCTTCTTTTGCTTCCGGGCTGAACAGCAAAAAATCACAATCTTCCAACGTTTCGATATACACACGGCTTGGTGCATCTTCGTATATACTAAAAGAAATATCGCTCACCCACGCATTCTCGAGGGCAAATTGCAGAATAACTTCAAAACCATTGTCGTCAATATAATATTTCCGGACACAACCTTTGATGACAAAAGCTTCAAAATGGCACATTTCGCCTTCCTGAAGTAAAACCGTTTTCTTAGCAACGGTTTTATATTCCAGCAAAGAATTGAAAATTTCTAATTCTTTGGGTTCAAAAGTGACATAACGACTTATGTTTTTATTAATTTGGGAATACAATAGTTTCTCGTTTAGAATTTAAAGATAGCTAAATACCCTTAAAAAATGACTCGTAAATATATTAAATTAGCAAGATTTCCTCAAAAAACAAAATCTGCTCTCGATTAAATTCCTATTTTTGTTCCAATAAAAACATAATAAAAAAATTTATGCTCATTATAGGAATTGCAGGTGGTACAGGAAGCGGAAAAACAACCGTTGTACATCAGATTATGAATGAATTACCACAGACAGAAGTTGGTATTATTTCACAAGATTCATATTACAAAGAAAATCACGGACTCTCCTTTGATGAAAGAGCATTGATCAATTTTGATCATCCCCGAGCCATTGATTTTGAGTTGCTAGTGGCCCACCTCAAAGAATTAAAGGAAGGAAATAACATTCACCAACCCGTTTATTCCTTTGTAACCCACAACCGGTCTGACGATACCGTTTTTACTCATCCCAGAAAAGTGATGATTGTAGAAGGAATTTTAATCTTGGCCAATCCCGAATTAAGAGAATTATTTGATGTAAAAATATACGTTCATGCCGATTCTGACGAACGATTAATCCGACGCATGAAACGCGATATAATGGAACGTGGCCGTGACATGAATGAAGTACTTAACAGATACCAAACCACATTAAAGCCAATGCACGAGCAGTTCATTGAACCAACCAAGGCATTTGCGGACATCATTATTCCAAATGACAAGTACAACACGGTAGCCATTGATGTGGTGCGCGCAGTAATAAATCAAAAAATTCTGTGATTTAGTTGTAATTTTAACAGAATAATTAGTAGGAGCTATTTCCCGCTTTCCGTTGCAATCTTTTAGTAGGTGAATCTTCCTTCGTCAGTATCACCTACTAAAAGGATTTCCACTATAATCGGGGCTAAAAAAAATAAAAAAAATGACAAATCCATATAAAGACAAACCTTGGTTTAAATTCCTGAGCAACAAATATGTCTGGGTCCTGTTGTTCTTTTCGTCTTGGATGATTTTTCTGGACAACTATTCGTATTTTGATCATCGCATTTTAGACAAACAAATTAAAGATCTG
This sequence comes from Flavobacterium sp. RSP46, assembly GCF_003984825.1. NCBI lineage: Bacteria > Pseudomonadati > Bacteroidota > Flavobacteriia > Flavobacteriales > Flavobacteriaceae > Flavobacterium > Flavobacterium sp. RSP46. The sequence goes on from NZ_RYDM01000004.1 coordinate 203,405, forward strand.
GAAGACAATGCAGAATATTACAAAGACGAAATAAAAAAAGACAAAGAGAATATCAAACAATTAAACAATTCCGAACAAATAGAAAAATACGCCCGAGAAAAATACTATATGAAAAAAGATAGTGAAGACATTTACATCATCGAATTTGAAGGCGACACGATTCAAAAATAAAATCCCATTCCCAACCATTCCCAAAGGGAAGAGAGTGTACAATTTATAGTAATTATTAAAAACAGAACACCAAGTTTCGGTTCCCTCTCCTATGAAGAGGACTGGAGTGAGGAAAATGACTAACAAAATGGATACAAACCTTTTCGATGATTTCAACCCCATTTCCTCCAAACAATGGAAACAAAAAATCCAATTTGAACTCAATGGATCGGATTACAATGAAACCGTAGTTTGGAATTCTCCGGAAGACATTCAGGTAAAACCTTTTTACCACAAAGAGGAGTTTACAAAAGTATTTCCCGTTACCACAAAAGCAACAGAATTTAGAATTTGCCAAAATATATTTGTCTACGACCTTGAAAAATCAATAGAACGGGCATTAGACACACTGAATCGCGGGGCAGACAGCCTGCGCTTTACAATAGAAAACGAATCAATTAACGTTACCGATCTATTGGAAAAATTGCCTTTAGAGAACGTTACAGTATATTTTAACCTGGGATTTATTTCAATCGATTTCGTCAAAAAAATTGATGTTTTCGCCAAGAAAAGCAACACTGTAATTTTCTGTAATCTGGATCCTATAGGACAATTAGCCAAAGATGGAAACTGGTTTACAACTAAAGAAAAAAGCAATTTTGACACCCTGAATTTGCTTTCGGCAGCAACAACATCGGTATCGCTACTTAGTATCAACGCTGCGTTGTATCAAAATGCCGGTGCCACTATGGTGCAGCAAATTGCCTATAGTGTAGGACAAGCCAATGAGTATTTCAATAGAATTGACGCCATAAATACACCCATTGTTTTTGAAGTGGCCGTAGGAACAAATTACTTTTTTGAAATTGCAAAACTACGAGCGTTGCGCTTGCTTTTTAATCTCGTCGCCAAGGAATACAACCATACTTTAGCGTGCAACATCATCGTTTCGCCTACCAAACGTAACAAAACATTATACGATTACAATATAAATATGTTGCGTACCACAACTGAATGTATGAGTGCCATTATTGGAGGAGCGGATGCTATTGCCAATTTACCTTATGATGCTTTGTACCACAAAGACAACGAATTTGGCGACCGCATAGCGAGAAACCAATTGTTGATCCTCAAAAATGAAAGTTATTTTGACAAAGTCAATAATCCGGCAGACGGCAGTTATTATATCGAAAACCTAACCAATCAACTAGCGGAAAAAGCATTGGCTTTATTCAAAGACATAGAGGCAAATGGCGGTTTCCTGAAACAACTTAATGACGGAATCATCAAAAGAAAAATTCAGGAAAGTGCGGATACCGCGCAGGAACTATTTGATTCTGGGAAAGAAATTTTATTGGGAACAAACAAACATCCTAACAAACAGGATAAAATGAAACATGATTTAGAATTGTTTCCTTTTGTAAAAGTCAAACCAAGAAAAACCTTGATTACACCCATAATCGAAAAACGTCTGGCAGAAAAAACGGAACAGGAACGATTGGATCTTGAATAGTAAGCCCGACGCTGTTATTTAATTTAATACCATTGGAAAAGAGTATATTTACTTTGCTAAAAACATAAAATAATGGAACCCATAAGACAAATCGTTAAGGTGAAAAATCACAAAATAAGCATCACACTGCCGAATGATTTTAATGCTGATGAAGTTGAAGTGATTATTCTTCCAAAGTCGAATACTTTAGAAATCCCTCAATGGCAAATGGACCAAGTTAGAGAAAGAACTGAGAAATATCTTAAGAATCCATCTTCAGCTCAAGATATTGATGATTTTCTAAAAGATATTGACGGTGGGTTATAAAATTGTAATTGTAGAGGAAGCTAAACTTGATTTCAAAACAGCTTTGGATTGGTACAAAGGCATTCACCCTAAATTGGGCGATACGTTCTCCAATTCGTTCAAGGAAAGTTTAAAAATAATTAAGTCAAATCCATTACTTTTTCAAATAAGATATGATAAGACCAGAGTAGCTTTAATTGAAAATTTTCCATACTTAATTCATTTCAACAGCTACGAGAACATAATTGTCATTACAGCTATTTTTCATACTTCAAGAAATACTGAAATATGGACTGAAAGGAATTAAAATTTCAAAAAACTATAATCTTTGTACTAAACAAATGAAAAGAAAAGATTTACAACACATACAATTAAAAAGTACAGCGCTAAAACTCGAGCATGAAAATGCTGTGGCTGATGCATTTCTAACTGCAGAAGGAATAGAAGTAAAACCTACGTATTCAGAACAAGATATTAAGAATCTTACTCATCTTGATTTTGGGGCTGGTTTTGCTCCCAATTTACGCGGCCCATACACCACAATGTACGTCCGCCGACCATGGACGGTGCGTCAATATGCCGGATTTTCAACTGCCGAAGAAAGCAATGCTTTTTACAGGAGGAATCTGGCTGCGGGTCAAAAAGGACTATCCATTGCTTTTGATTTACCCACACACCGCGGCTATGATTCCGATCATGAGCGCGTAGTGGGCGATGTGGGGAAAGCAGGAGTTGCCATTGACTCCGTGGAAGACATGAAAGTATTATTTGACCAAATTCCGCTTAATGAAATGTCCGTTTCTATGACAATGAATGGCGCTGTTTTACCTATTATGGCTTTCTATATTGTCGCCGCCGAAGAACAAGGCGTAGCACCCGAGTTGCTTTCCGGTACGATACAAAATGACATTCTCAAAGAGTTTATGGTCCGTAATACCTATATTTATCCGCCAACGCCTTCGATGAAAATCATTGCTGATATTTTTGAATTTACCAGCAAAAAAATGCCCAAATTCAACTCGATTTCCATTTCTGGCTACCACATGCAAGAAGCGGGAGCCACGGCTGATATTGAACTGGCGTACACGCTGGCCGATGGATTGGAATACATCAGAACTGGATTAGCAACCGGAATGAAAATTGATGAATTCGCCCCACGACTGTCCTTTTTCTGGGCGATTGGAATGAACCATTTTATGGAAATTGCCAAAATGCGCGCAGGAAGAATGATCTGGGCGAAATTAGTAAAGCAATTTGAACCAAAAGACGATAAATCATTAGCGTTACGAACCCATTGTCAAACTTCGGGATGGAGTTTAACCGAGCAAGATCCCTTTAACAATGTGGCAAGAACCTGTATTGAAGCAGCAGCAGCAGCTTTTGGAGGCACACAATCTTTGCATACCAACGCCTTAGATGAAGCAATTGCGTTACCAACAGATTTCTCGGCCAGAATTGCCAGAAACACGCAACTTTATTTACAAGACGAAACTAAAATTACTAAAACGGTTGATCCTTGGGCAGGCAGTTATTATGTAGAAAGTCTGACAAATGAAATTGCTGAAAGTGCCTGGAAACTCATTCAAGAGGTAGAAGAACTGGGCGGTATGACCAAAGCTATTGAATCCGGAATTCCGAAACTTAGAATCGAGGAAGCAGCAGCCAGAAAACAAGCGAGAATAGACAGCGGGCAGGATATTATTGTGGGCGTTAACAAATATAGATTAGAAAAAGAAGACCCTTTACAGATTTTGGATGTGGACAATCAAATGGTCCGCAAGCAACAATTGGAACAATTAGACCGAATCAAAGCGACCAGAGCTACTGAAAAAGTGCAGGAATCGCTGAAAAAATTAATCCTTTGTGCGCAAACTGGTGAAGGAAATTTACTGGAAATAGCGGTTGAAGCCGCTCGAAACAGAACTACGCTGGGTGAAATCAGCGATGCGCTGGAAACAGTTTTTGGAAGATACAAAGCACAAATTAAATCCTTTAGCGGTGTGTATAGCAAAGAAATAAAAGACGACAAAAGCTTTGAAAAAGCAAAACAACTGGCAGATGAATTTGCAAAAAAAGAAGGACGTCGCCCTAGAATCATGATTGCCAAAATGGGACAAGATGGTCACGATCGTGGCGCTAAAGTGGTGGCTACCGGGTATGCTGATGTTGGTTTTGATGTTGACATTGGCCCGCTTTTTCAAACACCAGCTGAAGCGGCCAAACAAGCGATAGAGAATGATGTGCACATCCTGGGAGTTTCCTCACTGGCGGCAGGACACAAAACGCTGGTACCACAAGTTATTGCAGAACTTAAAAAATACGATCGAGAAGATATTATGGTCGTGGTAGGTGGCGTAATTCCGGCACAAGATTATCAGTTTCTATTTGATGCCGGTGCGGTTGCCGTTTTTGGCCCTGGCACAAAAATCAGTGAAGCGGCTATTAAGATATTAGACATTTTAATGGACAGTTTCGACTAAAACTACAGCCTATTATTTTGACTCAAAATTTAAGAACATCAATCGAAAGGCTGGTGTTTTTTGTTTTAAATCAGATGCCTATCCGCTAAACGGACTACGTTTACAAAACAGAACTATTTCTAAAAAAGTTAGCTATGAATTACACTAATTTTTACCATTTTTTTTAAAATAAGTAATAACCATGGTATAATGTCGTATTTTAAAATCAGGATAAAATTATGTAACAATATGATTTAAAGCTGTTTTACTCAAAGTTAATTCTTTCGACTTTACGACTTTTAAACTTTCGACTTACTTATTGATAAACAGTAAATTAAATATTTAAAAAAATAACACGTCTTACCTTTAGTCATTTATTACAAGTAACCCGTTGGGTGTAATTAGTTTTTGATGGGAATTTTCGTCCGTTCGAGTGATCCCGCTTTTGGGCGGGATTATATCGAGAACTAGAAAATTAGTATTAAAAACGGTTCTCGATACACGTCACTTCGAGTGCGAAGCGTATCGAGAAGCTTTGTTCCGTTTTACTCCACAAAAACACTTATTATTTTGCTTCTTTTAAGCATTGCAATAGTATCAAATGTTCAAGAAACGGAGAAAGCAAAAATCAAAAATAGAAGGAAACCATCAATTTAGTGGTACGTCCCAATAGAGAAATCCTTAAGGCTAAATAATTCGACTATGGGATAAAAGAAAAGAGGCCGTCAAATAATGACAGCCTCTTTTTTTAGAATAAAAAAGGAATTAAATGTTTTTTGCCGTTGCATTATTATCCGCAATAATACACGAAGTATCATACCCGCCAAACATTTTCATATAGCTTTTTATAGAACTACCATAAGCGTCTCTAAAATTTCGTTTTCCTTTATTTTTAAAATATTTTTTTACAGAACCCGCTCCGCCAAGGTGAGCTGCCGCTAATATCCCGGATTCGGTAACGAATATTCCGTTTAATATAGTGCCTTCGTATTTTTCAATTTCTCTTTTCAGCTCCCATTTGTTTTTCGCCAGTAGCGCTAGAAATGCTTTTTCCTGTAATTCAGGACTATTCAAAAAGGCAGACCGATTATAGACTCCAACCGATTTAAGTGTCTCAATACCAAACTGATATTTTCCCATATATCCGAGGGAGTTCACTTTTTTGTATTTACTTTCGGATTCTCTATATCCAATAGCTTCTTTAAAACCGATAAAGAAATTTCCGGTAAAAGGAATGTTTAATTTGGTGTATTCATTTTGTTCTTCAGAAGGAAATAAGTAGTGTGCTCCCTCATCTTCATTAATAAGAAACCAAGGGCTGGTTTCTAGGTTAAACGGTTTAAAACCTGAGCTTAAAAAAACTGTAATCACAGTCAGACCTGTGTAAAAAGACCACTTCTTAATCATAAATTGTTTTTCTTCAAAACGCTGTCCCGTTAAGAAATTTCTATGCGCAAAGATACAACAAAAATAATAAGTCTGATAATCAAGTAGTTAAACTTTTTTAAAAATAAATGAAGTGGTATTTTATATCGTTAAAACGCACGAATTCAATTGTAGGTGCCGGAATTTTAACCGTGTTCAGAACGGAAAAAACAGTCTTTAAAAAATGGGACTGCGTTTTTATTTTCGTCAGATCAACATCAATACTCAAATAAAACTGTCGGAATCTTTGTGGATATGTGGTTGAAAAAGCGTTATTATCGCTATTTCCGGTCAGCATTCCTTCGGCTCCGTAACCCAAAGCTACATTTAGCCATTTTGGAATCCTGGAGCGTTTTGCAAAAGAGTGCAAATTAACAGAAAGCCAATAGGTTTGTCCATTATAGTCTTTTAGAATTTGCTCTGTAAAAGAACTGCCCAAAACTTCCGGTCTGTAATTGGCATATTGGGTGGTATGAAAAGAGAATTTAGGGGTAATACGCTGTTCATTCCAGATTAATTCCTGAGAAACGTATAAAGCTGTCCCGGAAGCATTGGCAATTATATCGCCATAGGAGGCACCCCACGCAGCAGAATATCCATCCAGAACCTCAACGGCGGTAATAAATGCAAAGCCCAAGCCGGCTCCGTATAGTAGCTGATTTTTTTTAGAAGCCCCACTCCACTGCAGCATTTGGGCACCAAGACGTCCCAGATGATACGAAGAAAATACATGCCCAGATTTGTCCATCTGTAGCCAATCAGTATTGTCATTTATAAAATGAAAATCAGATTTGGGATAATCAGCGTACCAAAGTTGGTTTAAACCGATCAGCGTTCCTGCGGTCAAAACAGCTTCAGCAACAAACACCCCTTTTTGCTTTTTCCTATTCAAAGAATCGGAGGGTTTAAAAAAAGATTCCGCACGCTCTTGGGCAAATACAATTTGGAAACCCACTAAAAATAAAAATAAAATCCCTTTTTTTAATCCCAAAACTATCTTTTTACGCCTTGGCTGTTGATCCAATCCGAATATTTTTTGGCATTTTTATTATGTTCCTCTAATGTGGCAGCAAACTCATGGTATCCAAAACGTTCCACGCTGGCACAAAAATAAATAAACTTGTTTTTCTCAGGATCCAAAACCGCTTCCATGGCTGTAATATCAGGCATAGCGATAGGTCCAGGAGGCAGTCCTACGTTCATATAGGTATTATACGGATGTGCCATTGTCAAATCTTTGTAGAAAACCCTTTTGATAACCTGATCAAAATCGTTTGCTTTCTTCTTTATCGCAAATATTACCGTTGGATCTGCCTGCAATGGCATTCCCGTTCGCAACCGATTGAGATACACGCCGGCTATTCTTGGTCTCTCGTCTTTTTTTACGGATTCTTTGTGAACAATTGAAGCCAGAATAGTCGCTTCGATGGGAGTGAGTCCCTGTTTTTGCGCTTTGGCAACTCTTTCCTTGTTCCAAAAATTACGGTATTCCTTAATCATTTTATCACGGAACTTTTCAGCGGTAGTGTTCCAATAAATCTCGTATGTATTTGGAATAAACAGTACCAAAACAGTCTCTTCATTGAACCCGTTTTCTTTCAAGAAAATAGAATCTTTGAAGGAAGTCAGTAATGACAAGCTATCCGCTTCAATTTGTGAACCTACACGCCCGGCTAAATTCTCAATACGTTCCTGATTATTAAAAGCCAACTTTACTGCTGAATTAAGACGCAATGTTTTTACCAGTTCATAACTGTTCATTCCCTTTTTGAATAAAAAACGTCCCGGAATTACATTATCAGAATAGCCTCGTTTATTGGCCACCATCTCAAAACGATCCAAGTTTTCGACATACGGAGCAATTATTTTTTTGACCTCTTCGTAATTGGAATCCGTTGGCACGTATACGTACACTTCGTTCTCTGAGAATTTGGTGTTAGAAGAAAAAATTTGGCGCAAAATAACCAATCCGTATAGCATCAGTATTCCTATTAAAACAACAGCGGTAATGGTAATAATTTTCTTTAAATTCATATATGGTATTTTTATTGGAAAAGTAGTATTTTTAACTTTAGTTTGAAATTATGATGAATTAAAACTACATTTTTTAAAATTTAGTATTGATCAATTGAAAAACAGCTTCGTCTTTATAAATACCATTCACAAAAGTCCACTCCTTTTTGACGCCTGTCATTTTGAATCCAAATTTAGTAAAAAGTGCTTTACTAGCTTCATTTTCGGTTCCAATATTTGCATATAACTGGTGTAAATTTAGATTATAAAAAGCATATTCAATTAATAATTCCAAAGCTTCGGAACCAATATTCTGTTTTCGATTTTTGCTTTTTTGAATGACAATACCTACTCCCGCCCTGTTATTCTTTGGATCAAAATCAAATAAATCGATCAAACCTAGGGCCGGGAAATCCTGATCCTGACAAATAGCCAATCGCAATTGCTTGGCTTCATAAATATCCTGATGGGCATTTTCTAAATATTGCTTGACTAAAAACCGGCTGAATGGCGTATGCGTATTGCTGACTTCCCAAATGCTCTGGTCGTTTTCTATGGCATATACAAACTCCAGATCATTGGGCTCTAATGCCCGAATGTAGATATTGTCTCCTTTTAATGTTTTCATTTTAAAATTAAGATTTTACTTAATTATTTTTATACCCTATTTTTTTTCTAGGTTCGGTATTATCTTTTTTGTCAATTAGTTCATCAAGATAATTAAACACAAGTTCTATATTTTTAGTATGATTGGAGAGTTTCTTTTTAATTTCTTCAATTTCTAATTTCATACTCATAGTATCGGTAAGCATCGCTCTTATTTTTGTGAAAACACGTATAATTTGAATATTTACTTTTATAGCAGTAGTGCTGTTAAGTACACTTGACAACATTGCGACACCTTGTTCTGTGAATGCCATAGGCATATACCTTGTTCCTCCCCAACTTGAGGTGCCAATTTGGCTCCTCAAATTATCGAATTCTAACTGATTAAGTTCAAACATAAAATCTTCTGGAAAGCGTTCTATGTTCCTACGAACCTGCCGCTTGAGTTGTTTGTTTTCTACCGCATAAAGTTCCGACAAATCTTTATCTAACATAACTTTTTGATCTCTTATCAAATAAATTTTACTGCTGATAATATCATCCGGAATCATAATTGCTTTAACCATATTTTCTACTTTGTTCGTGAAAATTATTTTTTAACTGAATAAAAATTAAATCCTTTAGCTTCCTAATTAAATAATAATTGTTCCTTTAAACACAAACTCTGCTGGTCCCTTCAGAAAAACATTAGTGAATTTTCCTTCTCCTTTATCAAAAGAAACGACTAATTTTCCACCTTCTACATTTAAATCGATCGAAGTAGCATTTGTTTTTCCAATAACGTTCATTGCAATTGCTACTGCTGTTGCGCCTGTTCCGCAAGAAAGTGTTTCATCCTCTACGCCTCTTTCATACGTTCGCATAGAGAAAGTGGCCTGGTCAATTTGTTTGACAAAATTGATGTTACTTCCTGCTTTCCCGTACAAATCTCCGTATCGAATAGCAGCTCCGTTTTCCTTGATATTGTAATTTTCCAGATCGTCTACCAGTTGTACATGATGCGGCGATCCCGTATTTAGAAACACATGATCTGTACTGACTTTTACGGCATCAACATCAATCATTTGTAATGATACCAATCCGTCATCGCCAATTGTGGCGTGATGCAAACCATCTGTGGCTATGAAAGTAGCTTTATTCTCAATTACCTGCAGCTTTTTGGCGAAAGCCACTAAACAGCGTCCACCATTGCCACACATGGAACTTTGGTTTCCATCGGAATTGTAATAAACCATTTTAAAATCGGTTACAGGATCATTTTCTAATAAAATAAGACCATCGCCACCTATCCCAAAACGTCTGTCGCACAAGTGCGCAATGTGTTGTGTATTCTCTTTTGGGAAAAAATTCAAACGATTATCAATCAGGACAAAATCATTTCCTGTTCCTTGGTATTTATAAAATTGTAGTTGCATTTTAATTTCTATTGTGTGCTACAAAAGTACGAACTATTAATGAAATGTTAATCATTGTTAAAGAGCGTTAAACTGTATTTTAGGAAGCTATTTTATTTTTAATTTTACAAGTAAATATCTTAATAAACGAATTTAATTATGAAATCGCCATGACAGAAGCTGTCGCAAACACCAATGAAGATCTGGCGATACCATATTCCTATAAAAAACAAATATTATCTACATATGAAAAAAATTTCAACTCTTTTTTTGGTTTCGTTGTTGAGTGGGGGAGTCACACTTGGCGCTTACAAATTATTATTTGATACCAATGGGTATTTTTCCAGTGAAAAAAATGCCTTGGTAACAGCTGCATCTGATTCGTATGAAACGAAAGTCGGACTGTCTCCCGAGATTCTTGATTTTACCGAGGCTGCAGAAAAAACAATTCATACGGTGGTACACGTAAAAAACGTCTCCCGCAGAACGATTACCAATCCTATTTTAGAATATTTTTATGGGTATAAAGGCGGACAATCCCAGGAACAAGTAGGAACGGGTTCCGGAGTAATCATTTCTGAGGACGGTTATATAGTGACCAATAATCACGTCATCAAAGGCGCATCAGAAATTGAAATCACCTTAAACAACAAAAAATCATACATGGCAAAACTTATTGGAACCGACTCTAAAATGGATATTGCTTTATTGAAAATTGATGCGAATGAAAAATTACCGTATACTGTTTTTGCCAATTCTGATTCGGTGAAAGTGGGTGAATGGGTTTTGGCAGTTGGAAATCCGTATAATTTAACCTCTACGGTAACAGCCGGAATTGTTTCGGCGAAAGCCAGAGATTTAGGCACCAGCGGAATTCAGTCTTTCATACAAACAGATGCTGCGGTAAACCCCGGAAATAGTGGTGGTGCCTTAGTGAACACGCGTGGTGAACTGATCGGAATCAACACGATGATTTCCTCCATGACCGGTTCTTATGTAGGCTATTCGTTTGCAGTTCCTTCGAATATTGCCCGAAAAATCATTGAGGATCTCATGGAATACGGGAATGTACAACGCGGAATTCTTGGTGTTGAAGGAGGCGAACTAAATAGCATGACTTCTAAAGAACTGGGAATCAATCAAACACAAGGCTTTTACATTAATAAAGTTACCAAAAATTCAGGAGCTGAAAAATCAGGACTTGAAAAAGGAGATGTCATCATCAAATTAGACGAACTAAAGGTGGCTACTTTTGCTGATCTTTCCGGATACATCAATACGAAAAGACCCAATGACAAAATACAGGTTACCTATATCAGAGATGGAAAAACAAGAGTAGCTCCTGTAGTGCTTAGCAAAAATGAATTTTTCAGCGCGGAGTTTAAAGGCATCGAATTAGAAAATATTGAGGCTGCTGACAAGCAGAAATTCAAAATCGATTATGGCGTGCGAATCAAATCCATAAGCAGTCAAAATCTGAAGCAATACGAAGACGAGCTGGTGGGAAATATTATCTTGAGTATTGACAATGTCAAAGCTACGGATGTTGCAACGGTATCTCAACTTTTAAGTAAAAAAGAAGAAAACCAAACCATACGCATCGAAATGATTACTAAAAACGGAGAAGTCATGCGTGTAATTCTCTAGCGCATTCCTGTTTTAAAAAAACCAAAGCCATCTTGATATTTCAGGGTGGCTTTTTTATTTTTAAAATAAATCCAAAAATAGCTTACGAAATCGATTGAAATGGGTATTTTTGCGCCAAATTTTAAAAAATACAATCCTTTATTTTCATTAAATTTTTAACATGGCAACTACAACTTTATACGAAAAGGAAGTTTCTTTTCAAGCCGACAGGCGACGTGCAGGAGTAAAACTGATTAAAATTATCAGCGATTTATGGTATGATAAATCCATTGAGATGGTTTTATTTAGAAACCCGCTAATCGACAGGAATGTTAGTGATATTATCAACCTGCATGAATATGCGGCTGAATTTGTAGGCAAACCCATTTCAGTATTTGATTCGGTTAAAATTGCAAAAGCGATTTTAGAATTGAATTTACCGCCTGCAAAATTAGACATTGGAAAACTGACGTACGAATATGGTTTAGAAGAAGATACATATCCTGACGCCAAGTATTTTGTCATTGACAAATTAAAAAATGCCAAAAATTCAGAGGAAATTCAACCAAAAGATGTGGTGCTGTATGGTTTTGGTCGCATTGGTCGTTTATTAGCCAGAGAATTAATGTCGAAAACCGGAAAAGGAAGTCAATTGCGATTGCGTGCCATCGTAACACGCGATAAAAATGATGCTAATTCTCTTGAAAAAAGAGCTTCTTTATTGCGTTACGATTCGATTCATGGTGATTTTCAAGGCTCCGTAACGGCTGATCCTGAAAATAATGCTTTGATTATCAACGGAACCACTGTACACATTATTACGGCAAACGGACCTGAAGAAATTGATTATACGCTTTTTGGAATCGATAATGCATTGGTTATTGACAACACGGGTGCTTTTACCACACACGAAGCACTAAGCCGCCATTTGGTTTCCAAAGGTGTGGAAAAAGTATTACTTACCGCTCCAGGAAAAGGAGTTCCTAATATTGTTCATGGCGTAAACCACAACGAATACAACCCGGATGAAATCAATATCTTTTCGGCGGCATCGTGCACTACGAACGCTATCACGCCAATCTTGAAAGCTGTTGAGGATACTTTGGGCGTTGTCAAAGGACATCTGGAGACCATCCATGCGTACACAAACGACCAGAATCTTGTGGACAACATGCACAAAAAATACCGTCGTGGAAGAGCCGCCGCTTTGAATATGGTGATTACCGAAACGGGTGCCGGAAGTGCTGTTGCAAAAGCATTGCCTTCATTAGAGGGAAAATTAACGTCGAATGCCATTCGGGTACCGGTTCCTAATGGCTCTTTGGTCGTCTTGAATCTGGAAGTATCCAGAGAAACATCGCTGTTAGAAATCAATGCTATCATGAAAAAATATGCATTGGAAGGCGAATTAGTCGAGCAAATCAAATATTCGATGAATAACGAATTGGTTTCATCGGATATCGTCGGCACATCGCAGCCTGCCATTTATGACAGCAACGCCACCATTGTTTCAAAAGACGGAAAAAATATTGTGTTGTACATTTGGTACGACAACGAATACGGCTACAGCCATCAAGTTATTAGATTGGCTAAATACATTGCCAAAGTAAGGCGTTTTACGTATTACTAGCCTGCCGTTTACAGGTTGTGGATTGCGAATTGTAATTTTTTTTTAGTTTTAGTTTTAGTCCCCTTAGTTTTAAATTTGGAACAACCGCAACCCAGCCTGAATTCAATAGAAAATCCGTCGCGTTATCAAAACGAGACGGATTTTTTTATTTAAGTTTTTTTTTATTGTCCCGAATTGAAACGCAGATGACGTAGGATTATTGTTAAGTAAGAATTAGCACGCAGATCACGCGGATTAAGCAGATTTTCACTGATTTTAAAATAGTCAAACTTAAAATCAATATATCATTCCTCCTACCATGCACTAAAAACCACTTACTATTCACTTTTCGCTTTTCACTAAAAAGATACTACTCCTTCGCTTTTGTCAAATAATACACCGGAATACCAATCAGCATAATCAAAACACCCCAACCGCTTGTACTGGTTTTGGTATACAACAAGGCTATACAAATTGCTGTCGCGATAATTAGATACAGTGCCGGTAAAAATGGATATCCAAAAGCTTTATACGGTCTTTCGGCATCTGGCATTTTCTTGCGCAGAATAAATATTCCGAGAATAGTCAGAATATAAAATATCAAAACGATGATAACCACAAAATCCAATAAATCCCCATATTTTCCTGTCAAACACAACGCCGAAGCCCAGATACACTGCGCCCAGATAGACCAAGCCGGAACGCTGGCATGATTCAATTCAGCAGCTTTCTTGAAGAAAACACCATCTTGCGCCATCGTATAATACACTCTGGCACCCGCCATAATCAATCCGTTGTTACAGGCAAAAGTCGAAATCATAATCATCACCGCGATTATTAATGTTCCCACCGAACCAAAAATACGTTGCGAAGCCACAACAGCCACACGATCTGATTCGGCCGTAGCAATTTCATACAAAGGCACAACAGCCAAGTACATCAAGTTAGCCAAAATATAAATCACACTCACGATTAAGGTTCCTAAAAACAAACTCAATCCCACGTTGCGTTTTGGATTTTTTATTTCTCCAGCTATAAAAGTTACTCCTTCCCAAGCCACACTAGAGAACATTGAACCTACTAGTGCTGCCGAAATTCCTGATATCAACGCCGTTCCGCTAATAGGCAACCACGAACCCGTTTCCACATTCAGGGCTTGTGACGTCCAGACATTGTTCCAGTTCGCGTCCCAAACTTCTGCTTTGGCAGCCATAAAACCAAAAATAATCAAACCTGCCAACGACAGAATTTTGATAACCGTCAGAACCGTCTGTAAAATCTTAGAGTTTTTTACCCCACGGCTGTTGATGTAACTCAACAAAATTATCGTGAAAATAGACACAATCTGAGCCGCATTGAGTTTAAAATCCCCTATCTCATATAAAATATTCTTATCACTTAAAGGCGCGTATAAATAGGCGGCAAATTTGGCAAAAGCCACACCCACGGCAGCAATGGTACCGGTTTGTATCACCGCAAAGAAACTCCAACCGTACAAAAAACCCACGAGTTTCCCATACGCTTCCTTGATGTACACATACTGCCCGCCCGCTTTAGGAAACATCGCGCTCAACTCACCATAACTCACGGCAGCAATCACGGTAATCGTTCCTGTAAGCACCCACATGGCAATCAACCAACCGGCAGAACCCAGCTGTCGTACCATATCCGAGCTCACAATAAATATCCCGGAACCTATCATAGAACCCACCACAAGCATGGTTCCGTCGAGTAATCCTAATTCTCTTTTAAAATCGTCTGGTTTATGGTCTTCCATGTTTTTTTGGGTTTTGGGTTTTGGGTTTTGGGTTTTGGGTTTTGGGTTTTGGGTTTTGGGTTTTTAATTGGCTAAAGATATACTTTTTTTGGAAATTTCATAAAAAGGACGGAGAAAGTGACAACAAAGTGAATCGTGAAAAGTGAGTGGTGAGTGGTTAAGAGTGTAGTTGTTCCTTTGGGCGTGACCCTGCAGCAGCTTTGTCGTTCCTCCTCGCCACTTTGGGTCGGACGGTACGCTATATCTTTATTTTCTTAAAGAAAGAAAATAAAGGATGCCGCTTCCCTCCCTCACGCAAACCGCACTAACTATAACGTTTGTTTTTTTGTATAAAAACTGTAAGAAAATTTTAATATATTTGAAAGAATATAAAAAAAGACAAGCAATAGCGACAATCTACCTGATTTTGGGTGTATAGACGCTATTTTATAGCGAGTGTATACAAGTTATGGGCAAGTTGAAACCGAACTTACGCAGAAAAAACTTTGAAATAATTGGTTTTCTTTACGCAAGAAATCTGAAAAGTAAGCGTAAAAATTGAAACGTAAAAAGCAGAAACTTGAAAATTGGGGTTTTCAGATTGAAAAACGAAAAGCAGAAATATAAATATCAGAACTTGAGAATTGGAACGTGAAAA
Organism: Flavobacterium sp. RSP46; assembly: GCF_003984825.1. Classification (NCBI taxonomy): domain Bacteria; kingdom Pseudomonadati; phylum Bacteroidota; class Flavobacteriia; order Flavobacteriales; family Flavobacteriaceae; genus Flavobacterium; species Flavobacterium sp. RSP46. Next base: position 218,899 of record NZ_RYDM01000004.1, read on the forward strand.
GCAGAAACGTGAAAATTGGAATTTGACAGCGGAAGCGTGAAAAGCAGAAACTTGAAAACCGAATCGAAAAGTTTGAGTTTGAGTTTGCCGACGGCAATTTGAAAAACAAAAATTTAAAAACAACAATATAAAGAATGCAGAACAAACAGCGACACGGATGCTTAACAGCTTGGTTGATTTATTTAACAATAGCATATTCAATCGTTTCAATTACATATTTTTTTAACACGGATGAAATTTCCGAGATTTCGCCATATAAAACTTCACAAAATATCTTGTTGATTTATGGATCGCTAGGAATTCTTAGCATTGTATTCTGTATTCTGCTTTTCAAATGGATAAGATTGGGATTTTGGGGAATTCTTATTACGAGTATAATTGTACTTATAACGCAAATAATAAATGGTCATGGGATTTTCCAACCATTAATCGGATTATTTGGCATAATTGTTCTTTATGCATTATTACAAGTCAAAAAAGGAAATGTTTCAGGTTGGAATAATCTAGAATAACAACCCAGCCCATAACAGCCATTTTGAGCTAGCTGGAATTTAGTGGAATTATCGTTCCGCATCAAGCTTATGTTAAGCCGAAAATTGAGCGGTTACGAATTTCCAGCCATCTCAAAGTGGCATAACGTTACTGGCTAGTTATGCCGAAATTACGCAGGTAATTTCGATTTGAAAATAAGCAGTTGTTTCCGCAGAAAGTTTACAAAGCAGTTGGCGGTAATTTTAAGAAATTCGAGAGAATTTAATGACGTTTTAAAAAATATAAATTATGATAAAGTTTTGGTTAATTGCTATTTTTATTATTATTATTTCAACATATATATTGTCGAAATTAACTATGAAATCACAAAAAGAAGAAACTGGTGAACGAATTTGGAGATTTGGGAATGGAAGGTCTGTTTATTGGCGTATTCTAACTTTGTGCAGTTTTGGAATAACTGTTGTAATAATGCTTATTATGCATTGGATAGGAATTCCTATTCTGTAATTAAAAATATTTTAAATAAGCAATTTAAGCCCAAACCCGCTTTAGTACTAGAACAAAGCGTGAAAATTGGATTTTGCCAACAGAAACTTGAAAATTGGAATCTGAAAAGCAAAAACGTGAAAGTTGGAACTTGCCAACAGAAACGTGAAAAATTTGCGGTTTAATTGTAATTTCGACAAAATAACCAGCCAGTAACACAACAAAAAGCCGAAAAATCAACAACATTTGTTTCTTAAAAAGGAAACTTCTATCTTTACAGAAAATTAAGATTACTGAAAAATGGATTATAAATTTAAAGTTGAATTTCTTGAACCAGTTATAGAATTTTTAGAAAATCTAGACCCGAAATCTAGAGAAAAAATACTTTATAATATTTGGAAATCGAGAAGCGTAAACGACAATGAACTATTCAAAAAACTCGATGGCGAGATTTGGGAATTTAGAACTTTATACAACAAACAATACTTGAGACTTTTTGCTTTTTGGGATAAATCAGATAAAAAGGATACAGTAGTAATTTCTACTCACGGCATTATAAAGAAAACAGACAAAACCCCGAAAGTAGAAATTGAAAGAGCAGAATCATTAAGAGTGGAATATTTTAACGAAAAGAAATAAGATTATGAAAACATATAGTTTAGAAGAAGTAACGGATAAATTCGTTGGAGAAAAAGGAACAATAAATAGAGAAAATTTTGAAAATGAATTGAAAATTGATTTGATTGGTCAAACAATTAAACAAATTCGTAAAGAACGAAATTTGACACAAGAACAATTAGGAGAGCTAGTTGGTGTGAAAAAAGCTCAAATTTCAAAAATTGAGAACAGCTTAACTGACGCAAGATTCGATACGGTTATTAAAGTTTTTCGAGCTTTAAATGCTAAAATTAATTTTAATGTAGAATTATTAAATCAGAATGTAGCAACACACTAAAATTGCCGATTGCCCAACAGCTACTACAACGGATTTGGGCAATAGGCTTAATTGGAAGTTGGTTTTGTATTTGGGATGATTTGGCAAATCCGAAAATACGGCTTAATTTAGTCCCAAACCGGCAGTATTAGTGGGACGTTAGTGGTAATTTTAAAGACGAAAACGTAAAAAATAAATTGTAAATGAGTACTATAAAATATGTTCAAGCATGTAGGGATTGTTTTAGATGTGACGGTATTAATCGTCATTTAACAGATTTTGAAAGAAATCCAAAGTTAAAATTAAGAGATTATTTAACAGAATTCGAAATAATGGAAAGTATTGAGGATTGGCTAGATGATAATGATATAGTTTGTGATTTTTGCGAATCAAATAATTTAGACATTATTGACATAGAATTAGATAACCAAAAACTTTATGATTTTAATAAACTTGATAATTATTGTACTAATAATAATACTTCATTTTTTATTTTAAATTTAAGTAAAACGGTTAATCAGATTGAAATTAAAACTGGTGGAAAAAGGTTTATCGAAAAAATATTACAAACTAATTTTTATAAAAAAATCATCAATACAGTTCAAACTAGACCTAATAAAGACTTTTATGAGCAACTTAAAGGAAGTTTTTTTATTTGTGTTTCAGGCAAAAAAGATTCAATGAGTCTTGATGAAATAATAATAGAATCATATACAACTGCAGGATTGAGTAGACAAGAAATTTACGACTCATTAAACACAATTGCCAATCAATTAGGCGTTAATTTAGATGAAATGATTGGTGAAAAAAAATCAAATAATTCATTATCAAGCAAAACATTTAAAGGCTCAATGTTTGTAGCGTTTATGTATTTTGAAGAAGAAGAAATTGAAGATGGTTATCCTTTTTCTTGTGCTTATTTCGAATTAAACGAAAATACAATAATTGCTTTTGATACTAGTGAAACTTCTCCTAGTGATTTTATGCAAAACAATCAGAATGAAATATTTGCGATTGACGGATTCAAGATTTCATTGAAAAAAAATGGTAAAAACATATTATTTACAAAGAAAATTAAACAATAAAAACTACCCGACCGCGCTGATATGCCACAATAGTTACCCCGATCGCTCGGACATCTGATTTTTTCGGACAACGCTTATATTAATCCCTCGGATATTTAATTTTCGGACAACGATAGGACGGATTTGCAATCCGAGCCCACAAAGAGAATGATTCAGCAAGAAATTATACTAGTTTAGAGAGTGAATTAGAATTTCTTTTATTAGAATTATTATGATATTATTTACGGGCACGGATTGAAAATCCGCCTATCCTGGTTATAGGGACCCAAAAGCAGGAAAAATTTATATATATTTGGTAGCAGCCGCCCGCAAAATTAATATTCTAAATACTTAACTAATCCTATTTTATATGACAAAGCTTAATCTAATTATTCCACTCTTGATTTTGACTATACAACTAGTTAACGCACAATCAGTAGAAAGTTTAAAAATAAAAAAATACACACAAAAGAACGCAAACCAAATTATTACTGAATTCTCAGAATTTTTAAGTATCCCTAACGTAGCATCAGAGCCATTAAGCCTTCGTGAAAATGCTGATTTCATCATGTCAATGATGAATCGAAAAGGTATCAAAAATGTGCAGTTATTACATGGAAAAACTAAAAATATTCCGCCAGCCGTTTACGGTGAAGTTCTTATACCGGGTGCAAAGACAACTTTGATTTTCTATGCCCATTACGACGGCCAACCTGTAAATCCTGAACAATGGAATCAAAATCTGAGTCCTTTTATCCCAAAGTTATATACGGCAGCTATTGATAAAAACGGCAGTAACATTCCTTTCCCTTTAGATGGAAAATACAATAACGAATGGAGAATATATGCCAGAAGTGCTTCCGATGACAAAGCAGGAGTTGATGCTATTATAAATGCTTACGACGCCATTAATAAAAGCGGCTTAAAACCGAGTTACAATCTTAAATTCTTTTTTGAAGGAGAAGAGGAAAAGGGCTCAACACACCTAGATGAAATCCTACAAGAGAACAAAGCCCTTTTACAATCCGATTTATGGATAATATGCGACGGACCGGTACATCAGTCTGGGAAAAAGCAAATTTATTTTGGTGTTAGAGGAGATACAAACCTTTACTTTACGGTATATGCCTCAAAAAGGCCATTACATAGCGGACATTATGGTAATTGGGCTCCAAACCCAGCGATGATGCTAGCACAGCTGTTAGCATCAATGAAAGATAACAATGGTCGCGTGACGATAAAGGGGTTTTATGATGATGTAATACCATTAACACTATCAGAGAATAAAGCATTATTGACAGTTCCTTCTGTTGACGAACAGATGAAAACTGAGCTTGGTATAAATAGTGCTGAAATGCGAGATAAAACATTAAGCGAATCGATCAACCTGCCCTCTTTAAACATAAATGGTATGCAAAGTGGTAACGTAGGCAAAATGGCCTCAAATCAAATTCCAACTACTGCTACCGCTGTTATAGACCTGAGGTTAGTATTAGGGAACGACTGGGAAAGACAACAACAAAAAGTAATTGATCATATAATAAAACAAGGCTACTTCGTCACAAGCAACGAACCTACAGATGAAGAAAGAAATTTGTACCCTAAAATTATAAAAGTCATCCGTGATAAAAATGGAATAAATGCGCAACGCACCTCCATGGACTTAGCAATTGTCAAAAAGGTGATTTCTGCAGTTGAAGCCACAACAAAAGACCAAGTTGTACTGCAACCAACTATGGGAGGAAGTCTACCGTTATATTTATTTGAAAAATATCTAAAAACAAACACCATTTCCGTTCCAATAGCGAACCATGACAACAACCAGCATGCAGAAAATGAAAACATTCGACTTCAAAATTTGTTTGATGGTATAGAAACTATGGGGTCATTAATGCTGATAAAATAACTCTAAACGGTAGCTTATCATTAACTTAAATAATGTAATGAGAATACTTTTTAATCCTAATCACTCGGATATTTAATTTTCGGACAACGATAGGGCGGATTTGCAATCCGAGCCCAAAAAGAGAATGATTCAGCAAGAAATTATGCCTGTTTAGAGAGTGAATTAGAAGTGGTTTTATTAGAATTATTTTGATATTATTTACGGGTACGGATTGAAAATCCGCTATCGAAAGCAGTTTTGTAAACTGTGCCCACAACATTGAGCAAATAACAATCACAAATTTTTTAGAAGCTATAAACAAAATAGACTAAAGCACCTCGTTTTAACTATTATTGGAACCAATAAATAATTCGTAACTAATGAACCATCCGAACACCCAAAATTTAATGGATTCTGATACCTTTATTTTCTGCCTGGAAGCCGTTCCTAATACAGAAATCGCCACCACTACTGAAGTGATTAAAAACTTAGAGCAATTGGCTTTTGAACAAGGTATAACCAGTATTTACAAAACCTGTGATACCATTGAGGGGTTAGAAGAAAGCTTAAATGCATTGCTTTATGACGACCATAATTTTAAAAATTATGAAATAATCTATTTAGTGATGCCAGGCGAAAGAAACACCATTTGTCTCAATGACTATTACTATAGTTTAGAGGAAATTGCAGAGCTTTTTGAAGGAAAAATGAAAGGAAAAATTTTACATTTTGCAAATGCAAAGGTATTGGACTTAAGCCCGGAAGAAGCACAATACTTTTTAGATATCACTGGAGCACGTGCCGTTTCCGGGTATGGAGCACCATCCAATACATTAACAAGCTGTGCCATAGACAAAGCTTTTTTTAGCTTATTTGAAGAGCAAGATAATGTTGTAGATATTGTTACCGAATTACATGAAAAGCACTTTGCACTTTGTCAGCTACTCGATTTTAGATTGTATTATTAATCTTGATAGCGCTGATATACAATTAAAAACGGGGTACCTATCAATTTCATAAACGCCCGCATTAAAACGCCTACGGGTATTCTATTCATTCAGATCAAAAGCTAAATACACATTCCGGGGTTCAAATTTATTCTGGGTTTTGAACTATTAGATAAAGCCAAAAAACAGTACTCTAATTTCACAAAAAAAGTAACCTATTTAAACCAAAAATTCTAATTCTGCTTAATGGTCGCTTCACGAAAGAGATTCGATTGTGAATAAGTGTTTAAAAAAGATTTATTTATTTGGCCCTCACACTCCATTCAAAATCCATTTCGGATACTTGAATTCCTTTTTCATCGGTTCCAATGGATTTCATCCAAAACGTTTGTCCGTCTCCTGTAGCAATGGTTTCTTGAATCGCCTTTTCTATTAAATGGCCGTCATTACAGGTAAAAGTGATTCTACCGGTAGCTTTCTTGGTAAAATTTCCTTTGTTATTCGCAACAAGCATCGAGATTTTTTTGCCGCTTTTTTGAATTTGAAACATTACTAAAGCACCCGTGGCAAGCTCTGCAGCCATGGCTTGCACGGCAAAATACATCGAGTTAAATGGATTTTGGTTTATCCAACGGTGTTTTACAGAAACTATACATTGGTTCTCATCTATGGTTTTTACGCGTACGCCACAGATAAATGCCGAAGGTAATTTGAAAAACAAAAATTTATTAAGTTTAGAGGCTGTAAGTTTCATAGGTAGCTACTGTTTGTTTTTATGGGAATAGAGTGTCGCCATTCTGTATTATTCTTTGGATTTTGAATTTAGGCGCGTTTATTACCGCTAGGTTTTTTGCTAAATTACAAAAAAATACTATGCGTACATATAAAAATTGTTTGTTAATGTTGTGTTAATTTTTTGTACTATGCATAACAAGATACTATCTTTTAGATATATATTTGCATAAGAAATTACTATATACTTTTAATCATGGAAACAACAACTGAAAAAAACATCGCGACATTTACGCATTTAAGTACTTTAACGCAGTATTTCATTCCTTTTGGAAATTATATTTTTCCAATAATTCTTTGGACAACCAAGAAAGAGGAATCTGAATTTGTGGATCACCACGGAAAACAAGTGTTGAATTTTCAATTGAGTTTATTGATCTACTCTTTGGTGCTGATTATGATTGCAATTCCTTCATTTCTTATTTCGGCTTTCAAAAATGTTTCTTTCGAATCATTGATACATCATAACGACATTACACTTTCGAATTTCAACCTTGAAGACAACATTGCACTATTAACGGTTGGATTAATTTGCGTTCTGATTTTCGGACTTTTGAAAGTGGCTGAATTCTTCTTGATTATTTATGCCTCGATTAAAACATCAAACGGAGAAAAATACAAATATCCAATAACGATTCCGTTCCTTAAATAAGGAAGCAGTCAGATTAAAAGAGAACAGACGTAATACATAGAGCGAACAAACTAGCCCTGATTGAAACGACATCCTTTACTTGCTTTCTTTAAGCAAGTAAAGATAAAGTGGAAAGCAGGAATAAGCTCCGAAAAAATAAAAAGAGAATCATGCAATACGAGATTGCTTCGTTCCTCGCAATGACAAATCATCACCCGAGCCAGAAAGGAGAACTGGCACGGCAATCAAAAAATGAACCGTTTAATCAACACTAAAATCAAAAAAAGAAATTATGAACATTGAAAACACAAAAGCCCAGATGCGTAAAGGTGTTCTCGAGTTTTGCATCCTATCCGTTTTAAAAGAAAAAGAAGCCTACACATCGGAAATATTGGACACATTAAAAAACGCAAAATTATTAGTCGTGGAGGGAACCATTTATCCACTGCTGACGCGATTAAAAAACGATGGATTGCTCAATTACCGTTGGGAAGAATCCACTTCAGGACCTCCAAGAAAATATTATGGCTTGACCGAAATTGGACAAACTTTTTTAAACGAATTGAATGGTACCTGGACGGAATTGTCCGATGCCGTAAACCTAATAACCAACCAAAAACAATAGTCATGAACAAAACTGTAAATATAAACCTAGGCGGAATGTTCTTTCACATCGATGAAGATGCATACCAAAAATTGACGCGCTATTTTGATGCTATAAAACGTTCTATATCCAATTCGTCTGGACATGATGAAATCATCAAGGATATTGAAATGCGTGTTTCGGAATTATTAAATGACAAGCAAAAAACAGACAAATACGTTATTGGTTTGAAAGATGTAGATGCCGTTATCGCCGTAATGGGACAACCGGAAGATTACATCATTGAAGATGACTTGAAGGGTTCTCAAAGTTTTAGTGACCACTCAAACAGACGAACTAAAAAACTATATCGCGACAAAGAAAAAGGGATGATTGGCGGAGTAGCCGCAGGATTAGGGCATTATTTTGGCGTAGATGCCGTGTGGATCAGAATCGTTCTTATCTTATTGGTTTTTGCTGGATTTGGAACTGGAATTCTCGCCTACATCATTCTTTGGATTGTAACTCCGGAGGCGGTTACTACCACTGAAAAACTGGAAATGACCGGGGAACCGGTTACCATTTCTAACATTGAAAAAAAAGTTAGAGAAGAATTTGAAAATGTTTCTGATAAAATAAAAAATGTGGATTACGACAAGTATGGCAACCAGATAAAAACAGGTGTCGGGAAAATAGGAAGTTCTTTTAGCGACTTTATCATGACTATTTTTAAAATTTTCGCCAAATTTTTAGGTGTAATTTTGATTATTACAGGAATAACAATACTGTTTTTTTTGTTAATAGGTATTTTCACATTAGGTTCCGGAATTTTTATTGATTTTCCTTGGCAAGGTTTTATAGAAGCAGGTAATTTTACAGATTATCCAATATGGGCTTTTGGATTGTTAATGTTCTTTGCTGTTGGAATCCCGTTCTTCTTCTTAGCATTATTAGGGTTCAAGCTATTGGCCCCAAACATGAAGTCTATTGGAAATATTGCAAAATATACGCTGTTTGCATTATGGCTAATTGCAGTAGCATTAGCAATATCAATTGGAATAAAACAGGCCAGTGCATTTGCCGTAGATGGGAGAGTGGTTAAGAAAGAAACCCTTAATTTAAATCCAAATGATACCCTTTTAATTAAATTCAAACACAATGATTATTTTGCTAAAAATGTGGAAGACCGTAATGATTTCATGGTAACACAAGATTCTACCGGAACAGATATTATTTATTCGAATGAAGTTAGTTTTAAAATCGAAAAAACAGAGGAGAAACTGCCTTATATTCAGATTGAAAAAGAAGCAAGAGGAAAATCGTTATCAGAGGCAAAACGAAGAGCCGAACAAATTAAATACGGTTATAAAATAATAGGCAATCAATTGATTTTAGACAACTATTTACTTACTGATTTAAAAAATAAATACAGAGATCAAGAAATAGAAATAACAGTATTTGTACCTGAAGGAACGTTATTAAAACCAGATGCCTCTGTACAAAATTACGACAGATCTGATGATGAATTTTTCAATTTACACTACAGTTCAGATAATTACATTTACAAAGTAGAAAATTCTCAAATAAAATGTTTAAATTGTCCCGCTGATGAAAACGAGTATAATGATGTATATAGCACCGCTCGAGACGATAGCACGGATGTTACGGTTACCATAAATAACAATGGAGTTACTGTAGAGAAAGACACCCTAAAATCAAACAAAACCAATAAAGGATTGAAAATAAATAAAGACGGGATCATCATTAAAACGAATTAGTCATGTTGAAAATCATCACCTTAATTACAAAGTTCATTCTGGTTGCCCTAACAGCCTTGTTATTCGGTTCGTGCAACCACTCCATTAATTTCAATGCAATAGAAGGAAGCGGAAATATCACCACAGAAAAGCGGCTTGTTGAAGGTGCTTTCAAAAGCATAGAGGTTAACAATGCCATAGATGTCGTTATAGAACAATCTGATAAAATTGAAATAATTGTTCAAGCAGATGATAATTTACAAAAACACATCACTACCAAAGTAGAAAATGGAACACTTGTTATTTCGTGTGATAAAAATTCTTTCATCAACATGAAATCAAAAAAAGTGACAGTAAAAATGCCTGTTATTGATGAATTAGAAGCAACAAGCGGCTCGACTATCACGAGCAAAAACACCCTGAAAGGGGAGAACATCCGATTGAATACTTCGAGTGCAGCATCGATAGATTTAAGCATCGAATCTGACAATATTACTTGTGACACCAGTAGCGGAAGTACCATTACGATTAATGGGAAAGCGCTACAGATTAAAACAACTGCATCAAGTGGTAGTGAAATCAACGCTGATAAATTATTAGCAAATGAAGTTAGTGCCGATGTTTCCAGCGGTGCGTCCATTAGCGTTCATCCTATCGTTAGCTTAAATGCTCAGGCATCCAGCGGAGGAAACATCACGTACGACATACAGCCAAAATCGATTCAGAAAAATACCAGTTCAGGCGGGAGCATCAGCCAAGAATAAGATATACTTTTGTTAAAATATAAAGAAATCATCCATCACAAGTGGATGATTTTTTTATATTTGTGTAGACACTAATTTAAATGACCATGAAAAAATATACTGTTATACTCCTGCTGCTTGTATCAACTACATTGCTATTTGCTCAGAAAAAAGAAAAAATAAAAGGATCAAAAACAGTGACTGTTGAGCAAAGAGAAGTCGGCAATTTTGAAGCGCTGCTGGTCGAAGACAATCTAGAAGTCCATCTGGAAAGAGGAGAAAAAACAGCCCTAAAAATTGAGGCTGATGATAACTTACACGGTATTATTTCTTTGGATTTAAGAGACAACACCTTGCGTATTTATACAACAAAATCAGCTGTTAACTATAAAAAAATGATTGTAAGAGTGACCTATACCAATGAATTAAATCTCATTACCGCCAAAGATGAATCGACCGTCAATGCGATACAGGAGCTTTTGTTAAACACCATTACACTAAAAGCCTATGATACCTCCAAATTATTCGTGAATGTCAACGCAACGGATTTCTTACTTCAGGCAGATGACAAATCAAAAACAGAACTCAATTTAAAATCTGAAAACAGTACTGTCGAATTAAGCAAAAATGCAACACTTAAAGCCTTAGTTACCACAATTGATTTGAAGGTAGATTTGTACCAAAAATCAGCTGCAACCCTAGAAGGAAATGCCACAAATATGCGGATTCGACTGGATAACAATGCCTCATTCACCGGAAATAAATTCAATACAAAAAATGCGGACATAATAACTGAAAGTTATTCCAACTGCAGCTTATTTGTGGAGACGGCGGTAATTATTGATGCCGCTGGCAAATCTGAAATTCAACTTCTGGGTAGCCCAACAATAGAAATACGAAAATTTGCTGATGAAGCTCAATTGGCGAAAAAATTGAAATAATCCTCTCCCCAACCCTCTCCAAAAGAGAGTGAGAAAAACCGGATTGATGTTATACAAAAAGTCCCACTTGCTATGGCAAATGGGACTTTTTCAATATTAACTTTCCTAACTATGATTATTTAGCGGCCAAATATCTTTCGGCATCAAGAGCGGCCATACAACCTGTTCCGGCTGCAGTTATTGCTTGACGATACACATGATCCGCGGCATCACCTGCCACAAAAACGCCTTCCACATTCGTTTTTGAAGTTCCGGGAGTGTTGATAATATAACCCGTTTCATCTAATGAAATGAAATCTTTGAAGATATCTGTATTTGGTTTGTGACCAATAGCTACGAAGAAACCAGTGGCAGGAATATCAAAAACTTCATTAGTTGTTTTATTTAAAGCTTTTACTCCGGTAACAACCTGCTCATCTCCTAACACTTCAACAGTATCATGATTCATCAATATGGTGATATTCTCTGTTTTGCGAACGCGCTCTTCCATGATTTTCGATGCTCTGAATTTTTCGCTTCGCACCAACATGGTTACTTTTTTACAAAGTTTAGATAAATAGTGTGCTTCCTCGCAAGCTGAATCTCCTGCACCCACGATTACTACTTCTTGATTTCTATAGAAAAATCCATCACAGACGGCACATGCCGAAACTCCGCCACCCATCTTTAAATAGTGTTGTTCAGATGGCATGCCTAAATATTTAGCGGTTGCCCCGGTAGAAATAATTACTGTTTCGCAATGCAATTCTATTGTATCATTGATCCAAACTTTATGAATATCTCCTGAAAAATCTACTTTTGTAGCCCAACCATCACGTACATCCGTACCAAAACGTTGCGCTTGTGCTTGCAATCCTACCATCATCTCCGGACCCGTTATCCCTTCAGGATTACCAGGCCAATTTTCTACTTCGTTAGTAGTCGTTAGTTGGCCACCCGGTTGCATTCCTTGGTATAAAATAGGATTCATATTTGCTCTAGCAGCATAAATAGCGGCAGTATACCCTGCTGGACCAGAACCTATAATAAGACATTTAATTTTTTCGATTGTATCAGACATAGTGATGTTTTTTTTGGATTTAACAGTGCAAAAATAAGATATTATTGCTGGAATAAAGAACTGGAAGTATCAGTTTTTGTTATGCTTTAATAAAAAAAATCCCTTCTGTTGAGACAGAAAGGATTTTTGTCGGGGTGGCAGGATTCGAACCTGCGGCCTTCCCGCCATTGCGGGACGCTATATCCGAGCCACTAACTATTTATTTAAAGAAACCTACATCTACCAAGTATCTTTTCGCTCCTCTTTTTTTTATTTTATGCTCTAAAATCATTGCCTCTGATCGTGTTGGAAGTTCAACTTCATAAATCAAACACCATGGTTTCCCAGATTTTGTAGAC
>NZ_RYDM01000004.1:231649-318647 GCF_003984825.1 Flavobacterium sp. RSP46
CTCTAAAATCATTGCCTCTGATCGTGTTGGAAGTTCAACTTCATAAATCAAACACCATGGTTTCCCAGATTTTGTAGACAAACTAAATCCAGAATTATGCCGGTATAATCTATTTGTAAGATGGTCCGTTTGACCAACATAATATTTAAAAGTAATTTCACTCTGAATTATGTATACAATGTACATATTTATAAAATAAAAAAAGCCGAACACACTTGTTCGGCTTTTGTCGGGGTGGCAGGATTCGAACCTGCGGCCTCCTGCTCCCAAAGCAGGCGCGATAACCGAGCTACGCTACACCCCGTAAGCGGGTGCAAAGATAGCATTATTTTTTGCTTTAGCAAAACTATTGCTGAAATTAAGAACTAAAATTATTTAGTTGGAAAATCAATGTAAAAATCTAAATAAAAATATTTTTTCAAAGCAGAATGAATCCACAACTTCCCCTAGTCCACATTGCAACTCAAGTCCCGAACAATCGGGATTGTAGTGCACAGCTGAAATAGCTCCCATAAAATGAAATTCGTTTTCAAAACAGGAATGGTCAAATAGCGACTAATCAAGCATTAACAAATGTTAACAAAATAGATTTTTAGAAACCATAAATAATTGTATTTTTACGGTTCAAAATTTAGAAAAATAAATGGGCAAAATCATCGCGATTGCTAATCAAAAAGGAGGGGTTGGCAAAACTACTACGTCAGTTAATCTTGCTGCTTCATTGGGTGTTTTAGAAAAAAAAGTATTACTTATTGATGCTGATCCTCAGGCTAATGCGTCCTCCGGATTGGGTATTGACGTGGAATCCGTAGAAATAGGTACGTATCAAATTTTAGAACACAGTCACACACCAAAAGAGGCCATCATAAAATGTTCTGCTATAAACGTGGATGTGATTCCATCGCATATTGATCTTGTTGCTATTGAAATTGAATTAGTCGATAAGGAGAATAGAGAATATATGCTTAAACTAGCATTAGAAAGTATCAAAGACGATTACGACTATATTATCATAGATTGTGCGCCATCATTGGGATTACTTACCTTAAATGCGTTGACGGCCGCTGACTCCGTAATTATTCCTATTCAGTGTGAATATTTTGCATTAGAAGGACTAGGGAAATTACTGAATACCATAAAAAGTATCCAAAAAATTCACAATCCGGATTTAGATATCGAAGGATTATTATTGACCATGTTTGACTCCCGTTTGCGTTTGTCAAACCAAGTGGTTGAAGAGGTTCAGAAACATTTTAACGACATGGTTTTTGACACTATTATTCAAAGAAATGTCAAATTGAGTGAAGCACCCAGTTTTGGCGAAAGCATTATAAACTACGATGCAACAAGCAAAGGAGCTACCAATTACCTGCATCTAGCTCAAGAAGTTATAAAGAAAAACAGCAAATAGTTTTATGGCAAAAGCACTAAAAAAACAAGCCCTGGGAAGAGGATTATCTGCGTTATTGAAAGATCCGGAAAACGATATAAAATCCGTAAATGATAAAAATGCCGATAAAGTTGTAGGAAACATTATTGAGCTTGAAATTGAAGCCATTGAAATAAATCCGTTCCAGCCCAGAAGCAATTTCAATGAGGAATCATTGCGGGAATTAGCAACTTCTATCAAGGAATTAGGTGTTATTCAACCAATCACTGTTAGAAAACTAGATTTCAATAAATACCAATTGATTTCAGGAGAACGCCGTCTTCGTGCCTCTACCCTTGTGGGATTAACTACTGTTCCTGCGTACATTCGGATTGCAAATGACAACGAATCGCTGGTGATGGCCTTAGTCGAAAATATTCAGCGCCACGATTTAGATCCTATTGAGATTGCCTTATCCTACCAACGTTTGATCGATGAGATTCAACTGACTCAGGAACAAATGAGTGAGCGAGTAGGAAAAAAACGCTCTACTATTGCTAATTATTTGAGGCTTTTGAAACTGGATCCTATAATCCAAACCGGAATTCGAGATGGTTTTATCAGTATGGGTCACGGTCGTGCGATAATCAATATTGAAGACCAGGATATTCAAACTGATATTTATCAAAAAATTGTCAGTCAAAATCTATCGGTTCGTGATACGGAAGCTTTAGTAAAAAACTATCAGGAAAGTTTAAAACCTAAAGTCGCCGGAAAACCAAAAACTGCCTCCTTTGAAATTGCAGATACTCAAAAGAGCGCTTTTACAAATTATTTTGGAAGTAAAGTCGATGTGAAAGTAGCCGGAAATGGTAAAGGAAAAATCACAATTCCATTTCACTCTGAAGAAGACTTCAAAAGAATCATTAAACTAATAAACGAATAGTGCATAAAATCATTTTCATAAGTCTGCTCCTTTTCACTTTAGGACATCACACTGTTTTTTCCCAAACGGGAACAGAGGCGGTTTTGGTAGCAAAAGACACTTTGAAATCAAATGACATTGATCCGTTGACCCCAGCAAAAGCTGCTTTTTTTTCTGCAATTTTACCAGGATTAGGCCAGGCTTACAATAAAAAATACTGGAAAATACCGCTGGTTTATGGCGCCATAGGAACCAGTCTTTACTTTTACATCGACAGTAATAAAAAATACCACCAATACAGAGACGCCTATAAAAGTCGCCTAGAAGGCTACACCACTGACGATTTAGCATTCTTAGACAACAATCGATTAATTGCTGGCCAAAAATTTTACCAGCGAAATCGTGATTTGTCCGCTTTGATAACAATTGCCTTTTACGCCCTGAATATTCTTGATGCGAATGTAGATGCAGCTTTATTACAATTTAATGTTGATGAAAACTTATCCGTAAGACCCGTTCTTTATCCAGATAATGTAACATTTAAGACGAATGTAGGACTAACATTTAATTATCAGTTTTAAACACAAAACCGAAAAGCTTAAATACAAAAAAAAAGAACTGCTGCTTATGTTATTAGGTACTAAAATAGGAAAGAAATATTTTTTTATCCTCACTACCGTTTTACTGCTGCTCACCTTAGTGAATTATTCAGAAATTAAAGCGTTTGATTCGATCCGAATGAATGATTTCTTTTCTGGTTTTATCGGCGGTCTTTTAATAGGATTACTACTAATAGGAATTGTACACTATTCAAAAAAAAATAAAAAATGAAAATTGCGCTTTTAGGATACGGAAAAATGGGTCAGGTAATTGAACGGATTGCACTGGAAAGAGGGCATGAAATCGTTTTGAAAAAAGAGAAAAAGAACACTTTTGATGGACTTTCAGCAGCTGATGTGGCTATTGATTTCAGTGTTCCAACTGCTGCAGTGAGCAATATTTCCAGTTGTTTCCAGGCCAATGTGCCCGTTATTTCAGGAACCACAGGATGGCTGGAACAGTATGAGGAGATGGTGGCACTTTGTAATCAAAAAAAAGGCGCTTTTATTTCCAGTTCTAACTTTAGTTTAGGGGTAAATATTTTCTTTGAACTCAATGAATATCTGGCTAAAATCATGTCGAAATTTGACACGTACAAAGTAGCGATTGAAGAAATTCATCATACCCAAAAACTGGATGCACCTAGCGGAACTGCTATTTCATTGGCCAACGGAATACTTGCAAATAGTTCTTACACCAACTGGACCTTAGAAAAACCGGAAGCAAATCACTTGAGCCCAAACGAACTGGAAAAACAAATTCCTATAAAAGCCAAAAGAATTGGTACAATACCTGGCACGCATACCGTTAATTACAATTCTGCTGTGGATGCAATCGAAATGAAGCACACCGCGCACAATCGTGAAGGATTTGCGCTTGGGGCAGTCATTGCCGCTGAATGGATTGTAGGAAAGCAAGGCGTTTTCACAATGAAAGATGTATTAGAATTAAAATAAAATTATTCACCTGTTTGAGTACATTTCTAGCGAAACAATCTTAAATCTCAAACTTAAAACAAAAAACTATGTCAGTATATCAATGGTTTGTGTTTTTTCTGCTAGTCCAGATTGTTCACTTTCTAGGAACTTGGAAACTATATGAGAGCGCCGGCAGAAAACGTTGGGAAGCCGCTATTCCTGTTTACAATGCAATTGTTTTAATGAAAATAATAGGACGTCCCACTTGGTGGACTGTATTGCTATTTATTCCAATCATCAATCTCATTGTATTTCCGGTAATCTGGGTAGAAACGCTACGCAGTTTTGGAAAACGATCCGGATTAGACACTTTTCTGGGAATAATTACTTTTGGATTATATATATACTACATTAATTATACCCAAAAATTAAATTATAATGCTGACAGAAGCCTTAGTCCTGAAAACAAAACGGCAGACACTATTAGCTCCTTGCTTTTTGCTGTAATTGTAGCCACAGTAGTCCATACCTATTTCATTCAACCGTATACCATCCCTACCTCCTCCTTAGAAAAATCCTTATTAGTCGGTGATTTTCTATTTGTAAGCAAAATGAATTATGGCGCAAGAGTTCCCATGACCACAGTAGCATTCCCAATGGTACACGACTCTATTCCTTTGACAAAAAGTAAATCATACCTCATCTGGCCACAATTGCCGTACATGAGACTGCCCGGCATTCAGAATATTGATCGTACGGATATTGTTGTGTTCAACTGGCCGGTTGATACCGTTTATAGATTTTTTGATACTTCAAAAAGACGTGCCTACAAGCCCGTTGACAAGAAATCGAATTATGTAAAAAGATGTCTGGGAATCCCTGGAGACAGCTTGTCCATAAAGGATGGCATGATTTATATTGATGGCAAACTCTTGCAAATGCCCGAAAGAGCTAAACCACAGTTCTCCTATAAAGTAGCTCTGGACGGAAAAACACCTATCGATTTTGAATCAATATTTAAGGATTTAGATGTGACGGATCCTGCTGGATTTATAGATCAAACAAAAAGAGACACCCTTTTTCTGAGTGCCTTGACTGAAGCAGGTGCAGAACGATTAAAAAACACACCAGGTATCACGGCTGTAATCAGACAGATAGCAAAGGATGCGGACAACACAATCTTCCCGCATATCAATAAATGGAATCGTGATAATTTTGGCCCAATTTACATTCCGGAAAAAGGAAAAACGGTTGCGTTAACCACTGAAACGCTGCCTTTCTACAAAGCAATCATTACTGATTATGAAATGAATGAGGATGGTAAAAAAAATGATCTAAAGGTTACAGGAAACGAAATCAGATTGAACGGTGCCGTTGTAAAAACATACACCTTCAAACAAAATTATTACTGGATGATGGGAGACAACCGTCATAACTCTGAAGACAGTCGTTATTGGGGATTTGTACCCGAAAATCACATTGTAGGCAAACCTATATTTATATGGCTCAGTATCGATCCTAACGGCAAAGGATTAGAAAAAGTACGCTGGGACAGGGTTTTCACAACGGTTAGCGGTGAAGGGCAACCGCAGTCGTATTTTAAATTATTCCTGTTAGGACTCGTTATTTTCTTCGTAGGAGAATATTTTTGGAAAAAAAGAAAAGAGGCGAAAAATTAGTCCAAAGTTCAAACGTCCAAAGTCATCAAGTTAGGATCTAATCTAACTTTATGACTTTGGACATTATAACTTTAAAAACTTTAGACAAATATGAATATTCTCATACACCCAACTTACTTCCCCTCGATTAGCAATTTTGCTGCCATGGTACAATCGGAGAGCATCACCTTTGAGGTTGCAGATAATTTTCAAAAACAAACCAATCGCAACCGCGCTTATATTTATAGTCCCAATGGGATTCAGCTGTTGAATATTCCCGTGAAGCATTCAAAAGAAAGTCATCAAAAAACTAAAGACATCAAAATTGAAACCGACTTTGACTGGCAAAAACAGCATTTCAAATCATTGGAAGCCGCCTACAGAAGTTCTCCTTTTTTTGAATATTTTGAAGATGACATTCGTCCCATTTTTGAAAAAAAACAACTATTTTTATTGGATTTAAATTTTGAAATTGTAGCCCTTCTATCCAAATGTTTCCGAATAAAACTGGATTACACTACAACCACGGAATACTTTCACGAGGTTGATACCGAGACAACTACCGACTTAAGAGCTTTGGTCAACGGAAAAAAAGATCTTTCGATATTTGAAAACTACACACAGGTTTTTGATGATAAACATGGTTTTATCAACAATTTGAGTGTTCTGGATTTGCTGTTTAATGAAGGAAAATACGCGATGGACTATTTAAAAAAACAAGAATTGATTATCAAATAAAGCATTTCTCTACTTGCTACTCATAAGACAATCGTGCCATAATAGGAAAATGATCCGAGTTAATAAATCGAGGAAAGTTTTCAAATTTCTTTACTGACATTTTCTCATCGGCAAAAATATAGTCAATTCTGGCCGGGTAATACCTGAATTTATACGTCTCTCCAAAACCGGTTCCGGCTTCTTCAAAACTGTCTTTCATGTTGCCCTTTATGTTACGGTACACATAAGAAAACGCACTATTATTCATATCTCCGCAAATAATTGTAGGGTAAGTACATTTCATTTTGTGTTCCTTAAAAATCTCTGCTTGCTGTTGCTGTTGTTTGAAGGCTTTGCTGATTCTGATAAAAAGCATTTGCGATTTTTGTTGATTAATGACCTCAATATTTTCATCAATTTCATCTACATCGGGAGAAATTTTGATAGATTGTAAATGCATGTTATAGACTCTGATAATGTCCTTTCCTTTTTTTATATCAGCAAAAATCACATTATTACTGGAGTTAGGAAACGTTATTTTCCCTTGATTAAGGATTGGAAATTTTGAAAATATTGCTTGTCCTGTTTTAATTTTATCACCATTCATAAAAATATAACGATGTGGATATACCTTTAAATCAATATTACCCGAAGATGAAAATTCCTGAATACACACTATATCTGGATTCTTATCATTTATAAAGTTTAAAATATCTGAGGGCACATCATCTCTATCGATCCACTTAAAAACATTTAGCAAGCGCACATTGTAGCTCATTATAGTAAAATCTTTTTCTTCTTTAATTACTTCCGGTGCTGAAAACTTATAGAATTTATTTATAAAAGTAATGCCAATCAATAATACTAAACCCGATACAATCAACTGTTTTTTGAATTGTATCGCCCAATACATAAAAAACAAGCCGTTTAATATAAAAAAAAGAGGCATAAAAAGTGTCAAAACTGACAAAAAAGGAAACGATTTAGGGGCTAGAAAAGGCAAAACATAGGCAGTAAAAGTCACAAGGGTAAGGACTATGTTCAAAAAAAACATTCCTTTATTAAACCATGAAAGATTTTTCATTTTTTTCTATATTTTATTATTTAAACAAAAATGTTAACCACTTGAAAAAGCTTATTTACCTACTTTAAACAAGAACTCTTTCTCTTCTTTAGTCAAACTATCGTAACCGGACTGGCTGATTTTATCTAAAATCTCATCAATCTGTTGCTGTGCTTTATCTTTTTCAATTATTTTTGAAGCCGTTTTTTCAACAGGTTTACGGTAATTTTTGTGTACTTTTTTGAACGGTGTAGTAGGTTTTTTACGAAACAAATTTGTAAAAAAATCTAAACTACGAGATACAATTGTACTTAAATCCGTTCCATTTTGAAGCAATTTAATAAAAATAAAACCAAAAAGAGCTCCGGAAAGGTGAGAAATATGTCCACCCATATTTTCGGAACGCAGCTGCATCAAATCAATAATAATAATTACAGCGGTTATATGCCATAATTTGACATTTCCAATAATCAAAAGCTGTACGCTCATCAACGGATAATAAGTTGTAACAGCTACTAAAATACCCATGATAGCAGCTGAAGCCCCTACCATTGGCGCATTGATATTTAAAACATAAAACACCAGAATATAACAAATCCCCGCAAAAATGGCACTCAGAAGATACAAGCCCAACAACTGTTTGGAGGTAAAAAACGTCATAAACAATCTGCCTGAAAAATTCAAAACAATCATATTAAAAACAATATGCATGATGCCGCTGTGAAAAAAAGCATACGAAAGCAACGACCATGGTTTCCAGAGCAAATCCAACGGATTAGACGACAAACTCACATATTGAACATAATCAATATGGACACTCAACACGGATAAAAGTGCAAAAAACAACCACGGAAGCACAAACAAAGCGACATTCCAAAAGAGTAGCTGAGTCACTATTCCTCCCATTTTGTATTGTAATTTCAGGTCGTCGATAATATTCATAAGTTAATTGGGATTTAAGAGCTGCTGTTTAGGTTATATACTACTTTAAAAGCTGTTAGACTTTTAATTCCAACGGTTCTTATTGAACTGATTTTTCTTCCAGTACCACGTAATAATAAAACCAAATAAGGCGCCACCAACGTGGGCAAAATGGGCAATTCCGCCACCACCAAAAATTGATTTTCCTGAAATACCCAGGTACAAATCGATTAACACTAAACCCGGAACAAAATACTTTGCTTTTATGGGTACAGGAATAAACATCAAAGACAACTCAGCATTAGGAAACATAAAGGCAAAGGCTACTATCGTTCCATAAATAGCGCCAGAGGCTCCCACTGCAGTACCTACATAGGCACTTGTGAAATTCTGAAAATCAGAAACCGCTAAGATCTCCTGCCATCTGGTATCAATCTTACCTTCGTTCAAAATTTGCAAAATTTCTTGTTTAGAAAAACCATTAGCCATTAGCGTATTCAATCCGTCTTGAAAATAGTAATAATTGACTCCGGTATGCAACAACGCTGCACCTAATCCGCAGGAAACATAGAAAAATAAGAATTTCTTACTTCCCCACATTTGCTCTAAAGCAGATCCAAAAGAATATAACGCAAACATATTGAAAAAAATATGCATAAAACCGCCATGCATAAACATGTGCGTCACCGGTTGCCACAATTGAAAACTTGGGTTTTCCGGAAAATACAATGCTAATATTTTATAGGCGGGCTCTTTTATAATCAGTGTCCCTACAAAAAACAATACATTGATAATAATTAATTGTTTTACGGTTTCAGTAACGTTTCTCATAATGCAAATTTTTTATCTAAATCTTCCACACGCATGGTGATGAAAGTGGGTTTATAGAATGGGGAAACATTTGGGTCTTTACAGGCAAAAAGTCCGTTGACCAAATTTTCCTGTTCTTTTTCTGTCAGGTGTGTTCCTGTTTTCACGGCTAAACTTTTGGCCATCGATTTGGCAATCGTATCGTTCTGGCTGAAACTGCTTTCTGGAATTCCGTCCTGCAAATCACTTAATAATTGTTCTAAAACCAGTGAAACTTCACTCTCCGTTACATTTACCGGTATTCCTGAAATAACAATATGATCGGTGTTATTTTCTTCAAAAACAAATCCGGTATTCATTAATGACAATTGTAATTCCCCGATAAGCTCCATTTCGCTTGACGAATAAAATAGGTTCAAAGGAAATAATAACTGCTGACTTGAGGCTTGATTAACCGTCATATTGACCAAAAACTGCTCATACAAAACACGTTGATGCGCCCGCTGCTGATCGACAATTACCATTCCGGATTTGATGGAGGAAACAATATATTTTTTATGTATTTGATACGTTTTATGAACAGAATGCTCCACTTCTTCGTCATTAAATAAAGACGAGGTAACTTCTTCATTTTCGAAAGTTAAATGCCCTATTTCATCCGTATCCTGTTTTAAGCCTACGTATAAACTTTCCCAATTAGCGGTTGGTTCTGGTTTTCTATAACTGGAAAATTGCTTACTGGGTTTTTCTTCGGAAAACGGATTGAAGTTGCCATCTACCTGAATCGTCGGTGTAGCACCTTCTAAATCTTTGTAATGATACGGCGTATCTAAATTAGAATCGCGATCAAAATCTAACACTGGAGCCACATTAAACTGGCCCAAACTATGCTTTATCGAAGATCGTAAAATAGCATATAAAGCATGTTCGTCATCAAACTTAATTTCCGTTTTAGTGGGATGAATATTGATATCAATAGTGTTGGGTGGCACTGACAAATATAAAAAATAACTGGGCTGCGCACCGTCTTTCAAGATTCCGTCATAGGCAGCCATAACCGCATGATGCAAATAACCGCTTTTTATAAAACGGTCATTGACAAAGAAAAATTGTTCTCCACGATTTTTTTTGGCAAATTCCGGTTTGCTTACAAATCCTTGAATTGTTACAATTTCAGTTTCTTCCTGAACCGGAACTAATTTTTCATTGGTTTTACCTGAAAAAATATTCACAATTCGTTGTCGTAAAGTTGATGGAGGCAAGTTGAACATTTCACTGCCGTTGTGATAAAATGTAAAATGTATTTTTGGATGAGCCAAAGCCACACGCTGAAACTCATCCACTACATGGCGGTATTCTACGGTGTCCGACTTTAAGAAATTCCGTCGTGCTGGAATATTAAAAAACAAGTTTTTCACGGCAAATGAAGTTCCTTTAGGCAAAACAGCTACCTCTTGAGATACGAATTTACTGCCTTCAACAATAATATGGGTTCCAAGTTCTTCCTGATCTTGTTTGGTTTTCATTTCCACATGGGCAATTGCCGCAATAGATGCTAATGCTTCGCCACGAAACCCTTTGGTATGCAGTGAAAATAAATCTTCGGCATGACGGATTTTGGAGGTAGCATGGCGCTCAAAACACAAACGCGCATCAGTAACACTCATCCCTAAACCATTGTCAATGACTTGAACCAATGCTTTTCCGGCATCTTTAATAATTAGTTTGATATCCGTTGCTCTGGCATCTACCGCGTTTTCGAGCAATTCTTTGACTACCGAAGCGGGTCTTTGAACGACTTCGCCAGCAGCAATTTGATTGGCAACATGATCCGGAAGTAATTGAATTATACTCGACATTAAAAAAATTAGGTTTAAAGTTTATCCCTTTGACTGTACTTCGACTTCGCTCAGTATAGACTTCTCCGGGCGACAATAGTTTATTATAAAACCAAGAAGCACAAATTTAATGAATTTCTACGGGGAATGGTAGCGTATTTAATCATAAATAAAACAAAAAACCTATACTATATATGCAATAGTATAGGTTAAAGAATTATAAATTTTTATTCTTATTCTTTTAATTCCAATGGCAAATTTTCAATTTGCAAAGCACCGGGAGACAGTAACTGTTGGTTATCGAACTGATGATTCAAGGATGCCTGCTGGCGGATATAAGCCATTTTTATAGCAGCAATAGCTGCTTCAGTCCCTTTATTTCCATGAATTCCTCCGCTTCTATCAATTGATTGTTGCATGGTATTATCTGTCAAAACACAAAAGATAACCGGAACATCCGTTTGAACATTCAAATCTTTTATTCCCTGCGTAACGCCTTCACACACAAAATCAAAATGTTTGGTTTGTCCTTGGATGACGCACCCTATAACAATAACAGCATCCACATTTTGAGTTTGCAACATTTTTTTGGCTCCATAGACAAGTTCAAAACTCCCTGGAACATTCCACCGTATGATTTGTCCGGAAGGAACTTCATTTTCTAATAATGTCTTGAATGCCCCATCAAAAAGCCCTTCGGTGATGGTGTCATTCCATTCTGCAACTACAATTCCGAAACGAAATTTTTTCGCATCTGGAACCATATTTTTGTCATACTCGGATAAATTTTTATTTTCGGTAGCCATCTTATTTAGTTTTCAGTCACAGTCGCAGTATGCAGTTTCTGGAAACTAAAAACTGTGACTATTAACTTTTATATTATTGTGCCAATCCTATTAAAACGTCAACTGAAGCAGCTTCTGGAGCGCCCTCATAATTTTCTTTGATGTCAGTAAAATATTTCAATGCCTCTTCTTTATTTCCTAGAGCCAAAGCTGTTTTTCCGGCCTTCAATAAGAAACGTGGTGTTGTAAAATCATTTTTATTAGATCCTGCCGCTTTTACATAATTCTCTAACGCTTCTTTTGGTTGATTTTTTTGAGAATAAGCATCTCCAATTGCTCCTTTTGCCAACGCACTTAAAACAATATCATCCGATTTAAATTTACCTAAATAATCAATCGCTTCAGTATATTTTCCGGTATTCAAATAGGCAATTCCCGCATAATAATTAGCTAAATTTCCAGCATCTGTTCCAGAATATTCATCTGCAATTTTCAGAAATCCAAATTTACCTTCTGAACCATTCAAAGACAACTTATATAAGGAGTCGCTTGCAACTCCATCGGTTGCTTTTTGGAAATTTTGTTGTGCCACGAACATTTCATTAGCGGCTTCATCTTGTTGTGGTGCAGCAATAAATCTTTGGTAAGCTAAATATCCAATAGTAAATAGGGCAGCCGCGGCAACTAATCCAATAATAATTTTTTGGTTTTTAGCTACCCAATCCTCCGTTATTGTGGCGGTTTGATCTAATTTAGAAAATACTTCTGCTGTTGTACTGTCCTTATCATCAACTACTACTGCTTCAACCCCGTCTTTTGTTTCTTTTTCTTTTGGTGCTTTATATCCTCTTTTATTGTAAGTAGCCATTTAAATTTAATTTAGTGAGTCGCAAAAATAAAATTTTTATTCAAACCCACACAAAAAATATGCTTTTATATTTAAAAAAAATATCTTAGAAGATTCTTTGTTTCCAAAGACAAAATAATTCTCAGAGAAAAAACAGAAAAGAAGGTTTTATCAATATTTTTCAATAATTTGCACCCACTTTGAAAAACCCATTTAAAAACAGCAAAGTTCTCAATACCAGCAAGCCTTACCCATGTATTTAAAAAAAATTTCACTGTTCAATTATAAGAATTTCTCCGAAGCCAATTTTGATTTTGACTCTAAAATAAATTGCTTTGTAGGCAAAAACGGTATTGGTAAAACAAATGTGCTCGATGCGATCTACCATTTATCGTACGGAAAAAGCTATTTTAATCCATTGGCGGTACAAAACATCAAACATGGAGCCGAATTTTTCGTTATAGATGCTGCATTTGAAAAAAACGAAAGAACGGAACAAATTGTCTGCAGTCTTAAAAAAGGACAGAAAAAAATATTGAAACGCAACGGCAAAGCCTACGACAAATTCTCAGATCATATTGGGTTTATTCCTTTAGTGATTATTTCTCCGGCCGATAGAGATTTGATTGTGGAAGGCAGCGAAACCCGACGGAAATTCATGGACAGTGTGATTTCGCAACTGGACTCCCACTATTTACAGCAACTTATTCAATACCAGAAAGTAATGAGTCAGCGCAATGCTTTGTTGAAATATTTTGCATTAAATCATGTTTTCGATACTGACACGCTCTCCATATATAATGAACAACTCAATGGTTTTGGAAACTATATTTTCGAAAAAAGAAAAGCATTTATAGAACAATTCATTCCTATTTTCAATACCCATCATCAAGCTATAACGGGTTCACAGGAAACCGTGCAACTCGTTTACGAAAGCCATTTATTCGAAAAAGACTTGTTGACCCTTTTACAGGAAAATATCAATAAAGACCGAGCGTTACATTATACGAGTGTAGGAATCCATAAAGACGATTTAGCCTTTGAAATTGACCAACATCCAATAAAGAAATTTGGCTCGCAAGGCCAACAAAAATCGTATTTGATCGCTTTAAAATTAGCGCAATTTGAGTTTTTAAAAAAACAAAGCGGTGTAAAACCAATTCTGTTATTTGATGATATTTTTGATAAATTAGACGAAAGTCGCGTGGCCAAAATAATCGAAATGGTCAACAGCGATACTTTTGGTCAACTTTTCATTTCAGATACCCATCCGGAACGTACGGAAGTTATTCTAAAATTGACCCATCAGAGCTATAAAATTTTCAACTTATAACTTTTATTTAGTACTTTATAAGGCCTGAAAATTGAAAAAACACCTAATTTAGCGTATTCAATTATAAATCAAATTACAATGAAATTCAGTTCAATATTCGTATTAATCATATCTTTTGCTTTTTTATCTTGTAATGGACAAGCATCAAAAGAAAGTCAAACTATCGATGCAAAAGTTTTTAGCGAAAAAATTGCAGCAACACCAAATCCACAAATTCTGGATGTACGAACGCCTGCGGAATTTTCGTCAGATCATATCGACAAAGCCGTAAATGTAGATTGGCTCGGAGACAGCTTTGTTGCAGGCACCGAAAAACTAGACAAAACAAAACCTGTTTTCGTGTACTGCAAAAGCGGCGGAAGAAGTCAAAGTGCCGTTGAAAAACTGGAAGAACTTGGCTTTACAAATGTTTACCAATTACAAGGCGGAATATTAAAATGGGACGCTGCAGGACTGTCTAAACCAAGCAACAAAATCACTGGAATGACTTTGCAGGACTACAATAAATCAGTAGACTCTGATAAAAAAGTATTGGTTAGTTTTTATGCAGAATGGTGTGCGCCATGCAAAAAAATGACGCCCTACATCACAAAAATGCAAACTGAACTAGCAGATAGCGTAACCATCATACGATTGGATGCCGACAAAAACAAAACCTTAATGACCGAAATGAAAATCAGTGAACTTCCTACTCTATTATTGTATGAAAAAGCAGCAGTAAAATGGAGGAAATCCGGTTTCATTAGCGAAGAAGAATTAAGAAAACAAATACAATAGTACAAGATGCTTTCAAAAGAAACACTACAATTTCTTGATGATTTAAAAGCCAATAATAATCGGGATTGGTTTCTGGAAAACAAAAAACGCTACGAAAGGTTTAAGAAAGACTACCAACAACTAGTTGGGGACTTACTGGACGCCATGAAACCTTTGGATCCATCGCTGGAAATGCTAGAAATTAAAAATTGTACGTTCAGAATTAATCGCGACATTCGGTTTTCTAAGGACAAAACGCCTTACAAATCGCATTTGGGAATCTGGCTTTCGTCTGGTGCGAAAGGGCTGAATCGTTCCGGCTATTACATTCATCTGGAAAAAGGCGCGAGTTTTATTGCCGGCGGATTGTACTGCCCGGAATCCGATGACTTAAAAAAAATGCGCAAAGAAATAGCATTTTTTCATGAGGATCTTGAAGCTATTCTTGAGAAGAAAGATTTCAAAAAAGAATTTAACGACTTTGATCGTAATGAAAAAAACACCCTGAAAAACCCGCCACGGGGGTACGAAAAAGAACATCCGGCTATTAAATTATTAAAACTAAAAAGTTTTGAGTCTTCACAGAAAATTGATTTTTCGGCAGCTGCCAAAAAAGATTTTGTTACCATAATGAGTCAAAAACTGATTGTGCTAAAACCACTGAACGATTTCATCAATCGAGCCTTAACTTCCGAGTAATTCAAATGATATCGACAAAAAAGAGAAGGATACTTTTTTTGGGGGAATCCTACAGAGCCGATGCCATCACCTGGATGAATGGACTCAAGGAATTTGGTGATTTCGAAATTATAACATGGGAATTAAAAACGCCTAGCGATAGTTTTAAGAACCGAATACTACGGATTTTCGAATTTGAACTTGCTGTTTTAAAAATCAGAAAAATAATCCAACTGCAAAAACCGGATATGGTAATCGCGGAACGAACCACCAGTTATGGTTTTCTTGCTGCATTGTCCGGAGTAAAACCAGTTGCAATCGCACAACAAGGCGGAACAGATTTGTGGCCGGAAAAATCTATTTCACTTCCATTAAAAAAAATAATTCAGCATTACGCTTTCAAAAAAGCCGATTTAATTCACGCTTGGGGACCCGTGATGATTTCATCTATGCTGGAGGCTAAAGTTGACATGAGTAAAGTTTTGGTATTACCAAAGGGAATTGATTTGGTGCAATTTGGCAATCAAAAAACTGCCAATCCTGAAAAAATTTGCGCTATCGTCACCCGCTCTTTGATGCCTGAATACTGCCATGCTATTGTTTTAAAAGCGTTTGCTGTTTTAAACCAAAAAGGGATAGATTTCGTCCTTACCATTGTAGGAGACGGAACACAACTTTTTAAATTAAAAGAGTTAGCAAAAAAGTTAAACATTGAAAATAAAGTCAATTTTACCGGAAGAATTCTGAATACGGAATTGCCAAAGCTATTGCAAGAATCAAACATTTACATCAGTATGCCCGTAACGGAAGGCGTTTCGGCATCCTTATTTGAAGCAATGGCAACTAATTGTTATCCAATTGTAAGTGCTATTTCCGGAAATAAAAGCTGGATTAAACACCGCAAAAACGGGCAATTAGTCCCCGTAGATGATTACAATAAACTTGCCGAAGAATTAATTTGGGCATTTGAAAACGATAAATACCGAAACGAAGCTGTTTTTATGAATAGAAAAATTGTTGAAAAAAATGCTGATTATAGTATTAACATGAAGATTATTGCCCATAAATACCACGAATTAATCAACCAAAATCAATCCAATTAATTATGTGTGGAATTAATGGAATCTTGCATTTACAATCTCAGAAAAAAGTAAACGAACGCGTTCTTACTAATATGCGGGATTCTCTGAAACATCGCGGTCCGGATGACAAAGGATTATTTATAGCAAACAATATTGGTTTTGGACACCGAAGACTTTCAATCTTGGATGTTTCAGTAGCCGGACACCAGCCTTTCCTATCCGAAGACGGAAGATATGTGCTCATTTATAATGGCGAAATTTATAACTACAAAGAATTTTATCCAGAGTTAAAAAGTAATGGATTTGATATCAGAACGACCTCAGACACGGAGGTTTTGATGAAATTATTTCAATTGTACGGTTTAAAAATGCTCCACCGCCTAAATGGTATGTTTGCTTTTGCTGTTTGGGATACATTAGAAAAAAAGCTGACTCTTGTTCGAGACAGAATGGGCGTTAAACCGCTATATTATTCTTTTTATAACGAAACATTTTATTTTGCATCAGAACAAAAAGCACTTTTCACGGCTGGAGTTCCGCTTAAAATGGCGCAAGACGGACTGGAAGAATATGTTTTTAACCGATTTGTAGCTGGAGAAAACACGCTGTACCTAAACGTAAAAAAGGTATTGCCTGGCAATAGCCTAATTATTGAAGAAGGCGGAAAAACCATTATGGAAAACTGGTGGAATCTAAAAAAGGAGATTCAAAACCAACCTGAAATAAAAAATCCAGTCGAATGGTTTCGGGAAACCTTTGATGATTCAGTTAAAATGCGCATGGTAAGTGACGTGCCTGTAGGTGTTTTATTGAGTGGTGGACTGGATTCCTCCTCTGTTTTAGCCTCGTTACACCATCAAAAATATAAAGACATTCAGACGTTCAATATGGGTTTCAAAGAAAAGGAACACAATGAAGCGCATTTAGCAAAAATGATGGCCGAGAAGTTCAATTATGGATTTCACACCATGCAATTAGAAGATGAGAATCTTTATGATCAGTTAATACGTTCCACTTATTTTCAGGATGAACCCATCATGCATTTAAGCGAACCACATATTTTAGCAGTGTCTCAAATGGCAAAACCTGCCGTAAAAGTATTGCTTTCCGGCGAAGGTGCTGATGAGTTAATGGGTGGTTATGTACGCTACAAAGCTTTGAAATATCCGTCTTTGTTAAATTCAATTGCAACCATCAGCAACATCGAATTATTTTCTAAAAAACCACGCTACGATAAGTTAATGCGTTATGCTCAAATTAGTAAAAAATCTGATTTGGTTATTTACAATGGCTCTACTATTTATCCAAATGATATTGCGGAAACTTTTGGTATTAATACCCCTCCTGAAAACGAATACCGAAAACAAATTTACAAAGAAGCGAAATCTTTGTATCCTGACAACTTACGGAGACAAGCCCTTTATTTTGACCAACACACCTATTTATGCTCACTACTGGACAGGAACGATCGCTGTACAATGGGCGCATCCATTGAGTGTAGAGAACCATTTTTGGACCCAAGATTAATTATTGGTCTAGGATCATTGGATGACAAGTGGCTCTTCTCAGGGAAAAAATGGAAATTCATTCTAAAAAAAGCAATGGAAGAACGTTTACCAAATGAAATTCTGAATTTCAGAAAAGTAGGTTTGAGTGCGCCGTGGGGTGATTATATCACAAAGAGTCATGCCTTTAAAGATGAACTAGAGTCTTTCGCAAAAAGTGATCTGTTTCAAATCCCTTATTTTGAACATATTCACATCCAGAAACTGATAATGAATTTACAAAAAGGAGACACCAGAATGACGCCGTATATAATGCCGTTGTTTATGATGCATATCTGGATGAAAACGTATGCAACTAAATTTTAATCCTTACTTTTGGTGCAGGATTCAACAACACAAAACGCCCTTTCTTTTATGGAAATAGTACCTAATTTCTCTTTAAAAAAATACAACACATTTGGTATTGAAGCCAAAGCAAAACAGTTTGTCGCCATTCATTCTATACAGGATTTGGCAACTATTTTACAAGAAAATAAAACGCAGCAAAAATTTATTTTGGGCGGAGGTAGCAACATGCTTTTGACAAAAGACATTGATGCCCTTGTGATTCATATCGATTTGAAAGGCAAAAAAATCCTTGAAGAAAACGAAGACTTTGTGTGGGTCAGAAGTCAGGCGGGCGAAAACTGGCATGAATTTGTGCTTTGGACCATCGATCAAAATTTTGGAGGATTAGAAAACATGTCGCTAATTCCCGGAAATGTAGGGACTACGCCGGTCCAAAACATTGGTGCTTACGGAACTGAAATCAAAGATACTTTTGTTTCCTGTGAAGCAATGACGGTAGCAAATCAGGAAATAAAAATTTTCACAAAGGACGAATGTCATTTTGGTTACCGGGAAAGTATTTTCAAAAACGAAATAAAAAACCAATACATCATTACATCAGTTGTTTTTAAATTGACTAAAAAGAACCATAAAATCAATACTTCTTACGGCGATATTTCGGCTGAATTAACCAAAAATAACATCAGCAATCCAACTTTAAAGGACGTCAGCAATGCTGTAATTACCATTCGACAAAGCAAATTACCCGATCCGGCAGCATTGGGAAACAGTGGCAGTTTCTTTAAAAATCCGATTCTGTTAAAATCCGATTTCGAAAAAATTTACAAGAAATTTCCTGAAATGAAATATTTTGATATTTCAGAAACTGAAGTAAAAGTTCCTGCTGGATGGCTGATAGAACAGGCCGGTTTCAAAGGAAAACGTTTTGGCGATGCCGGAATCCATAAAAATCAAGCGCTGGTTTTAGTGAATTATGGTCATGCAACCGGACAGGAAATTTTGAATGTTTCTAAAAATATTCAGGACACTATTTTTAAAATTTTTGGCATCCATATTGAGGCCGAAGTAAATGTGATTTAGGTGCTAGGCATTAGTCCAATAAATTTTAAAATCGTTTTACTAATCCCTATTCCTAATTCCCAAAAACCCAATCCTAAAATGTACACTCCAGAAATCTACAAAAACGAAAATCAGGAAGAAATCAAAAAATTTCTGCAAGAGAATAGTTTTGGTATTTTAATCAATCAAACCAATGGGAAATTGTGTGCCACACATATTCCTTTGGAACTGGAAACCAACAAAGAAGGCAAGGAAATTTTATGTGGGCACATTTCTAAAGAAAACCCACAATGGAATGGTTTTATAGACAACGACGAAATTTTAGCTGTATTTTCCGGACCTCACAGTTATATTTCTTCTTCTTGGTACGATCATGAAAATGTTCCAACATGGAACTATATTGCGGTTCATGTGTACGGAAAAATAAAAATTATTGAAGGAGAAGCCATCATTGAATCCTTAAAAAAACTGGTCGATAAGTACGAACAGAATTCTGAAAACCCGATTCGTATAGCAGATTTATCTAAAAAAACCATGATGCAAACTCGCGGTATTGTCGCCTTTGAAATTGAAATAACTGAAATTCAAGCCACAAAAAAATTATCTCAAAACAGAGACGAAAAAAACCATCAAAACATCATTTCTGAGTTAGAAAAAACAAAAGATTTTCAGTCAATAGCAGTTGCAAATGAGATGAAGAAATGTCCACTATAAATTCTTTTAAAAATCATAATTTATAATTTACAATTCATAATTCTATTCATACCTTTGCACTCTGCCGTCCCGAAGCTTCGGGATCGGGGATTTAAACACTCATTAAACTCAGATGCTTATACTAATTCTTTACTTTTTTATTTTTATTATTGCGGTTCAAATTTTATATTATCTAGGTGTTTTTGGGAAATTTGCTTTCGCCAAAATCCAAAAAATAACACCAAAAAGAATCCCCATTTCAGTTATTGTTTGTGCCAAAAACGAAGAAGAAAATGCAGCAAATTTCATCCCTTTACTGGCGGAACAAAACTATCCTGATTTTGAAATTGTCTTGATTGACGATGCCTCAAGTGATGCTACTCTGGCTATTTTTGAAGGTTTTGAAAAACAATATCCAAATATTCGTTTGGTAAAAGTACAAAACAACGAAGCCTTTTGGGGAAACAAAAAATATGCGTTGACATTAGGAATAAAAGCCGCAAAAAAAGAGTATTTACTATTCACTGATGCGGATTGTTATCCCACTTCAAAGGACTGGATAACAGCCATGAGTTCTCAATTTACGATGCAAAAAACTATCGTGTTGGGGTATGGGAAATATGAAAAAATTGCCAATTCTTTCCTGAATAAAATAATTCGTTTTGAAACTTTGTTAACCGCGATTCAATATTTTTCCTGGGCAAAAACAGGACATCCGTACATGGGTGTAGGAAGAAATTTAGCGTATAAAAAAGAAGAGTTTTTCAATGTAAATGGTTTTATTGATCACATGCAAATTCGTTCCGGTGACGATGATTTATTTGTAAACCAGGCGGCAAATGCTAGAAATACCACTATTGCTTTCACGCCGGAAAGCATTACGCTTTCCAGACCAAAAAAAACTTACAAAGACTGGCTGATTCAAAAAAGACGACATGTGGCTACGGCAAATTATTACAAACCTTTTGATAAATTACAATTAGGTCTGTTTTACTGTTCGCAATTGTTATTCATTTTATTGCCCATTGTATTGCTGTCTTTTCAATTCCAATGGATATTAGTGCTTAGTTTAATTGCGCTTCGGTATCTTGTAACATGGATTGTCATCGGATTTTCGGCAGGCAAATTAAAAGAAAAAGATGTTGTATATTGGTATCCAATAATTGAATTGGTATTGCTATTTACTCAAATCAATATTTTTATAACAAATACATTCTCAAAACCAGTCCATTGGAAATAAACGAACAGATAGAAAAAGCAAAACAAGGCGATCAAGTTGCCTTCACTTTTCTGTTGAATCATTACTGGAATGAAGTATATGGTTTTATGCTGAAACGCACCGAAAACGAAACCAATGCCGAAGATATCACCATTGAGACGTTCTCGAAAGCTTTTGATAAAATAGCCACTTACAATGCGGAATTCCAGTTCAACACCTGGCTTATTGCTATTGCAAAAAACGTTCACATCGATTTATTGCGGAAAAAAAAATCGAGTCTTTTTGTAGAAATTACCGATGAACACGACCAGCAAGCCTACAATATTGCCGACACTACTCCATCTGCGGAAGATGAATTGATAACGGAACAAAATCTTTCCCGATTACTGCAATTCATTAAAGAATTGAAACCCCATTATCAAGAGGTGATACAGTTGCGTTATTTTCAGGAAATGAGTTACCAGGAAATTGCAACCAAGATTGATGAACCCCTAAGTAATGTAAAAATTAAGTTGCTTCGTGCCAAGAAATTATTGGCAGAAATCATTAAAAGTAGAAGGTAAATTTATCTTAAAGAATATAGCAAATCTATTTTTTGATTTTCAAATTTATTATCTAAACCAAAAGAATATAAAAGCCTCAAAATTATTATTGGAAATATCAAAAAGGGTAACTTACTTAAAAAGTTTATCTTGTTTTTTAAATTCAATATATGTCTATTATCAGACTCGTCACTATTCCAAAAAAAGTAAAATAAACTAACGGTCTTCCTATAATATCTCCTTCTTTATAATTACTTACATATCCTTGAGAATTTTCTACATCTTCACAACCATGAAAAACATATACTTCATTATTCCATAAAACTCTAACAAATTGAATAATTCCAAAAATGAAATAGAAAACAAATAGCAGATATAAAAAAGATTCCATTCATTTTGAAGCTTTTTTATACCTGATTTTTTTTACGAGTGTACCTTAATCTAATTGAGCTCTGATGGTAGTGGTATCCCTTGCCGCCATTTCGAGAAACATAGCAAAAAGCATGGATATACCGAAAATCAGAACGACTACTTCCTAAGAAAAGCGACTCTAGTACTGCTAAAGTATCCGTATCTCTTTATTCAAATAAACAACGAAACGAATCTACAAATAAACTCTATTCCTTATCTTTGTACTTTGAAAATTTAAATATGGAAATAGTTTTAGAAAATACTTTACCAACTGCAAAGCCAAAATGGTTGAAGGTAAAACTCCCAATAGGAAAAAAATACACTGAGCTTCGTGGCTTAGTGGACAAATATAGCTTAAATACAATTTGTGCCTCCGGAAGTTGCCCTAATATGGGTGAATGCTGGGGTGAAGGAACAGCAACTTTTATGATTCTGGGAAACACTTGTACGCGCTCTTGTGGTTTTTGCGGGGTAAAAACAGGAAGACCCGAAACCGTAGATTGGGATGAGCCCGAGAAGGTAGCGCGTTCTATCAAAATCATGAATATCAAACACGCCGTGATTACCAGCGTTGACAGAGATGACTTGAAAGATGGCGGCTCAATCATTTGGATAGAAACCGTAAAAGCCATTCGAAGAATGAACCCCAATATAACACTGGAAACGCTGATTCCTGATTTTCAAGGTATCGAAAGAAATATTGACCGTATCGTAGAAGCCAATCCTGAAGTAGTTTCGCATAACGTAGAAACGGTACGCCGATTAACCCGTGAAGTCCGCATTCAGGCAAAATACGACAGAAGTTTAGCCGTATTATGCTACTTGAAAGAAAAAGGAATTAAGAGAACAAAATCAGGTATTATGCTAGGTCTGGGCGAGCAGGAAGCCGAAGTTTTTCAAACCATGCGGGACTTGCGGGAAGCCAATGTGGATATTGTTACAATAGGTCAGTACTTGCAACCCAGCAAAAAACATTTGCCGGTAAAAGAATTCATAACACCCGATCAATTTGCAGTATACGAGAAATTTGGTTTAGAACTAGGGTTCCGTCATGTAGAAAGCGGACCATTAGTACGTTCCTCATATAAAGCACAAAAACATATTTTATAAATAGTTTATTCGTTTATTTGTTTAATCGGTTAACCAAATAAACGAATAAATGAATAAACGAATCCATTTGAAAACAAGAATTGCCATAAATGGTTTTGGAAGAATCGGCCGAAATTTATTCCGATTACTTTTAAACCATCCCTCAATAGAAGTTGTTGCCATAAATGATATTGCCGACAAGAAAACGATGGCCCATTTAGTGAAATATGATAGTATTCACGGGGTGTTACCCTTTACGGTCAGCGATGATGAAAAAGGAATTCTGGTAGACGGAAATCATTTTTTGTTTTTCCATGAAAAAACCATTTCCAATCTGGACTGGAAAAGTGTAGACATTGATTACGTAATCGAATCCACAGGTAAATACAAGACTTTTGAAGCGCTGAATGCCCATATCTTGGCTGGGGCCAAAAAAGTAATCCTTTCCGCACCATCAGAAGTAGACACTATCAAAACAGTCGTTTTAGGTGTCAATGACTGTATACTTGACGGAACGGAAACCATTATATCAAATGCCAGCTGTACTACCAATAATGCCGCTCCAATGATCAAAGTAATCAATGACCTTTGCGGTATAGAACAAGCCTACATTACTACGATTCACTCGTACACCACAGACCAGAGTCTGCACGACCAACCACATAAAGACTTGCGTCGCGCCAGAGGAGCAAGTCAATCTATTGTACCCACAACAACTGGCGCTGCAAAAGCGTTGACAAAAATATTTCCCGAGTTTGAAGGTAAAATTGGCGGTTGCGGCATCCGGGTACCTGTCCCTGACGGCTCCTTGACTGACATCACATTCAATGTAAAGCGCACAGTAACAATACAGGAAATAAATGCCGCCTTCAAAAATGCTGCACAAACTACTTTAAAAGGTATTTTAGATTATACCGAGGACCCAATTGTTTCAGTTGATGTCATTGGCAATAAAAATTCTTGTATATTCGATGCTCAACTCACTTCGGTTATTGATAAAATGGTAAAAGTAGTTGGATGGTATGATAATGAAATTGGTTATTCATCCAGAATAATTGACCTAATACTATTGACAGAAAATAACCACGAAAAAATTTAATTACAAATGAATTATTTTTTCGTGTTTATTATTGTTTTTTACTCCTCACTGTTTCCTCAATCTACAGAGAAAACGGACAGTATTTTATATTACACTAGTTAAGGAACTCCAGCATTCAAACTAACAATTAAAAGAGGCACTGCTACACCCTCAAAAAGCAATCCTTTATGCGACTCGAAATAAAAACATAGAAGATCAAGCACTTCAGAATTATAATCTGGGTAAAATTTATTTTGATTTAAAAGAGTATGATAACGCCATAGAAACGTTCTCTAAGAGCGCGACTTTATTTTCAAGTTTTAAACCCCTCTGAATGCCATCAACGGAATTACCCATTTGTTATTGGTAGAAAACCCAAATGAAATTTAATCAACAATGCGCTAAAATTTACACAAAACGGAGCCGTACACGTAATTACCAAACTGCACTCTTTGCAGAATGAAAATGCAACTTTATATTATGAAATTACTGATACCGGAATTGGAATCCCCGAAGATAAACTGGCAAGTGTTTTTGACAATTTTTCCCAAAGTCCCATAGAAGTAAATCAAAAATATGGCGTCACGGGGCTAGGATTAACTATCATAAAAAAATTAATTAAAATACTGGGCGGCCAAATTAAACTAAAAAGTACTGTTAGGAGAAGGATCTACATTTTCATTCCTGCTGGACTTTAAAATAAGCGAACAACCACTACAAGAAGAAACCAAACCAAAAGCAAACTATGATTCAAAATTGTTGAATAAAAAATACTTTGGTAGAGGACAATAAAATCAACCAAATGATCACTAAAAAGATACTCATCAATAAAGGAATCATTTGTGAATTAGTTGACAATAGGGAAGATGCCATTGATTTAGTTCGAAAAAGCAAATTTGACTTGGTTCTTATGGACGCTCATTTACCGGGTATCAACGGCACAATCGCTACAGAATTGATTAGAATATTTGATAAAACCACCCCCATCATAGCGTTTACGGCGATCACATTGCATGAAAACCGCAAAATGCTCTTGTCTTTTGGAATGAATGAAGTCATTACAAAACCGTTCGCCCCAGAGCAATTTTACATAACAATCGCTGAATACATCTAGTCATTAATAGTTTAAAATCAATTCTTTAATAAGACTCCTCACTTGCGGTTCAGCTTTTTTTGCTGCTTCCAATACTTCATCGTGTGAAATAGTGCCAATACTTTCTTCATTACCCATATCCGTAATTACAGAAATTCCAAAGGTCTCCAGATCCATGTGACGGGCCACAATTACTTCAGGAACGGTTGACATCCCAACACAATCTGCACCAAGAATCTTGACCATTCTATATTCAGCCAAAGTTTCAAAAGTAGGCCCTTGAAGCCCCAGATAAATTCCTTCATGAACCTCGATATGAAGTTGCTTAGCTAATTCAGTCGCTTTTGCAATCATTTTTCTCGAATACGGCTCACTCATATTTACAAAACGAGGTCCAAAACGTTCGTCATTTTTCCCACGTAAAGGGTGCTCCGGCGTCATATTGATGTGATCCGTAAGCATCACAATAGAGCCTACTTTATAAGCCGGATTCACACCGCCTGATGCATTTGAAACCACTAATTTCTCAATCCCTAAAAACTTCATCACTCGCACCGGAAAAGTCACTTCAGTCATCGAATAGCCTTCGTAAAAATGAAACCGTCCCTGCATGGCCACTACTTTCTTACCGCCTATTGTTCCAAAAACCAAGGCCCCTTTATGACCTGGTACCGTCGATACAGGGAAATTTAAAATTTCATTGTAGGGCAGTGTATATTCTACCTTCATTTCATCGGTAAAACTCCCTAATCCTGATCCTAAAATCACACCATATTCTGGCGTAAAATCAATTCTTTGCTTAATGTAACTAACGGTTTCCTGTACTTGTTCCCACATAATCTGTAATTGTTTTATCAAAATTTTCACTCCCGAAAATAAAAGTACTTTTTATAGGCAGATAAAAGAGTTGTCCGCTTGGTAAACTTCCTTTCAATCGCATATAATCTTTTTCGGTAGTGATAATCATGTTGTTTTGAGCTAACTTTTTAATTTCTAAAATGTCTTTATCGGTAAAATTATGATGATCCGGAAAAGACAAACAGACCTCATTAGTA
This sequence comes from Flavobacterium sp. RSP46, assembly GCF_003984825.1. NCBI lineage: Bacteria > Pseudomonadati > Bacteroidota > Flavobacteriia > Flavobacteriales > Flavobacteriaceae > Flavobacterium > Flavobacterium sp. RSP46. The sequence continues at coordinate 258,041 of NZ_RYDM01000004.1, forward strand.
TCCTTAAAATAGGCGAAAAATGGTTCCGGTTTTGCAATTCCTGCCACTAGTACCTTAGCAGCATCTTGAATTTCATTCCCCTTTATCTTTAAATTTTCACCATAAATATAACCATCGTATGCTATAAAAGTAAAGTATAATTCTTGATTTTTACCAACTTTTAGCCTCTTTTTAATGTCATCCTGCTCCTCAAATGAAAGGTTATGAGGACATTTAGTCACCATAATCACATTCGCTCTTGCCGCTCCGCTTTTGCTTTCGCGTAAATTCCCGGTTGGCAACATACAATCATCCGAATATAAATCACCATAAGAAGTCAATAAAATATAAAAACCCGCTTTTACTTTTCGATGTTGAAAAGCGTCATCAAGCAAAATCACTTCTGGTTTTATGGATTGCGAAAGCAATTGCTCTATTCCATTTTTTCTGTCGGCATCAACCGCAACTTGAATCGATGGGAATTTTTGATAAAACTGAAAAGGTTCATCTCCCAAGGTTTCCGCATTCGAAGTGGCTTCTGCCAAAATAAAACCTTTAGATTGCCTTTTATAGCCTCTACTTAGTGTAGCAATTTTATATTTATCCGAAAGCAAACGAATCAAATATTCAATTTGGGGCGTTTTTCCGGTTCCTCCAACACTAAGATTCCCAACAGCAATAATGGGCAATTCAAACGAGTATGATTTTAAAACCCCTTTATCGAAAAGAAAGTTTCGAATACACGTTACTAAACCATACAAAACGGCAAAAGGGAATAGTAATTTTCGAAGTAAATTCATTTTACGAAAGTAGAATAAATTATCTTTGATTTAAAAATCTAACACAGATTTCACAAATTTTCGCAAATTAAAAATAACTTTGAATCTGTGTAAAAATATATATCTGTGTAAATCAGAGTCAAAAACATGAAAATCAAAGAAATAATAGACGTACTCGAAGAAATGGCGCCACTCGCCTATGCTGAAGATTTTGACAATGTAGGACTATTGGTTGGCGATCAGGAAACGGAGGCTACAGGTATTTTAGTTTGCCATGGTGCTTTAGAAAATATAATTGACGAAGCAATTGCAAAAAAATGCAATCTGGTGGTTTGTTTTCATCCCATCTTATTTTCTGGATTGAAAAAAATAACGGGTAAAAACTACGTGGAACGCGCTGTTATCAAAGCCATAAAAAATGACATAGCTATATATGCCGTTCACACTGCGCTAGACAATCATCAAGAAGGTGTAAATAAAATATTTAGTGATGCATTAGGATTAATACATACTAAAATCCTGATTCCAAAGCAAAATTTCATTCGGAAATTAGTAACCTACACGATTCCTAAAAATGCGGAAGAAGTACGAAATGCCCTCTTTGACGCAGGAGCGGGAACGATTGGGAATTATGCAAATTGCAGTTTTAATTCGAAAGGAATTGGAACCTATATGGGAAACGAGCACAGCAATCCGCAGGTTGGAGAACGATTTGAATTTGTACAAGGTGACGAAATCAAAATCGAAGTCACTTTCGAAAAACATTTAGAAAAAAAAATCCTGAAAGCCTTATTCAATAGCCACGCCTATGAGGAAGTGGCCTATGAAATTTATGAATTGCAAAACCAACACCAAAATATTGGCTTAGGCATGATAGGCGAATTAAAAAATCCCATGAATGAAAAAGAGTTTCTGCTTTTTGCAAAAGAAAAAATGGAGTGCGGCGGAATTCGGCATTCCGGTTTTACAGGTGCAACAATTAAAAAAGTAGCTGTGCTTGGCGGAGCGGGAAGTTTTGCCATAAAAAATGCAATTCAGGCCGGAGCAGACGCCTATTTGACTGCCGATTTGAAGTACCATCAATTTTATGAGGCCGAAAACAAGTTGCTTTTGGCCGATATAGGACATTTTGAAAGCGAACGTTATACAAAAAATTATATTGTTGAGTATCTTCGGAAAAAAATCCTTAATTTTGCAGTTATTTTATCAGAAGAAAATTCAAATCCAGTTAAGTACTTATAGAATATGGCGAATACGAAAGAATTAAGTGTTGAGGACAAGTTAAGAGCAATTTATGATTTACAACTTATTGACTCTAGAATTGACGAAATCAGAAACGTAAGAGGAGAACTTCCTTTAGAAGTAGACGATTTAGAAGATGAAGTTGCAGGTTTAAGCACCCGTTCAGAAAAACTGAAAGGAGAACTCGAAGTTGTTGAGGATCTAATCAAAGTAAAAAAGAATGCAATTGATGAGCACAAAGAGTCCATCAAAAAATATACTAAGCAACAAGAAACGGTTCGTAACAACCGAGAATTTAATTCGTTGACTAAAGAAATTGAATTTCAAGAATTAGAAATTCAGTTGTCTGAAAAACAAATTAAAGAAATGAAAGCTTCAATCGAACACAAGAAAGAAGTAATTTCTAGTTCTAAAGAAAGATTAGAAGCGAAGTCAAATCACTTAAAGCATAAAAAATCAGAGTTAGACGCCATTATGGCAGAAACAGCTAAAGAAGAAGCGTTCTTAACTGAGAAATCACAAGAATACCAAGCTTTAATAGAAGAACGATTGCTAAAAGCGTACACTAGAATCCGAACAAGTGTTCGCAATGGTTTAGCTGTTGTTTCTATCGAAAGAGGAGCCTCTGCAGGATCTTTCTTCACGATACCCCCACAAACACAGGTAGAAATTGCTTCCAGAAAAAAAATCATTACTGATGAACACTCCGGAAGAATATTAGTCGACAGTGTATTGGCTGACGAAGAAAAAGAGAAAATGGAACAATTGTTTTCTAAATTCTAATTATAGTTAAGTCCCGATACCAATCGGGACTTTTTTTTATGAAAAAAATACTTTATTATCTGTTTACTAAAACTATTGGATTATACGTAAATTTATTAAGCTACGTATTTCTTGACAAGGCAACCCAACTTGCTTATTCTCTTTTTAGCGAACCCCGAGAAGGCAGGCTTACTGCTGCAAAACTTCCTAAAATACTACAAGAAACAGATGCGGAAACTTTTCAGCATAACGGACACGACATTCAAACCTATACTTGGAAAGGAAATAATACTGTAATACTCCTCGTGCATGGATGGGAAAGCAATGCCTCACGCTGGAAAAAAATGGTACCCTATTTAAAAAAATCCGGTAGTACAATCATAGCAATCGACGCTCCTGCTCATGGCTTATCAAGTGGAAAGGAATTTAATATTCCCCAATATGCTAAATCTATTGATTTTATAGTTCAAAAATTTAAACCGCAATACCTAATTGGCCATTCCTTAGGAGGAAAAACCTGCTTGTTTTATCAATCTGTTTATCAAAACAACACTATTGAGAAAATGGTGATTTTAGGATCGCCGAGTGATTTCAAAATTATTCTCGATAATTATATTGCAATGTTGAGTTTAAACTCTAAAATTTCAAAAGGACTTGAAGCACATTATCTACACCATTTTAAACTAAAACTTGAAAAATTCTCAGCCAAGCATTTTGCTACTAAAATAAAAACAAAAGGATTAATCGCTCATGACACTAATGATACAGTTGTTTTATTTGAAGAAGGAAAAAAAATAGCCAGCACCTGGAAAAATTCTATTTTTATTGAAACTAATGGGTTAGGGCATAGCATGCATGACGATGGGTTGTATAAAAAAGTCTCCCGCTTTTTATTTGAAACGGAGTAGAACAAACACCATCAGAATAGTATGATCGTTATGCCATTTCTGCTTTGTCCAAATGACAAAGATTATACAAAACTCCTATAACTATTTCCAAATTCATTACTTTTGTATCATGGAAGAAAATCTAAAACGACTCAATAAATTCATAGGAGAAACCGGGTATTGCTCCCGCCGCGAAGCTGACAAAATCATTGCAGAAGGTCGAGTAACCCTCAATGGAGTCGTACCGGAATTAGGCACTAAAGTTTCACCAAATGATGAAGTGCGTATTGACGGTAAACTAATCCGTGAGAAAAACGAAAAACCTATTTATCTTGCTTTCTACAAACCGGTAGGAATCGAATGCACTACAAATCTGGAGGTTCGCAATAATATTGTAGATTACATCAATTACCCCAAACGTATATTCCCTATAGGACGATTAGACAAAGCCAGTGAAGGATTGATTTTTATGACCAATGACGGCGATATCGTCAATAAAATACTACGTGCAAGAAACAATCACGAAAAAGAATATACCGTAACGGTCAACAAACTCATCACCGATCGTTTTATTGAAAAAATGGGAAATGGCATACCAATTTTAGACACCGTCACCCGAAAATGTAAGGTAGAAAAAATTAGTTCTACCATTTTTAAAATCGTGTTGACACAAGGTTTAAACCGTCAAATTCGTAGAATGTGCGAATACCTGGGGTATGAAGTTACGGCATTAAAACGCATCCGAATTATCAATATTTCGCTGGACATTCCTGTGGGTCGTTTCCGTGATTTGACTGATGCCGAAATCAAAGAATTAAACGAACTCATCGAACCTTCGATCAAAACCGAAGAAGCCAGTTTACCAAAAACAGAAGTGCCAAAAAGAAGAACGGAATTTATCAAAAGAGATGATCCTAGATTTAAAGGACGAGGCGATTATTAAAAAACAATTATAAATAAAAAACCCAGAGCTAGTCTGGGTTTTTAGAAACCATTTTAAAGCGTACTGAATAGCACTTCACTCTAAAACAAATTACACGTTTGTACTGATTAAAAACCACAGTAGTATTTATCTATTTTACTTTTTCAGAGACTGTTCCGCCTTTGGCACTGGAAACGTTTACCGTTGCTCCTGAAGGATTTCCTTTAACGATCCATCTTACTTTTACATTACCCATCCCTTCAATAATAGGTACTGCAATGGTCTCTGGACTGAATTTTTGTTCTGTAAATAAATTCAAATCTTCGTTTTGAACTGTCATACCCGCTACAACGGTACTACCCGCTAAACTGATATAATTAGGACGCTCTATCTTGTTTTTTACATCATGTCGCGAATGGGTTGGAATGATCCTTGTATTCATAATTGTGGCAGTCACTGCAACTAAATCCCCTGAAAGCTTTTCAGTTTCAATACCTACAATTTCTAATTTTGGAGTCTGATACGCATGGTACAATGAAAACGCCATGTTTCTGTGTGCATCTTCCTGAATCATGAACCCCGGATGATTCCGAATGTAATTCTTTTTAGGACCGCCTATTTCAATATCGCCAAACTGCGGATGATTAAACTCCTTCCATTCTACATAGCCATCACCAAACAACAGGTATTTATCAAATTCATTGAATTCATCATTATCCCATCGTCCAGCGGTATTTTTTTGGTTAAATAACTTATAGGAAGTCATTAATTCATTACTAAAAGTAAATATCCCTCGAGTCAAAGACAAAAAATCAATTTCTCCACCATAAACAGTGTACAAGTCTTTGTGAATTACAAAATAATTATAACCGGGAATCATTTTTTCCCCTAACTTTCCAATATTATCGTACACTTCAATATCTTGTGGAGCAAATAACGCATCGTCTTCTGCAGCGCCAGGACCTCTTAAAAACATTCCGCCGTAATTATGGTAGCTTTGTGCTCCGGCAATATTGGGATGATTGATAATAAAGGCTTTTATAGCACGGGTTTCAGGAAGTGTGCCTGGATAAAACAATGCCCCATTTTGAACATAATTAGGTTGCCAATTCCATCCCCAATCTCGGTTTGGATCATACGTCCCAATCAAATCCTCATTTACTAAACCATCTTTATCGTTATCTAAACCTTCATACCCTAACATTTCATAGTCTCCTATTTCATCTCCTTTGACCTGATACATGCGAGTAGGATATTTAGGATCTGTTTTCCATCGTCCTGTTTTTGATTTTCTGCGCATCATCACGATATTCCCGTCGTTATCTAAATCATCAAGCGTATCTTCATTCACCAGACCATCACCATCATTATCAAAAGGACGCATTCCTGAACGAGAGGTATTAGAGTTGTTCGGTTTGTAAATAAAATTTTCCCGCCCGTCAGGACTGATAGTCATTACAATATAAAACACCTTTTCTTTTAATAAAGTATTTATGAATTTAATAGTTTGAAAACTCTCCGCTAAATACCATGCCGTATACATGGCAACCTCAACACCTTGCATTTCATTTGCGTGAATTCCGCCATCGATATAAAAACCAGGCTTGTTTTCAACTTTATCGGAATCGAAATCAGAGATCGTTAATACCCAAAGATCTCTTCCTTCATAGGATTTCCCTACGGATTCCATTTTAACTAAATTTGGATAGGCCTTCACCAAATCTCTTCCTAGCTGAGTCACCTGTGCATAATCATGGTACTGATCCCAAGTCATTTTTACTTTGGGATTAGCAGGGGAACCAATGGCACGGATGCCATTTAAATCTTGTGGAGCAATACCATTTTTTTGAGCATTAGTAACCCAAAAAACAAAACTGAACAAGCTGAATAGTATGTATTTTTTCATTTTTTTACTTTTTATCGGTGAGGATTCAATATCCTTTTTTATTTTTTTGAAGTCAACTTATTATTTCAAATCAGCAATTACCTCTTTAAATCCTGCAGTGGCACAACCTGTAGTGATCGTCACTTTTCCTGTACCTGAAATCAGCCATGAATATTCCTCTGATTCATCCGCTTGCATACTATTACGGATAAAATATTTCCTGCCAGAAACCATGATTTGATTTTTTTGGAGTAGAATTTCTGTTTTCATTTTAGAAACAAATCGGATTTTATCTCCTATTTCAGTATAAGTAGGCAGCAACCCTTTATTGGCCACTTTTATAGTGACGCGGTATAAGTTCTCCTTTATCTTTTCTACTTCGGGAACATTTGTTTCAATTTTTGGCATGGCTGCCAAAAGTTCTTCCACAAAAAGCACATGTTTATTCGCTGTTTCTTCTAAAAATTTCACAGGTGGATTGTTCAGAGCATAAGGGATAAAACCTCCTACTTCTACTTTTTGATTTGGAAAATCAGGATGTTTAATAACTGACCAGTCAACAAAAACATTTTTTATATTTTGGCTATCAGCCCATTTTAAAAAAGAGACTTCTGAATTCAATTCCTCTTTATCTTTTTCTGCTGGCTTTTCTAATTTAGAATACAGCGAATCTTTTTTAGCCTCTACTTTAGGAACCCACCAGCCTGGTGTTGAAAAACTGAATCTCCCTGCATGGAAATAAGCGGTTTGCGCAAAATTTCCTTTGGTCATCGGCATTTTAGGGCCGCCTTTGATTGTCGCTTTTTGGGTATATAATTTAGAAACCTGCTCTGCTGCTTTACTATCTTTTTCTAACCATCCTTTAATAATTCTAGAACTAGCTAACTTACTATCATACTTTGGAGTCTCAGATAAATTATTGTGCATCCCAAAAGTAAGTACACCATAAATATTCTGATTCAAATATAAAAAATCAAGAAGTGCCCTGGTTTCTGGCTCAGAAGCTACATAAACTCCTGCCCCTTTTTCGAAAGCAGGATAGTCAAAAGTAAAATTTTTGTCGATATTGACTCCTTCTGAAAAATCTTCATTAAACATTCCGTCTTTATCGGTATCAATTCCCTCTGAAATTAAAACATACTTGCCAACCTGATTTTTTGTTGGATCTGCTTTTATTAAAACACGGGAATCCTCTGGGCTTTCAATGAAACTTCCTGTTACATCTTCAATCCGAAGTTGCGTAATTAAACCATCTTTATTTAAATCTTCAAAAGGGTCTTCGCCTATTTTACCGTCTCTGTCATCATCTGTTTTGGTATCGTTACCGCGCTTTTCCATTTTTACAGCACCAAAAGCAGCATCTATGGCATCCGGATTTACAGCAGGAACAAAATAAATCGTTTTTTCTTTTAAAATCGCAGCTAACTTCTCGTTTTTCAATACGTTATCAATCATTTTTAAGGTGATCTGTGTACCAGCACGGTATTTTCCGTCAAGCCCGGCTGTGATAAGCAAAGCTGGTTTTGGAGTGGTTGATTCGGAAATTGTTACTACCCATATTTCTCTGCCTCCACTACTTTTACCAATTGATTTTACAGTGCAATATTTACTTTTGGCGTCAAGCTCTTTTAGACTTTTAGTAAGGTTTTCATAGCTCAGGTAGTCCTTTTGAGCGTGAGTGATACCAAAACAAAGTACGAATAAAAACAGTAATTTTTTTCTCATTAGATAGTAATTTATTTGAGAAATAAATGTAGTTTATAAATTTGGCCTATCCTAAATTATGCGAAAAATATTTCATAAAGCCATCATTAACAAGGCGCTTTAACTCTAAAAAAGACCATTATTTGGTGTATACAGCTATTATTTAACCCTAAACATAGTATTATACTTTTATTTCAAAATCATTATTTTGGAAAATTAAAACTTTTTGATACACTATTAAAGTAAATCCATAGTCTCAGGAATAGTGAAATTTAAAGTTGAAATCTATTTCTATCAAAACCATCTTTTTCTTTTGAACAAAAACACACCAAAAGCAGATAATAAAACAGATACAGAAATGACAATCCAGATTCCATAACGATTGTCTTGTAAATCATTAGGCACATTCATTCCGTACAAACTGGCAATCAATGTTGGAATCATCAGAATAATCGAAATCGAAGTCATCTGCTTCATAATCGCATTCATGTTATTAGAAATCACAGAAGCGTACGCATCCATAGTTCCCGTTAAGATGTCGCTATAAATATTAGTGGTTTCCTGTGCCTGACGCAATTCAATTTCAACATCCTCCAGTAAATCTAAATCAAAATATTCTTTTTGGGACTTTATATTCTTGATTCGATGCAATAGGATATCATTCCCTTTCAAGGAAGTCATAAAGAATACCAAACATTTTTCTATTTGAAGCAACGCTTGTAATTCTTCATTTTTAATTGACTTTTCTAAATTGTCCTCGGCTAATCTTATTTTTTGATTGACTTGCTTTAAATATTTCAAAAACCAAACACTGGAGGAAAGTAATAATTTGAGCACTAAATCGAAGTTGTCTTTAATATTGATGTTCTTGCGTTTGGTATAGGTTACAAAATCAGTAAGCATTTCCGTTTTATGAAAACTGATGGTAATACAAACTTCTCCTTTAAAAACAACTCCAACAGGAATCGTATGAAAAGGCAACTTCACATCATTACTCTTCACAGGAATTCGCATGATAATCAAAGTCCAACCATTTTCAATTTCTATCCTTGGTCTTTCGTCAATATCTTCAATGTCGTTATAAAATGCTTCGGGAATTTGTATGTCTTCGAGTAAATATTTTTTTTCGGCTTTGGTAGGACATTCAATATTTATCCAGCAGTTTGGAGTCCATTCAGCGGTGGCAATTAATCCGTTATTGTTTTTGTAAAAAGCTTTCATTTCAAAAATTCTATAGGTTTATGTACAGCCTCTTAAAAATCGTTCAAGCGCTATATTAGTTCAACATTTCCGAATAATAATCGTCCATTTTAAAGGTTTTTTTAAGTGGTACAAAAGTATTCTTTAAATTCCATTTCCGCTTCAATTATCAGAATTTTATACATTTTTAAACTAAAAAAAGCCTTAAACTTGTGTCTAAGGCTTTCAATCAAAACTATTTTCTCTTTATTTATTTCTTTTCATTTCCCGTGCCAAAAGCGTATTTTTCAATAACATTGCAATGGTCATAGGTCCTACTCCACCCGGAACCGGAGTAATAAACGATGCTTTTTTACTTACATTTTCAAAATCAACATCACCGGTAATCACATATCCTTTTGGATGTGAACTATCTTCCACTCTGGTAATACCCACATCAATAACCACAACACCTTCTTTCACCATATCTGCTTTTAGGTAATTAGGAACTCCTAAAGCCGTAATAATGATATCGGCATTTTTAGTGTATTCTTCTATATTTTTGGTTCTGCTGTGCGTAAGAGTTACAGTTGAATCCCCTGGATAACCTTTGCGACTCATCAAAATACTCATTGGTCGACCCACAATATGGCTTCGTCCAATAACAACAGTATGTTTGCCCGCTGTTTCTACTTTGTAACGTTCTAACAATTCCATTATTCCATAAGGCGTTGCAGGCAAAAACGTTTCCATTTCTAAAGCCATTTTTCCAAAATTGGTTGGATGAAATCCATCCACATCTTTATCAGGATCAATAGCCATCAGAATTTTCTGCTCGTCGATGTGTTTGGGCAAAGGCAATTGAACAATGAAACCGTCTAATTCATCATCTTCATTTAGTTCTTTGATTTTTGCCAATAATTCAACTTCCGAGATGTCTTCCGCTAAAGAAACCAATGTAGATTCGAATCCTATTTGTTGACATGATCTTACTTTGCTGCCAACATAAGTCAAACTTGCGCCGTTTGATCCAACAAGAACCGCTGCTAAATGAGGCACTTTCTGCCCGTCAGCTTTCATTTTCTGCACTTGAATAGCAATCTCGCTTTTTATATCTTCCGCAGTTTTTTTTCCGTCTAGTAATTGCATTTTTATTTAGTTTAATGTATTAAAGCCGAAAGTCTTAAAGTCATTACAACTTTAAGACTTTCGGCTTTTTACTCATTTTATCTCATTCCTGGCATTCCACCTTTCATACCACCCATCATTTTCATAAGGTTTTTACCTCCTGGCCCTTGCATCATTTTCATCATCTTGCTCATTTGTTCGAACTGTTTCATCAATTGATTCACCTGTTCGATTTTGGTACCGGAGCCTTTAGCTATTCGGGCTTTTCTTTTCACGTCAATTAGAGCCGGCTTGCTCCTTTCAACTGGAGTCATCGAGTGAATAATGGCTTCAATATGTTTGAAAGCATCGTCTTCTATTTCCACATCTTTCATGGCTTTTGAAGCACCTGGTATCATTCCAACCAAATCTTTCATATTACCCATTTTCTTTACTTGTTGAATTTGAGAAAGGAAATCATCAAAACCGAATTCATTTTTGGCAATTTTCTTTTGGATTTTTCGTGCTTCTTCTTCATCAAATTGCTCTTGGGCTCTTTCGACCAAAGACACAACATCTCCCATTCCCAAAATTCTTTCGGCCATACGAATTGGATAGAACACATCAATGGCATCCATCTTTTCCCCTGTACCTACGAATTTAATGGGCTTATTAACAACTGATTTGATCGAAATTGCTGCTCCACCACGCGTATCTCCATCCAATTTAGTCAAAATAACTCCATCAAAATTTAATCTTTCGTTGAAGGTTTTTGCTGTATTCACAGCATCTTGTCCGGTCATTGCATCCACTACAAACAAGGTTTCTTGTGGCTCGATGGCTTTATGAACACGTTCTATTTCGTTCATCATTTCCTCATCGACAGCTAAACGACCAGCAGTATCGACAATCACGACATTGAATCCATTTGCTTTTGCATGTTTGATTGCGTTTTGAGCAATTTCAACCGGATTTTTATTTTCTGGCTCAGAATATACCTCCACTCCTATCGAATCTCCAACTACATATAATTGTTGAATTGCCGCTGGACGGTAAATATCACAGGCCACCAAAAGTGGTTTTTTGTTCTTTTTTGTAAGAAGATAATTCGCTAATTTCCCCGAGAAAGTAGTTTTCCCCGAACCTTGCAAACCAGCCATCAAAATAACCGTTGGATTCCCGGAAAGATTGATTCCGGCAACATCACCACCCATTAATTCTGTCAATTCATCTTTTACTAACTTTACTAGTAATTGTCCAGGTTGAAGCGTTGTCAATACATCCTGTCCAATTGCTTTTTCTTTTACTTTGGTGGTAAAATCTTTGGCGATTTTAAAGTTGACATCCGCATCAAGCAAGGCTCTTCGAACTTCTTTCAACGTTTCGGCTACATTTACTTCCGTGATTTTTCCGTGACCTTTAAGTATATGAAAGGCTTTATCTAGTTTATCGCTTAAATTATCGAACATACTTTTTTTTCTCTTTAATTAAGGCGCAAATTTAAGCATTTGATTTTGAAGTTTAAATAGTATTATAAATAAAAAGAGGCTATCTTCTTCAGATAGCCTCTTTTATTATACGATCAATTAACTTTAGATTAATCGTTGTCGTCTAAATCTGTTTCATTTTCTAGTAAATTTTTTATGAAGTCGCCAATATCGTTGTGACTATCTTCATTACCAGTACTAATTTCGATAACTCCGTCTCCATCGGTATCTAATAATAGGCCTTGGTCTGCCAAAGTTGTTAATTTATTCATTAAAGCATCAAGATGTATTTTAATGTTTAAAGACAAATCATTACTGTTGATAGTGAAATCTTTGTTTTGGTCTTCAAAATCCAATTCAAGTTCGGCATCCTCATCGCTCCAGATAATAAATGGTTTCCCATTTATGGTTCCTTTAATCAAATAAGTCTTACCATTCATTTCATCAAGTAAAGTAGATTTTTCGAATTTAAATTCGATTTCCTCATATCTCGCATTCGGAACATTTACAGAAGTAATAAATGGACTTAACGTTAGGTTTGGATCAAGCAAGTCTAATAAAAATGGCCCATTAAGTTTAACGTCATCATATTTAGGATCCATACTGTACATCGCATCTTCCATGTCGGTTTCAAATTCGATATTCCCAATATTAATTTTAAAATCAGTAAAAACTACTGTAGAGGCAGCAGTACGAGAATTTAGAGAAGTCTTAGCTGTTGTAGACACCGCGGAGGCTTTCAAGGTTACATTCCCTCCTGAAGCGGGATCATTTGTACAAGAACTTATTACAAGTGCAAGTAAAGCTAAGATTGAAATTTTTTTCATAATCGTATTTTTAAATTATTAAGTAATTATTAACGCAAAAAATATGCCATTATTACATTCTTTCTGGCACACTAATACCCAATAGTTTAAAGGAAGCCGCTATAGTATCTGCTACTTTTTTAGATAATTGAACTCGGAAAATTTTCTTTTCGAAATCTTCTTCGCCAAGAATAGGGACCGCCTGATAGAATGAGTTGTATTCCCGAACTATATCATAGGTGAAATTTGCAAGCAAAGCCGGACTGTGATGCTGTGCTGCATTTTGTATCACTTCAGGAAACAACGCTAACTGTTTCACCAATTCTTTCTCTTTTTCATGAAGTATTGCAACTTTTGATTTATTCGAAAAGTCAAAATTCGCTTTACGAATAATAGATTGAATTCTGGCATACGTATATTGAATAAACGGACCGGTATTTCCGGCAAAATCTACCGATTCTTCGGGATTAAATAGGATTCGCTTTTTAGGATCTACTTTCAAAATATAATATTTCAAAGCACCCAAACCAATAGTTTTATATAGCTCACTTTTCTCTTCCGCAGAATAGGTGTCTAATTTCCCTAAATCTTCTGCTATTTTTTGCGCTGTATCTATCATTTCCTGCATTAAATCATCGGCATCAACAACCGTTCCTTCACGGCTTTTCATCTTTCCAGAAGGCAAATCTACCATTCCGTATGATAAATGAAATTGGTTTTTAGACCAATCAAAACCTAATTTTTTCAAGATAAGAAACAACACTTTAAAGTGATAATCCTGCTCATTTCCTACGGTATAAACCATTCCGCCTACATCTGGATAATCTTTCACACGCTGGATTGCCGTACCAATATCTTGCGTCATATAAACTGCAGTACCGTCAGAACGCAATACAATTTTACGGTCTAAACCTTCGTCCGTTAAATCAATCCACACGGAACCATCCGGATCTTTTTCGAAAACGCCTCTGTCTAAACCAATCTGAACAACATCTTTTCCTAATAAATAGGTATTACTTTCGTAATAATATTTATCGAAATCGACTCCAAGGTTTTTATACGAAATAGCAAAACCGTCATAAACCCATTGGTTCATAGTTTTCCAAAGCGTGATTACCTGTTCATCTCCTGCTTCCCATTTTAGTAACATTTCTTGCGCTTCCAAAATAATTGGTGCTTGTTTCTTTGCTTCTTCTTCTGTTTTACCTGCGCTTATTAATTGCGCTATTTCTTCTTTGTACTTTTTATCAAAAGCAACATAATAATTACCAACTAATTTATCTCCTTTTAATCCTGTTGATTCTGGAGTTTCTCCGTTTCCGAATTTTTGCCAAGCCAACATCGATTTACAAATATGGATTCCTCTATCATTAATGATTTGGGTTTTGTACACTTTTTTACCAGAAGCTTTAATAATCTCTGCCACCGAATATCCTAAAAGATTGTTGCGTACGTGACCTAAATGCAATGGCTTATTGGTGTTTGGTGAAGAATATTCCACCATTACGGCTTTGTCTTCAGTCCCGACGCTTCGGGATGGAGTAACGAAACCAAAGCGTAAATCGTCTTTTATTTCATTAAAGAAATCCAAATAATAGTCATCAGAAATAACAATATTTAAAAATCCTGAAACAACATTAAATCGACTCACTTCTACCATGTTTTCGACTAAATAAGTTCCTATTTTATTCCCTAGCTCTACAGGATTACTTTTGACTACTTTCAATAATGGGAAAATAACCACAGTGATATCTCCTTCAAATTCTTTGCGTGTAGTTTGAAATTCTACTTTGTCAATAGCAATGCCAAATATGGCTTGAACCGCTTTTTCGATCGAAGGCGTAAGAATTTGTGATAATGTCATTTTATGTGTTTATTTTAAGGTTACAAATATAGTATTTAATTAGAAAAATCATTTAGAAAATCGATATGGAAACTCATAATAGCATTACTAAAGATTCTATTCTTCAGAGAAGAATTTTTAGTAAATTATAGGATTAAAATTACAAATATGTTTAAAAATACTATTGCATCGTATTAATTTACTTTTTATCGGTTTTTTGTATATTTGAAATATGCAATTAATTAATAATATGAAAAAAATTCAACTCCTGTTTTTATTATTATTTAATGCCGTTTGTTTTTCACAATCGGTAACAATCAATACATCTACTTACACGGCGGATCAATTGATTAATGATATCTTAATCAATTCACCTTGTGTATCCGGAACCAATGTCACTTATAAATCCGGTTCGTTTTATGGCTCAACAAATGGTATTGGTTACTTTGAAAACAGCAATGCAAATTTCCCGTTCGCAAATGGTGTCGTTTTGAGTACCGGAGATGTTAATAAAATTATCAGTCCCAATACTACTATTTTAAGTGATGGTAATTCAGCTTGGCTGGGCGATACTGATTTGGAAAGAAATTTACTTTCTCAATCAGGAATAACTATTAATTCTATAAATGCGAGTTACATTGAATTTGATTTTCAACCAAAAACACCTAATTTTAATTTCTCCTTTGTTTTTGCTTCAGAAGAGTACGGAACCTCCCAATGTAACTTCTCTGATGCATTTGCATTTCTTTTAAAAGATGTAACGGCTGGAAGTTCAAATATAAATTTAGCCGTAATTCCAAATACAACTGTTCCGGTTTCTGTGGAGACAATAAGAGATGATGCCTATAATCAGAATTGTCCTTCTGCCAATCCTAACTATTTTGGAGCTTTTAACGGCAGTGGATTTGGTCCTGCAATAAATTTTAATGGACAAACTGTTTCAATGTTAGCTTCAGCGACCGGTTTAGATATCAACCATATTTATCGCATCAAATTAGTTATTGCCGATGGAGGAAATAATACAGGTTATGATTCTGCCATTTTTTTAGAAGCAAATAGCTTTAACATCGGACAAGATGTATTAGGATTTGATTACACAGTGGCGAACAATACTGCTATTTGTCCTGGAAATACTTTACCAACATTATCTGCAATGGGTTTAAGTCCCGGAACCACTTTTGTATGGAAAAAACAAGGAATAGCATTTTCTCCGGCACAAACAGGAGAAACATTAGACCTCAACACAATTACTCCACTGGTTAGTTCCGGAATTCATACCTACAGTGTCACGTATAAAGAACCTGAATGCATCGCGGTTACCGATGAAATCATTATAGAAATTTATCCTAAGATTGGTGTATTAAATACCGTTCCTAACATTTACGCCTGTGATACCGGAGCTTCATCCTCTGATTTTGATTTAAATAAAAACAGCATAATCATTCTAGCTGGCGTTAACCAATCGTCCGGAACAGCTGGTGTTTTAGATGATTTGCCCGCAGACACTATTATTTCCTATCACCTAACTAATGGAGATGCCATTGGGAATACTGGCACAGTACCAATCCTTCAGACGATTGCGAGTATTGAAAGTGGCAAGCAATTTTTTGTCAGAATTCAAAACCCAAATACATTATGCTATGAAATCAGGTCTTTCCAATTGCTTATTGTTCCGCCACCACAAATTGCAAATACCCCGGCAGCTGCAACATTATGCTCCAGAAATTTATCTGAAAGCCCTTTAAAAGCTAATTTCAATTTGACGTCACAAATTGCATCGATCATAGGTTCTCAAAATACCTCGGACAAGATACTTACTTTTCACTCCTCATTAGTAGGAGCTAATAACAATGCAAACATCATAACTCTAAATTCGAGCAACCAATTGTTATCGCCAAGTGCAACGTTGTGGGTGCGTTTACAAAATATTACAAATCCTAATTGTTATGTTGTTACTAGTTTTCAATTATTAGTATCTCCATTACCTAAAGTCGATGTATTAAACGATGTGTTTGTTTGTACGTCTTATACCTTACCTGTATTGCTAAATGCCGGAGCACAATATTGGACTGGAACTAATGGAACTGGAACACAACTTTTTGCCGGAAACGTGATATCTACAACGACAACTAATTTATATGTTTTCAATCAATCCGGAGTGTGTACCAACCAAGATTCTTTTAATATTACTATTGCAAATTTAAGTACTATCACACCCGCTTCTGAAACCTATTGTACAAAATATAAGCTTCCGCCTTTGTCCTATGGTAAATATTTCACTCAAAGCGGAGGCAGTAGCGCCCCAGGAAACACACAATTAGCTGCTGGATCCACAATAAATACTCCGGGAATAAACAGGATATATGTATGGTTTGAGGACACTACGGTTACCCCGTCTTGTACACAAGAAAACCCTTTTGATATCACAATAATACCCTTTACTGCATTGCCGAATTATGTAAATCAATTTGCATGTACATCCTATATCCTGCCGGCGGATCTCAATGGTGGCGTCTACTATACAGGCAGTAGCAAGAGCGGATCTCTTTTGTCTGCAGGAACAGTAATAAATACAACTACTCAAATCTACGTCTATAAAGAAACAGCTACGTCTCCAAAAAATTGTGCTGATGAAAAAATCTTTAAAGTTTTTATTAATCTATCAAGCATCACGCCTCCAACAGATGTAAATTCCTGTTCTGCCTACAAACTGCCTGCATTAACAGTAGGAGAATATCGAACTGCTCCTGCGGGTGGCGGAACAGTTATTCCTGCCGGAACATTCATTAATGCCACTACAACACTTTGGTTTTATGTCACAGGTCAAACGTGTACCGATAATTTAGATTTTACCATTACGGTAAATATTACTCCTTTACCAGTATTAGCAGATACAGATCCGCATTGCGACGTCTATTATTTACCTGCAGTAGCACATTCAGGAAATTATTTCACGGGAACTTTAGGAACCGGTGCGCTTCGGCCAGTGGGCTATCCTGTAACGACAACGCAAATCATGTATTTTTATGACAAAGCTACTTCCGGACCCTGTTATGTGCAAGAAGAATTCTTAATTACCATTAATAAATCGCCTGCAATTGATGCAAAACCGGTTGAAGTTATTCGATGTGGCCAAAATTATATTTTAGATAATTTGATAAACGGAGAATATTACGAATTTGCAGGCGGACCATCGCCCACAAATCCTGTTTTACCTCCCGGTACCATTTTGAAAACCTCAAAAACAATCTATGTTTATGCTCCTGCTACCGTCACTAACAGCTGTGTATCGGAATACAGCATATATGTTTTAGTCACTTTTGTAAATGACATAGCAGATCAATATGCCTGCAATAGTTTTAATTTACCAACCATAGTAGGGATTGGAAGTTATTACACCGCTTCAAATGGTCCCTATGGAACTGGAGTGCAATTACTGCCTCCTTATTCCCCAATAACTACCACAGCAACGCTTTTTGTATATGTAGAAAACAACAATAGAGTTACCTGCATTGATGAAGACCCTTTTATTGTCACCATTTATAACACTCCAATTATAACACCTATTACTCCTGTCACCAGATGTGAATCTTTTGAACTTCCTTCGTATACAGCTCCTGTAACACGATATTTCACTAATCCAGGTGGTCCAGGAAGCAACAACACTGAAAAATTCCCAGGGGATTTCATCACTGTTTCAACCACTATTTATGGCTATGCCCAATCAGGAACATCAGGAACAGTGATTTGTCCTGCCGAAAAACCGATGGTAATTACTATCACCAAAAAACCAAAACCAGTCCTTATCGTTCCTACCATTTGTATCGATATTGATACCGGAATCACTACCGATGCCTTGATTGAAAGTGGATTTACTGCACCACAATATTCCTTTGAATGGAAAAGTGAAGATGGAACTTTAGTAGGTACAGCTGAGAATTTGTCAACAAATGAACCTGGAAACTATACGCTCACTGTTACGAACTTATCCATTTTTGGCTGTACTGCTGACAGCGTCCCTTTTACGGTTATTGAATCTTCAAAACCAGCCTCTGTAACTTATACAACCAGCGGGTGGTTCACGGACAACCAAACCATAACTGTTATTGCCGTCCCATTTGTAGGTGATGGAAGCAATTTCTTATATTCATTAGATGGAGGTTCCCCTCAAGAGCGTAATGTATTCACCAATGTGAGTTCCGGAATTCATGAAATAACGGTCAGCGATGCCAATTGCGGAACTTTCACCATTCCAGTAACAGTGAAACTTATCAACAGTCCTAAATTCTTCACTCCAAACGGAGATGGATTTAACGATACCTGGAACATCACCGGAATACCAAATCAAGAAAATTTAAAATTATATATTTTCGATCGTTATGGAAAACTATTGAAAGAACTATTGCCTAACGGTTCCGGTTGGGATGGAACTTTCAATGGATATGCACTCCCAGCGGATGATTACTGGTTTTCAATTTCCTATACTGAGGACTCTGTTTTAAAAGAATATAAATCCCATTTTTCTTTGAAACGATAAAAACTTCTCTATTATTTTATAAGGTTTTTATTAATATAAAACCTTTTTTTTGTTATTTAAATAAAAAAAGCAAAATGCTTGTAACAAACTAGCCTTTCCTTAGTCTACTCTAAATCAAAAGAAACTCATTTTAATAGTTTGTTACAAAAAGAAAAACCCGGAGTATGCCAACTCTGGGTTTTTTGATTTATAAAGTTTTACAGGGATTCTAAATTTGCTTTTAGGGCTTGGATCTCCAACTGATTTGCTAGTTCCCCTGCATCAATAATTGCGGAAGAATGATAGAAAATAGCTTTTGTTTTTTGTTTTAATGCGGTAATATTAACAGAACGCAAACCGCCGCCCGGCATAATTATAATTCGGTCAGTTGCTTTTCTAACTAAGGCTGCCAAAACATCGATACCGTCAACTACATTTGTTTCTTGTCCAGAGGTCAAAATGGTTTTAAAACCACATCCGATTAGCGATTCAAGTGCTTGAAATTTATTTTCTACTCCATCAAAAGCACGATGAAACGTACAAGGCAATGGGTTTGCCAAAGCAACTAAATCCTTATTTTGTTGTTCACTGATACTACCGTCTTCTTTTAAAATTCCAAAAACAAAACCATCAACCTGAAGTTTTTTGAATGCCAAGATTTCTGATTTCATTTGTGCCACTTCAGAATCAGAATAAACGAAATTCCCACCACGAGGCCGAATCATAACATTCAAGTCGATGGTGATTTTATCGCGAACAATTTTAGTAAGTTCTAAATCTGGCGTTGTTCCGCCCGCTGTTCTATTGACACACAATTCAACCCTGTCAGCACCACTATTTTCAGCAATTATAGCCGATTCTAAATTAAAACAGGCAATTTCCAGTTGTGCTTTTTTCATTTATTTCAAAAAATAATCGGCATCAATTAATCGGTTTCCAGATGTATCATGGACAGCATAGTTGAAACCGCCCTGAATGCAATACGAGCCATATTCTCCTTTTTTATTTAAGGCAATGAAACCAACTTGGATATCTTTTACATTTTTATTTCTTTTACGGGTCAAATTTACGATTCGGGCAACCGCTTCCTCACACGCTTTTTGTGGTGATTTTCCTTGGCGCATCAGCTCAACCACTAAGTGACAACCAGAAATCCGAATCACTTCTTCTCCATGTCCTGTGGCCGTGGCCGCACCAATTTCATTGTCTACATACAATCCAGCGCCAATAATCGGGGAATCACCCAAACGTCCGTGCATTTTAAAAGCCATTCCGCTAGTGGTGCATGCGCCAGAAAGATTACCGTCAGCATCCAATGCAATCATCCCAATGGTATCATGATTTTCAATATTGGCAATGGGTTTGTATTGGCTGGTTTTCAACCACTCTTTCCATTCTTTTTCAGATTCTTCCAACAATAAATTTTCTTTTACAAAACCTTGCGACAACGCAAACTGCAAAGCACCATCACCTACCAACATGACATGCGGTGTTTTTTCCATCACAGCGCGAGCCACCGCAATGGGATGTTTTATAAACTCCAAACATCCTACTGAGCCTATATTGGCGTTTTCATCCATGATACATGCATCAAGTGTGACGCGACCGTCTCGATCTGGTCTTCCGCCATAGCCTACGCTCCGTTCCGTAGGATCGGCTTCTGGAATTTTTACTCCGGCTTCGACAGCATCTAAAGCTCGTCCGTTATTTTTTAAAATTTCCCAAGCGGCTGCATTCGCTTGGATTCCAAAATTCCATGTCGAAAGCACAATAGGTTTACTTCCTTTTTTAGATGAAAAATCATTTTCTTCCTCTGGTTTCCCTTTGAATGAATGTAAAGCCATAGCTGCGGAAGCGAAAGCAGCTGTTTTTAAAAAATTTCTACGATTAGTCATTTTGATTGTATTACTATTGGTTGCATCAATTTTGAACTATAAATATAACGGTTCCTCTTTAAATAAAAAAAACCTGCACAATAATTTGCGCAGGCTTAGACTATTTATCAAAGAACAATTGGAATCGACATACGATTTATTGTACTACTATTTACCATTTAATAATGGCGCTTCCCCAAGTAAATCCACTTCCAAAAGCGGCTAATACAACCGTATCTCCTGATTTTATTTTGCCTTTTTCCCATGCTTCAGTCAAAGCGATTGGAATAGAAGCGGCGGTAGTATTACCGTATTTCTGAATATTATTATAGACCTGATCATCGGTCAAGTTGAATTTCTTTTGGATAAACTGTGAAATTCTCAAATTTGCCTGATGCGGAATCAACATATTAATATCCGAAACCTGCAAATTATTCGCTTGTAATCCTTCATTAATTACTTCGCTAAAACGAACCACTGCATTTTTAAATACAAATTGTCCGTTCATGTACGGGAAATAACTCTCATCATCCAGATCATTATCTGCCAAGATATCTGTTATCCAACGGCCTCCCATTCCGGGCGCTTTTACAATTAATTCTTCGGCGTGCTGCCCTTCAGAATGCAAGTGTGTGGATAAAATTCCTTTGGTCAAATCCTCTTCTCTGCTCAAAACAGCCGCTCCTGCACCATCTCCAAAAATTACTGAAACCCCTCTTCCGCGCGAGGTCATATCCAATCCGGTAGAATGAACTTCTGATCCAATTACCAATACGTTTTTATACATGCCAGTCTTGATATATTGATCTGCCACTGATAAAGCATAAACAAATCCAGAACATTGATTTCTTACATCTAATGCGCCTACGGTTCTTAACCCTAAATCCCGTTGCACTAAAACGCCTGGACCAGGGAAATAATAATCAGGGCTTAATGTGGCAAAAACCACAAAATCGATGTCTTCCTTAGCAACACCAGAACGCTCAATAGCAATTTTGGCAGCTTTCACTCCCATAGAAGTCGTCGTGTCTTCTCCTTTTATAATATGTCTTCGCTCCTGAATTCCAGTTCTTTCCTGAATCCATTCATCATTAGTGTCTATAATTTTGGACAAATCGTCATTAGTCACTACGTTTTCGGGAACATAATAACCCAATCCTGCTATTTTTGAATGATACATATATTATTGTTATTTTATTAAAATACGAGTACAAATTTAAAACATACTTGAAAATATGAGCACACAAATTACTACTTTTTTAGCAATTTACAACTTTTATGCTTTTTTGCGCAATTTCTTGTTATACTTACAAATACAATCTGTTGAAGTGCTTAAAAATAATACTATTGTGACCTCATCCGGATCTGACTCAAACGTTAAAAAAAAGTTTTTGTTTCCAAATGTAACAAGATTGATTTATTTTAGACCAATTATTGATACTGCCAATGCTAATTTAAAATCATTCAAATTATGAAGTTAAAAATTCCATTTTTTTTATTTCTTGGACTAAGCTTAACCACTTTTGCACAAGAAAACTTAACCTATCAAAAACCATCTCAGTCCATATTGGATTTAGCGGATTATGAAAGAGCACCTTCAGTATCGATGGATACTAAAAAAGAATACATGTTGCTTACGTACAAAAATACGTATAAATCACTGGACGATTTAAACCAAGAAGAACTGCGTTTGGGTGGATTGCGGATTAATCCAATTACAAATATTTCCAGTACTGTTACATACGTGAACAACCTGAAATTACGCAAAATAAAAGACAAAAATGAAGTACAGGTTACAGGTTTGCCAACGAATCCTCGTATCAGTACTATCGGTTGGTCTCCAAATGATACAAAAATCTCATTTTCGCACACCACAGCTTCCGGAGTAGAACTTTGGGTTATCGATGTTGCTTCGGCGAAAGCCACCAAATTAACGGAAGCAACAGTGAATGCTAATATTGGAAGTCCGTTCAGCTGGATGAATGACAACGAAACTATTTTGGTAAAAATGTTACCAAAAAACAGAGCAGCTCTTTTGGATGCCAAAAAAGATTTGCCAACCGGTCCGATAATTTCAAACGCCGATGGTGTAAAATCGCAGAACAGAACTTATCCGGATATGTTGAAAAACAAGAATGATGAAATCAATTTTGAGAACATCATGACTTCTGAATTGTACAAAGTAAACCTGAACGGAACAGCAACTTTATTCAAAAATGCAGCTATGTATGCGGGAGAAAGTTTTTCCCCTGACGGCAATTATCTAATGCTGACTACGATTCAAAAACCCTTTTCATACATTGTCCCGTTGAGTCGTTTTCCTTCAAAATCAGTAATCTATGACAAAGCTGGAAACGAAGTAAAAGTAGTCAATGAAGTGCCGCTGACGGAGATTATTCCTAAAGGATTTATGGCCGTTCGAAAAGGAAAAAGAAACATGAGCTGGAGAACCGACAAACCCGCAACATTAACTTATGCTGAAGCTTTAGACGGTGGGGATCCTGCAAACAAAGTGGAATTCAGAGATGAAGTTTTTCTTTGGAACGCACCTTTTAATCTTTCCGCTACTTCATTGGTAAAAACACCACAACGCTACGACCGAATAATTTGGGGAAATGATACCGTGGCTATAATTACAGATGAATGGTATGATACCCGTAATACCAAAACGTATGCAATAAATCCCTCGAATCCAAGTCAGGCTCCAAAAGTAATTTTCGACAGAAATTCACAGGATGTATATTCTGATCCTGGAAATTTTGAAACCAGAAAAAACCAATACAACAGGTATGTTTTGGCTATCGAAAATGACAATGCATATCTTATTGGTAATGGATTTACTAAAAACGGGCAATTCCCGTTTATAAGTGAATTTAATCTGAAAACGTTGCAAGCAAAACGGTTGTATACTTCGACTTACACCGATAAAAAAGAAGACGTTTTGGAGATTGAAGACTTCAAAAAAGGAACGGTTTTAGTCCAAATCCAGTCTAAAAATGAATACCCAAATTATTACCTTAGAAATATTAAACAAAAAAACAAACTAACACCAATTACCGCATTCAAAAATCCTTTTGAAAGTATCAAAAACGTGAGTAAAGAAGTGATTAAATACAAGCGTAAAGATGGTGTTGAATTATCCGGAACGTTATATTTACCTGTTGGTTATGACAAAATCAAAAAAGAGAAAATGCCATTGTTGATTTGGGCTTATCCAGCTGAATATAAAGACAAAAATTCAGCAGGACAAAGCACACAAAACCCGAACGAATTTACATTTCCTAGTTATGGATCGTTCGTATATTGGGTAACCAAAGGCTATGTAGTTCTTGATGACGCAGCTTTCCCCATAATTGGCGAAGGAACAACGGAGCCCAATGATAATTTCATGACGCAATTAGTTGACAATGCTGAAGCGGCCATCAATGCCGTGGATGCTTTAGGATACATCAACAGAAAAAAAGTAGCTGTGGGCGGTCATTCCTATGGTGCTTTTATGACCGCTAATTTACTAACGCATTCTAATCTTTTTGCGTGTGGAATCGCTCGAAGTGGTGCTTACAACAGAACGCTAACACCTTTTGGTTTCCAGACCGAACAACGCAACTACTGGGAAACTCCTGAAGTGTATAACACGATGTCACCATTTATGAATGCGGATAAAATGAAAACTCCCATGCTTTTGGTACACGGTGAAGCAGATAATAATCCGGGTACTTTCACTTTGCAAACCGAACGTTATTTTCAAGCTTTGAAAGGGTTAGGTGCTCCGGCAAGAATGGTAATTCTGCCAAAAGAAGCACACGGTTATGTAGCCAAAGAAAATATTTTGCATTTGCTTTGGGAACAAGACCAGTTTTTAGAAAAGTATTTAAAGAATTAATTCTAAAAAGGGTTCAGTGATCAGTTATTGAGTGATCAGTAAGTTGTACAAAAAAAATTAACATAGCACAAAACCCCAAATTCACTTTGACTTTGGGGTTTTTGTTTATTACTACTTTTATAAAAGTTGAAAACGACTTCTACTTTCGATAGTTATCAGAACTGAAAATCACTGAATACTGAGCACTGTTTACTGAATACTAATCATCAGGATAACATCAAATATACTTCCTGATTTAATGCTAATTCCGAATCATGTTCAAAAAAAATCGCTCTTCTTTCAAAAGCTGCTTTGACTAAATAATGACTTCCTTTAAAATAACATTGTTTTACGACTACTTTCATAATGGCGTTGTCCACCACTTTTAATTGATGCGGATACAATAAAAGCGGCTGATCCGCTTCATCCACAAGTTCAATTAATTGCGACAATTTCAGTTCATTGACCTCTCCAAAAAGAGAAGCTATATATTTATTAGCCGGGTTTTCATACAAGGATTTAGAATCTCCTTTTGCCACTACTTTTCCGTTTTGAACTACAATAGTTTCATCAGAGAAAGACAACGCATCAGTACTGTCATGTGTGGCAATAATACAGGTAATCTCTTTGTCTTTTAAATACCTAAATAAATTGCGACGCAACGAATTTTTCCGAAAAGAATCAATTTGACTGAACGGTTCATCGAGCAAAATAATTTCGGGTTCTAATGCTAAAACTCTTGCCAAGGCTACTCGCTGCTGCTGTCCGCCGCTTAGGAACTTCGCTTTTACTTTTGCGAAAGCAGTCATTTCGACCATTTCTAACAGCTCTTGGACTCGAGCTTGCTTTTGTTCCGGATGCATATTTGACAAGAACTTGCCCACATTTTCTTCAACGGTTATGTACGGCATCAAATCGAAATCTTGTGCTAAATATTTAATATAATCTTCTCCCGGTATCAGATTGTATTTGGGACCCAAAATAGGTTTGTCATTATAAGTAATTGTTCCGTTATCCAAATCATATAATCCGTATATGAGTTTTAGCAACGTACTTTTACCGCAACCGCTTTCGCCAATAATAGCGGCGTTTTCCCCTTTTGCAATGGCAAAACTAACCTCTTCTATTACGGGCTTTTCAATGTAAGTAAAGGATATGTTTTTTATCTCGAGCATCATCTTTATTTAAGTATGCAAATTTACAATGTTTTATTGCAATTTGGACACAAAAAAAGGCTACTTCTTGACGAAACAGCCTTTGTTTTTTTGGTATTTTATACTTAATTTTTTCCTTCGGATTCAGCATCTTTAATCATTTTATCGTTTGCAGTAATCGCAAATTCAACACGACGGTTTTGACTTCTGCCATCAACTGTTTCGTTGGAGGCAATTGGATCTGCAATTCCTAAACCAGTCACTTGAAATCTACTGGAAGAAACCCCTTTGCTAGTTAAATAATTTCTAACTGATGCCGCTCTTTCTCCTGAAAGTTTCAAATTGTAATCCGCTGGACCTGTGCTGTCAGTATATCCGTAAATCGTAATATCAGTATCCGGATATTCTGAAAAAACAGGAACTAATTTATCTAAATTTGCTTTAGCACTGGCCGTCAATGAAGATTTATTAGTATCAAAACGCACTGCATTTTCATTCAAAACCAGTTTAATACCTTCTCCTACACGAACGACTTCAGCTCCAGGAAGTACTGCATCTATTTCTCTTGCTTGTTTGTCCATTTTGTTACCAATAACTCCACCGGCAACTCCACCAACAACTCCACCAAGTACAGCTCCCATTGCTCCATTACCGCCTTTTCCAAGATTGTTTCCAAGAACACCTCCCAGAACGGCTCCGGCAACAGCACCTATTCCAGCTCCTCTTTGGGTTTTATTGGTGTTTTTGATTGCTTCACAACTGGTAAACATTGAACCTATAATCATTATTGTTGCCATTGCAACTATTGAAATCTTTTTCATATCGCTATTTTTATTAATTAATTAACTTTTTGGAACTGATACACGACATCCGTCATTTTTCCTCCTACATCGATTTTATCGATCAATTGAAAAGAAGTTTCCGTTTGGTTTGCAAGGCGTAAAATATAACCGTCTCTCACTTTTCGCGCTTTTTCACCTGCATCAAGTACTTTCAATACAAATTGCTCGTCATTGTTAACAAACCATGTAATTGGTGAACTAAACGAAACACAATTTGCTTTGGTCAAAGCCATATTCCCTTTGTTATTATTCGAAATAAACTTCCACGTACTTCCAATAAAGCATTCGGAATCCGCAAGTTGAAACGTATTCACTTTAATATATTGTGAACCTGGATAGGTTACTGCGCTAATCACCCAGTCTCCTTTCATCATGACCTGAGCTTTTCTATCGGTGTTCGTACTCGTTACTGATGTTGACTTACATGCAAACATTAAAACCGCTAATGTGCATAATAAAATGATTTTTTTCATCGTTTGAAATTTATGTAATTAATGTTTTAACAAAGATACAAAGCAATAAAAACAAAATAGTTTCAAAATTAAATTATTTTATATCATAATTAACGCCTGCGCCAATTTGTCACTTCAACAATAATTGGTATTCTATTTGAAAGGATTTTATCCATAAAAATAAACTTAAAAATTCAAAATATGACAACAGGTAAAATTAATGTTTCGGTAGAAAACATCTTTCCCTTAATCAAGAAATTCTTATACAGCGATCACGAAATTTTCTTGCGTGAATTGATTTCGAACGGGACAGATGCAACTTTAAAACTGAAGCATTTAACCAGCATTGGCGAGGCCAAAGTAGAATACGGAAACCCAATTATCGAGGTAAAAATCGACAAGGAAGGCAAAAAACTGCACATCATCGATCAAGGTCTGGGAATGACAGCTGATGAAGTGGAAAAATACATCAATCAAGTTGCTTTTTCTGGAGCTGAAGAATTTTTGGATAAATACAAAGATTCTGCTAAAGATTCTGGAATTATTGGCCATTTTGGTCTTGGTTTCTATTCTGCTTTTATGGTTGCTGAAAAAGTGGAAATCATCACTAAATCTTTCAAAGACGAGCCAGCTGCGCACTGGACTTGTGATGGTAGCCCGGAATTTACTCTAGAACCTGCTGACAAAACTACTCGCGGAACAGAAATTATCTTGCATATAGCCGAAGATTCTTTGGAATTTTTAGAAGATTCAAAAATCAATCAGTTACTGAACAAATACAATAAGTTCATGCCTATTCCAATTAAATTTGGAACCAAAACAGAGAAAATAGAGCAAAAAAAGGGTGAAGAAGTTGCTGCAGAAGATAAAGACAAAATTTTTACTGAAGTAGAAGTTGACAACATCATCAACAACCCAAACCCGGCTTGGACGAAACAACCAACGGAGTTATCAGATGCTGATTACAAGGATTTCTACAGAGAAGTATATCCAATGCAATTTGAAGAACCGTTATTCCACATTCATTTAAATGTAGATTATCCGTTCAACTTAACCGGTATTTTGTATTTCCCAAAATTAGGTTCGGATTTACAAATTCAGAAAGATAAAATCCAGTTGTACCAAAATCAAGTGTACGTAACGGATAATGTTGAAGGAATTGTACCTGAATTTTTGACTATGTTAAAAGGGGTTATCGACTCACCGGACATTCCGTTGAACGTTTCTCGTTCTGGATTGCAGGCGGATGCCGCGGTGAAGAAAATCTCCAATTACATCACCCGTAAAGTAGCTGATAAGTTAAAATCGTTGTTTACTGAAAACCGTGAAGATTTTGAACAAAAATGGAACGATATCAAAATTGTTTTAGAATACGGAATGCTTTCTGAAGATAAATTCTACGAAAAAGCAGGAGCGTTTGTTTTGTATCCAACAGTTGATGGAAAATATTACACCTTAGAAGAATTAAAAGAAAACCTTGCTGCAAATCAAACGGATAAAGACGGGAAATTAGTGGTTTTATATGCTGGAAACAAAGAAGCACAACACTCTTATATCGAAATTGCAAAAGACAAAGGATATGAAGTATTATTGTTGGATTCTCCAATTATCTCGCATTTAATTCAAAAAATTGAAGGCGACAACAGCAACATGACTTTTGTACGTGTGGATTCGGATCATATTGATAATATAATCAAGAAAGAGGAAACTACTATTTCTAAATTATCGGAGGAAGAGCAAACCAACTTGAAAACTGTTTTAGAAGCTATTGTTCCTAAACAAACGTATTCCGTACAACTGGAAGCTTTAGATAGCAATGCTTCGCCATTTATCATCACGCAACCGGAATTCATGCGTAGAATGAAGGAAATGAGTCAGTCTGGTGGCGGTGGTATGTTCGGTATGGGAAATATGCCCGAAATGTACAATTTGGTTGTAAATACTAATTCTGAGTTGGCAACAAGTATTCTAAACAATAAAGACAAAGACGCTCAGGAAAGTTTGGTCAAACAAGCGCTTGACTTAGCTAAATTATCACAAAATTTATTAAAAGGAGAAGCGTTGACTGCTTTCGTAAAAAGAAGTTTTGAGCTGATTAAATAAGCAGCGAACCCATTTTATGAAATAAAATGGCGTGAATCGCTTATTCCGAACTTATTTTGGGATATTCCATACAATTAAGCTGTCCAACTTTGGGCGGCTTTTTTTTTAATAAAAATATAAGGAGCAGTCACCATCGTTTTTACAAGAAACCTATTCCCGCTTTCCACTGTATCTTTCAGCCCGAAAAGAATCGGGCTCAAAGGATGCCGTTGCAATCAGGGCTATGGGAGACGGATAATTTTTTGAAGATGATTTACTCAAAAAACAAAACT
This sequence comes from Flavobacterium sp. RSP46, assembly GCF_003984825.1. Classification (NCBI taxonomy): domain Bacteria; kingdom Pseudomonadati; phylum Bacteroidota; class Flavobacteriia; order Flavobacteriales; family Flavobacteriaceae; genus Flavobacterium; species Flavobacterium sp. RSP46. The sequence continues at coordinate 287,698 of NZ_RYDM01000004.1, forward strand.
ATAACTCTGTTTAGACATCACCACAAAGCACATACTTAAAAAGCAGTACTAATTTTATTTACGTAAAAAAAATTATTGAGTCATAAGAGTACTAAAACTGCCCAAATTTACGCCCACGTAAGTACGAAAAGTTTGCTGTAATTAAAAGTCCGTTTGATGATTTATAATAGAAATTTACTATATTTGAAAATAAATAAAACTGACTTTTGTCAGACAAAGCCACTCAATATTGGGGTGATAGGTCTGATTTCGTCAGACGTATATACAAGTTGGTGGCAATTTTGCCAAAACAGAATCGAAAATTGAAACGTTAATTTTTATGACAGTATTTTCAAGTTCATTTAATAATAAAAGGTTATCTGAAATTACAATGGCTAAAATTGAAGTTTTAATAACCAGTGAAACAAACAAGTCTGAAATTTCAAAAGCAATTTACGATAGATTATATGAAAGATATATTAAAATATTTTTTTTGAGGTGTTCCGATAAATACTTATGATTTTTATGTATATTTAAAGTATGGAAAAATTTACAGGAGAAAGTATTTTAGAATTCACCGATAAGTTCAAAACGGATTTAGATTGTTTAGAATATTTGGCGGAAATAAAGTGGAAAGAAGGTTTTAAATGTGTTAAATGTAATCACACGAAATTCACTATTCGCAAAAAGAATTTTGCAAGAGATTGTAACGCTTGCCATCATATTGAAAGCCCGATTGTAGATACAATTTTTCACAGAGTTCGATTTGGTTTGAGAAAAGCATTTACAATTGTTTTTGAGATGAGCGCAACTACAAAAGGTTTCTCTACAAAACAACTTGCAAAACGATTAAAAATCAGTAGAACTACTGCCACTAATTTCATTAAAAAAGTTAGAATTAGTATGGCAAGTAGTGCTTCACAGCCAATGATTGGTCAGGTTTTTGTCGATGAATTTGTTTTTGGCGGTAAAGAAGATCTCAAGCAAGGAAGGAGCAATAATTCAAAAAAAAAGAAGTTGATAATCGCTGTTGAAACAAATGACACTGGCGGAATCAAAAGAGTATATTTTGACCAACTTGAAGATTATTCGTGTAAAGAAATACGCAAAATATTTGATAAACATATTTCTAAATCTGCATCTATAAAAACTGACAAATGGACGGGTTATAATCCATTAAAAAAAGAGTTTGATTTGAAACAAATTAAAAGCGATAAAGGCAAGTCTTCAAAAGAATTGCATACTATAATTCATCAAGTAAAATCTTGGTTAAGAAGTACTTTTTCTTGGGTTCATAAAGAACATATTCAGAAGTATTTAGACGAGTTTAGTTATCGAATTAATAGGTCGATTTACAAGGAAAACATATTTGACCTACTGATAAATAGAATGATGAAAACTCAAAAGGTTTTATATCAAGATATTATAATAAGTAAATAAATGAACACCTCAATATTTTTTTATAAATCAAATGATATTGTAGAATATTACAGAACTGTAAATGAGATTGAAAAAATAAAAATGAATTCAACTTTTAACGCAGAATATAAAAGTGGATTTTCAATAATGACAAATTGCTCATTGTTAATTGAAACAATAATTGCTTTTTTGCAAGGGGATAATCAAACATCAACTTATGGGGATGAAGCTTTTAACAGATTTTTTATAAAAGCTAAATCTTACAATAACTCTTTAAGCATTTTTGAAAATCAAAAATTTTATAAAAACATAAGATGTGGTCTTTTACATCAAGGAGAAACATATGGTGGCTTCAAGATACAACGTGAGGGTAAATTATTCAATCAAAGTAAAAAAATAATAAATGCGAAATTATTTTGTGATGAGATAAATATTTTTTTGAAATCCTATCAAAATGAACTTATAACCAGTGATTGGGATAGTGAAGTTTGGGATAATTGTAGAGCCAAATTAAGACACATAATAAAAAATAGCCAATAAAAAATTTGATAATATGATAAAATGTAAATATTGTTCAGAATTAATACAAGATGATGCAATAAAATGTAAACATTGTAACGAATGGTTAAATAAAGAAAATAAATTAAAATCAGTTTTTAATGCTGTAAGTGACAAAATAAAAACTGTTAAAGAAGAAAGTGAAAGAAAAAAAACTGAACATTTATTTATTCCAACAGAAGAAAATCCAATAAGTGTTAATCATGTAAAATTATATTCTAATAAAATTATAGTAAATAATGAAGATATTTTATTTAATGAAATATCCGAAATTGTTTTCGATGCATCTGAAAGCACATACAATTTTTCTACCACAAGAAATTTAATGTTTAGCATTTCAGTTGTAAAAATAAATTCTGAAAATATTTTAAAAGAAAATAAATATAATTTAGTTACTACAGAAGAAGGACAATTATATTTACATTACCCTCAAAATAAAGTCGATTTTGAAAAATATCTACTCATTTATAATTTAATTTCAAAAAAAAGTTTTTACTATCGCTTTTCTTACCAAATGAAAACTATAGAACAGTTTAAATGTTTTTGTTTTAATAATTACATCTTTAAAAGTAACGGCGATATAATTAAAACCTCAGAAAAGGGAGAAAAAAAGATTTGTAATTTATTTGAGGCAAAGAAAAATAACCAAATTGAATGGGGTGTGAAATGGGTCGGTATGAAATCTATGAGTAGTAATCCAAATCAATTTAGGATTTTAAACGGCAACTTAAATATAAAACTGCTATTTGGAATATTTGAAACGGGAATACATTTAAAAATTAATCCATTTGAGAACAAAGACATCTTTGAGTTTGTAATTAAATATTTTTTAGAAAACGAAAAATTTCCAATTATTCAAAAAGAATAAAAACTGCTAGCTACTCGAAGTGTTAAAAAAAACATTCTTAAAACTCAGAGCTGCTGTGCGAATGTCTCTGACTTCGCACCCACTCCAATAGGCAACAAAAACCGACCGCGCCTATATACCACAATCGTTAGCGCAGTTTTGCAAACTGTGCCCACAACAGAGAACAAAAAACGAAAAAGCTATGAGTACTTCATTTCTTTTTGCTATTTTAAAACAAACAAAATGTCTGCTAAGAATAAAGCCCTAAAAACCGAAGACCAGATTAGAAAATGAATTAGAGGTGGTTTTATTAGATTTATATTAATTGCCAATTGAAATGGGCACAGTTTGCAAAACTGCGCTAACGGATAACGGATTTTCATATTTTGTTTAAGAGAAGTATAAATAAAAACTAATTTTTTATCCTGAAAATGAATTCATGAGATGTACAGGAATAAATAATTAACGCTGCATTTTATATTGGGGTAAAATTGTACAAAAATTAAAAAGTAGTTCAAGTATTTTATAGTACAATATTTCATAAAATTAAATGGGAATGAACACGATTTTTTGAATACATTTGATTTATGAAAAGGGATAAAGGTTGTCCACAATAAAGTTAAAATCAATCAAATCGTAAAAAAAATGAGAAAAATCATATTATCAATAGTGCTCTTATTTTGTAGTCATTTATCAATTGCTCAAGAGAAAGAAATTAAAGCAGTTTTAGAAAAACAACGTTTAGATTGGAATAATGGGGATATGATTGGGTATATGCAAGGTTATTTAAAATCCGATTCTTTACTATTTGTTGGAAAAACAGGACCATTTTACGGCTGGCAAAAAAACTTAGAGATCTATCAACAAGTTTATCCTGACAAAGCTGCAATGGGTACTCTAACTTTTAATATCAAACAAATAAAAATGATTGATAGCGAACATGCCTTTGTTTTAGGTGCTTGGAATTTGCAAATGGAAAAAGGAGAACAAAAAGGATTTTTTACTTTAATAGTAGAAAAATTTAAAGAAGGTTGGAAAATCGTAGTTGACCATTCTAGTTAGTTTTTTTTTAGTGAAAGGTTGTGACGAAATATTTATATGAAATGAGTTTTCTAAATTGCATTCCAAATTACATCATCAGGAGTTGGCGCCAAGATTTCCATATTTTCTTTGGTAACAGGATGGGTAAAGACTAGTTTTCGAGCATGTAAATGAATGCCTCCATCTGAATTACTTCGATCAAAACCATATTTTAAATCGCCTTATATGGGTGAGCCAATAGCCGAAAGCTGTGCGCGAATTTGATGGTGTCTGCCCGATCGCACCGATATACCGCAATCGTTAGCGCAGTTTTGCAAACTGTGCCCACAATAATGTGCAAAAAATAGTGAGCAAACAATACAAATAACACAAAAAATGTCGACAAAGTATAAAGCCACAACAACTGAAGACGCTTATTTTATTACTATAACTACAATGGGTTGGGTAGATATTTTTACACGATTAAATCAAAAACAAATTATTATACAAGCGTTACACTATTGTCAAGATCAAAAGGGCTTAGAAATTTATGGATATTGTATTATGCACAGCCATATTCATCTGCTTTGCAAAGCAACAAATGGTTTTATATTATCCGATGTGATGCGTGATTTTAAAAAATATACATCTAAAAAAATTATTCAGGCTATTATTGAAGAACCGGAAAGCAGGAGAGAATGGATGTTGGATTATTTTAAAAAAGCTTGTCAGCATTTAAAACAAGAACAACAATACAAAGTTTGGCAAAACGGCTATCATGCAGAACATGTTTACAGCAATAAATTTATTAGACAAAAAATGGATTACATACACAACAATCCTGTAAATGAAAAAATTGTAACGATGCCGGAAGATTATTATTTCAGTTCTGCAAGAAATTATGCTGCATTAGAAAATGAATTAGAGGTGATTTTATTAGATTTATTTTAGTTGCCAATTGAAATGGGCACAGTTTGCAAAACTGCGCTAACGATTGTCTGTAAATAATAGCGATTGGATTTATTAAATTTAATTTAGTTGCCAATTGAAATGGGCACAGTTTGCAAAACTGCGCTAACGATTCTCTGTAAAGAACATTCATGTTATTACCAATAGTTTTTGAAACAATTAATAAGTGCTACTACATTGGTCAAAGCAACTGTCTAAAGGTGACACAGCACAATTGAAAAATAAATGGGCATCCCAAAAGTAATGTTAAAAGGAAACGTTACTGCCAAAGCCATGGGTAAAAATATTCCTGGATTCGCCTTTGGAACGGCTATTTTCATCGCGGCCGGAACGGCAATATAAGAAGCACTGGCCGCTAAGACAGCAAAAATAAAACGATTCCCAACATCCTCGGTAACGAATTGACTTAGAAAAGCAACAATACACCCGTTGATCAATGGGAAAACAATAGCAAAAAAGACGCTAAACCAGCCACTTTTGAAAAAATCATTTAATTTTCGTCCACTAACAATTCCCATGTCCAGTAAAAATAAAGCCAAAAACCCTTTGAAAATATCAGTAGTAAACGGCTTAATTCCTAAAGCCTGTTGCTCACTGGCCAAAAACCCAATAACCAAACTACCTAGAATCAAGAGCACGCTTCCATTAGTAAATGAATGTTTGATAATCGTGGTCATCTTCGTTTTTTGAACTTTTTCCTTACTAAATAATCGGATTAAAATCACTCCGATAATGATTGCAGGAGCTTCCATCAGCGCCATAACAGCAACCATGTGGCCGCTAAAATTGTAATTTTGAATTTCTAAAAAAGAGATGGCCGTTACAAAGGTCACTGCACTCACAGATCCATAAGCCGCAGCAATGGCTCCCGAATTCTCAATGCTAAACTTTTTCTTTAAAATAAAAAAAGTATAAAGTGGAATTAATACCGCAATCAATACCCCAAAAACAATAGACCAAAGTATGTCAACAGTAAAGTGACTGTGCGCTAGTTCCTGTCCGCCTTTAAAACCAATGGAAAAAAGCAGGTACAGCGATATAAATTTAGAGGTATTCTCCGGAATTTCTAAATCACTTTTGACATAGACGGCTATAATTCCCAACACAAAAAACAACAAGGCAGGATTAGTTAAATTATCCAGTAATAAACTAAGATTCATATTTTAATTATTTTAAAATTATTTTATACATTTTGATTATCTAATCTTTTCAAATCGCAATCTTTTTCCTTTTACATCCGTTTGGACAAGTCCTTTTTCATAAACTATATTTCCATTTACAAAAGTTGAACTGATACTGCTTTTAAAAACCTGTCCTACAAAAGGAGACCATTTGCATTTATATAAAAGAGAGTCTGGAGTTACTTCCTGTTTTTTATTTAAATCGACTAAAACTAAATCGGCAAAATAGCCCTCCCTTATATAGCCTCGTTCTTTTATTCTGTAAATTTCGGCTACATTATGGCTCATTTTCTCCACTACTTTCTCCAACGGAATTTCACCACGATGAAATAATTCTAACATTGCTAAAAGAGCATGTTGTACTAATGGTCCGCCGGAATGCGCCTGAAAATAATTCCCTGCTTTTTCGGCAACAGTATGAGGAGCATGATCCGTTGCAATAATATCTATTGAATTATTGAGCAAATACTGCAGTAAACCTTTTCTATCTTGCTCTGTTTTTATGGAGGGATTCCATTTGATCTTGGAGCCCAATCTTTCATAATCGGCATCCGAAAACCAAAGATGATGTACACATGCCTCGGCTGTGATTCGTTTTTCTCTGATCGGTGTATAATTATCAAATAATTTGGCTTCCGCCAAAGTTGAAATATGAAAGAGATGCAAGCGTGTTTGGTGTTTTTTAGCAATTTTCAATACTCGTTCAGTTGCTTTTAGGCAAACTTCCTCATCCCGAATAAGAGAATGATAAAAAAAAGGAATTTCAGTTCCGTAAATTAGTTTATAATCCTCCGTATTCTTTTTTATCAGTGAATCATCTTCGCTGTGCAAAGCTACCAAGGTATCGGTTCTTGAAAAAAGTTGCTCCAAAAATTCTGGATAGTTGGCTAAAATTCCCTCGTCATTATTAAAATAAAGCCCATCATCCGTAATTCCACATACATTTTCGGTATTTGTTTTTAAAGCTTCTTCCAAGTTATTTTTTGAAATTCCCATAAAAAACGAATAATTAGCAATTGATTTTTCCGCCGCCATCTTGTATTTTTCTTCTAATAACTCTTGAGTCAGCGTATTGGGAATCGTGTTGGGCATATCCATAAAGGAGGTGATGCCGCCAGCCACAGCGGCAACCGACTCTGAAAAAATAGTGCCTTTATGTGTTAGTCCCGGATCTCTAAAATGAACCTGATCATCAATGACTCCCGGAAGCAGATAAAGTCCTGTCGCATCAATTTCGATATATTTTTTTGCAGGATTTAGTCCAATTGATGGTGCTATCTTTTCAATTCTTTCTCCTGAAATCAGAAGATCTAAATTAAGTATTTGTCCTTCATTGACCACTTTTGCATTTCTGATAATAGTATCCATATCTTATTTTTTGGTGGCTCTTTTTAAACGATCGTTTATCGTTTTGCCTAAACCCACATCTGGAAATCGTTCCGCTATAATGCAGTCGAGATGGCACTTATCTAATCTATGCAAGGCAGCATACAATTGCGATGCGGCTTCTGCTAAATTGCCTGTTGTCGATAGAATTTCCTGTTGTACAATTTTTGGATCATCAATCCCTTTTTGGAATACTAAAACTCCAATTTTTTGATCCGGAAACATTTTTAGCTTCTCCGTCACATCAGCTGTCAAAAAAGTCGTCGTCGAAGGAGCATAGTGCTTAGAAAACATGCCTGGTGCCGCTGGAGCAATATCATCATGGGTAATCATTTTTACCGGCCCAACAATTGCTTCAATATCCTCTACAGCCAAAGAACCCAAGCGATATAAAATAGGCTCCCCATTTTCAAATCCGATGATCGTTGACTCTATTCCCCTTTGACAAGCTCCACCATCCAAAACCATTGGTAACACCTCTTCAAAATAGTCAGCAACATGTATTGCTGTAGTGGGACTAAGAGAGCCAAACGGATTAGCACTCGGAGCCGCTAGAGGATAGGCTAACTGATTCAGCAGGGCTAAGGCTACTGGGTGATTTGGAACTCTGATCGCTACGGTATCTTTACCACCGGTAACCAAATCCGGAATGGAAATTTGCTTTTTTAAAACCAAAGTTAAAGGTCCCGGCCAGAAAGCTTTTGCTAACAAGTTCGCTTTTTCAGGAATGTCTCTCGCTATTTCAGAAAGGACAGTTGCCGATTTTATATGAACAATTAACGGATTAAAAAACGGACGTTTTTTAATCGAAAATATACGCTCTACCGCCTTTGAGCTGTAAATATTGGCGGCTAAACCATAAACCGTTTCGGTAGGAATTCCTATGGTTTGCTCCTGATTTAAAAGCGCAACAGCTTTTGGAATCGAACTACTGATTACACTCATATCTTATGGATTACAGGAATCGCAGAATCCTGGTTCTTCGGTTATTTTTTGATGGGGATACATTTTTTCGGAACTAAAACAACACTTTTTACAACTATAAATAAAACTCAAGGTAGATCGTGTGGGCGCTGAACACCATGAACAAGGCAAGCCCTGTTTCGCATCTATCACACAATAACCCGGTGCTTTACAGCTTGGGCATTCCGTTTTTATAGTTTCCAATAATTTTTGCGCCGCTACTTTTATCACACCCATACGAGTGGGGTTGTACAGCGCACGCATATCAGTTTCAGCATAAACACTCCCATATTTGTTCACAAGGTGCTGAAAAGTATCTTCCAATTCACTTTTTGTGGTAATCCCTTTAACTAGTGTTGTTAGATCATCAGGCTTGCTTCGCAAAATTATGGCATGGGCAGGAAATTGAATCTTATTTGCAAAATCCAAGAGCATTTCTTTACTAGAAATATTTTCTCCATAAAAATTAGTCTCCAAACTGAGTTCTCTGGCAATGATTTCTAAGTCGTTTTTTTTATCGATAAAAATTAAAAACTCATCATCGGCCTGGGCAAAAAAGATAGAAGGATGTGAACCAAAAGAGCCTTCGCTGGCAATAGCCAAATCGCAGTCAAATTCTTCCATTGCCGCCAAACATTTAGCCCTGACGGTTTCAACTGCCGTATTTTTCCGCTCCACTTCACCTGAAAAAGTGCCGAAAATATCCGAATCATAACTTTCAGGAACAAAACAGTGAACACCTAATCCTTTTTCAAAAATTGGAGCAATCACTTTTTCTTTGTGATGCTTGGTGGCAATGAGTAATTGTCTACCCTCAAACATTCAATTCAGTTTTTACTTTAGGACACAGTACAATTTGAATTACACTGTCAATTTTCAGTTCCAAATCCTTTGACGACGCTTCTTTGATGAGTTCCTTGATGTATTCAGAGGCTTCTAAAAGAGTTTCAAGCCTTATTTTTGAATGCGAACAGTCTTCATCAAATCGAATTTGATTGCTAAATTTTTCTAAATTATGATAATTAATCTTATTGTTGATTAACGAAAACAGTACTTTTCCTGCTTCTGATGGTGCAAACTGACCTTCAACTAGCTTAAATTGATATTCTTTTTCCATAATACTTTATAATGAAATTTTATTTTTTTGTAATGTGTAGATCGTGAAAAATATTCCCAAACCTAGAAACAGTGTGAAAAATAAGTTATTAGGTGCTACGATTGTCAATAGTATTCCACCAATCAACCAAACTATTCCAAAGACCAAACTAATTTTTTTATTTTTATTTTTCATAGGGACTAATTTTTTTTACTACTTAATGGAGCGTGTTAGGAATAACTCACCTTATTAAATTCTTTAAAGGAAACAGCACATTTAGTGAAAGAGTACCAATTAAATAAAGGAGAAGTTAACGCATTTCTTACTGTCCTTGACCCAATGAAAAAGCCATTTTCCCGTCAAATTTATATAAATTTTCAGTTTTGATGCTATCGATATTATGGTCGATGCATTGCTGCAATAATCCAATGATCTCCTCTTTGTTAACTAGTACTCCATCCTCAGCTTTGAAACGGCATCTCCAGTGATCTGTACAAAAGGTTTGTTTAAATCCTTCGGGCCAAACTTTGATTCCTCTATTGGAAATCATATTCAGTTTTAGATTTTCAGTCCCTATATTTTTTAGAATTTCGGCTAGCGAATTAGGATCGGTTCCATTCCAATGCACAAATACATCGTGACCTACCAATTCTTTTTTTGCAGCTGGTCTTCTCTTATATTTCGGGAGATCTAAGGCTTGAACATTTTTATAATCTACAGCAGGAAGCTGTTTTGGTTTTTGCCCTAAATTTAGGATTACTGCGTCGGCAAATTCTGAAGTCCCTACTTTTGCAGTGCTTACGCCTTCTTTGAAGATATCATAGGTATGTATTCCGTCTTCAAGCGTTTTCAGCCATGCATTTTGTACTTTACTAGCCACTTCGTTTTGCCCAATATGATTCAGCATCATTACTGCTCCTTGTAATAATCCCGACGGATTCGCAACATTTTGCCCGGCTCTTCTGGGTGCAGATCCGTGAATTGCTTCAAACATTGCACATTCTTCTCCAATATTTGCTGAGCCTGCCAGCCCCACAGAACCGGCAATTTGTGCAGCGATATCAGAAATCACGTCACCGTATAAATTTAAGGTTACAATAACATCAAAATTCTCTGGTGTATCGCTCATTTTTGCAGCACCAATATCAATAATCCAGTGCTCGTTTTCAATTTCAGGATACTCTTTCGCTAACTCATCAAACACTTCATGGAATAATCCGTCCGTCTGCTTCATGATGTTGTCTTTTGTGAAACAAGTTACCTTCTTTCTTCCATACTGTTTGGCATATTCAAAAGCATAGCGAACAATTTTTTCACAGCCGGGACGACTAATGATTTTCAAACACTGCACAACTTCATCCGTTTGCTGATGTTCTATTCCCGCATATAAATCTTCTTCATTTTCACGAACAATGACAATATCCATTTTTGGATGTTTTGTTTCCACAAAAGGGTGCAAACTCATACATGGTCTAACATTAGAATATAATCCTAAGAATTTTCTAGTGGTAACATTCAAACTTTTATAACCACCACCTTGCGGAGTAGTAATTGGAGCTTTGAGAAATATTCTATTGTTTATTATAGAATCCCAAGATGACTTTTCAATTCCGGAGGTATTACCTTTTAAATACACTTTTTCACCAACTTCAATTTCATCAAATTGAAGCTGTGCGCCCGCTGCCTTAATAATTTTCAAAGTAGCATCCATTATTTCAGGTCCTATTCCGTCTCCTTTTGCTATTGTTATTCTTTGCATATCTTTTTGTTTATTTTTTTTTACAAAAGTAAAACCGGCTATCCATATATTTTTATTTATATTTGTAATACAAAGCATAAAAATTATTTATGAATTATACGCTACACCAGCTGCATGTCTTTTTAAAAATTACCCAAAATAAAAGCATCACTAAAGCCGCAATGGAACTGCACCTTACACAACCCGCAGTATCCATTCAATTAAAAAATTTTCAAGATCAATTTGATGTACCGCTAACAGAAGTAATCGGAAGAAAGCTGTTTGTTACTGATTTTGGCAAAGAAATCGCCACGGCTGCAGAAAAAATTCTAAATGAAGTACATGCGATCAATTATAAAACAATGGCATTCAAGGGACAACTGACAGGACGATTAAAAATTTCTGTCGTATCAACCGGGAAATATGTAATTCCTTATTTTTTATCTGATTTTTTGAAACAAAATCAAGGTGTCGAATTGATTCTGGATGTGACCAATAAAACTAAAGTGTTGAAAAACTTAGAAAGAAATGAAGTAGATTTTTCTCTGGTTTCCGTGTTACCAGAAACCCTGCAAATCGAGAAAGTGGAGCTTATGCCTAATTCCCTTTTCCTTGTTGCTAATAGTGATCAAAAAATGGGAAAAGGAATTCAGGAAAAAAAAATCATAGAAACCTTACCCATCATCTATCGCGAGCAAGGATCAGGAACAAGATATGTGATGGAAAAATTTATAGAACAGAATCAATTAACCGTTTCAAAAAAAATGGTGCTGACCGGAAATGAAGCGGTAAAACAAGCCGTACTGGCTGGACTTGGATGCTCGATCATGCCTTTAATTGGTATAAAAAACGAACTTAATAATAGAGACCTACAAATTATTCCGGTAAAAGGCTTGCCTATTCAATCCAACTGGAATTTAATTTGGTTAAAAGGCAAAAAGTTTTCACCTGTAGCCGATGCCTATTTAAAATTTATTCAAAAAGAAAAAACTAGAATCATCGAACAAACCTTTAACTGGATTACACTTTAAAAATTTAAGTCAGTAAAGGAAAACTCCTCTTATTCATTGCAATACTAAAATGCATCAAAAGATTAGCGATCTTTGCCTTTAAAATGATTCTATTAAATTATGATTTTACAAATAGAAACTCCAGCATTACTTTTTAGCGCAACTTCGTTGATTTTATTGGCGTATACCAACCGGTTTTTGGCTAATGCTGCAATCATAAGAGGATTAAAAAAAACCTACCACGAAAAGCAAAATGATGTAATTTAATTGGAAATCAAAAACCTGAATTTATGGTTGACTCTGATATTATCTACCAATTCACACCTTATAACTAGGAACTAAACCCTATCTTTGCCCGCTTTTTAAAATTAAAAAAATGATAAAAAATAGTATCTTAAAAGGAGTTTTCTTAGTTGGTCTCGGCGCAACGAGTTACGGAATGCTGGCTACTTTTGTAAAGATAGCCTACGGTCAAGGCTACACCACACCCGAAGTTACCGTTGCCCAATTTGTATATGGAATCATGGGAATGCTGCTGATCAATATGTTTCAAAAAGCTAAGAAAGGAAAAACCGTTATAAAAGCATCCCAAAAAAACATCACTCAGCTGATGCTTGCCGGAACTTCTTTAGGATTTACGAGTATCTTTTATTATTTAGCAGTAAAATACATTCCTGTTTCTATTGCGATTGTTTTATTGATGCAAACCGTCTGGATGGGTGTTTTATTCGAAATGATTTTAGAAAAAAAAATTCCTTCTACTCAAAAAATAGTTTCCGTATTTATTGTCTTAACCGGAACTATCCTTGCTACCAATGTCTTCGAGAATAGTATCGTTTTAGACTGGCGCGGTATAGCTTTAGGGCTTTTAGCAGCAGCTTCTTTTACTACAACTATGTTTACCGCTAATCGTGTGGCAACTCATATTTCCTCGGCACAACGCAGTTTATTCATGTTGTTGGGAGGTGCTGTCATCGTGACCTTTTTTGCAATCTCAACACAAACTACTCCTTTTAACTTTGAAATTTTCATGAAATGGGGAATCATTTTAGCCCTTTTCGGAACCATAATTCCACCTTTATTGTTGAATGCCGGTTTTCCGCTGACTGGAATCGGACTGGGAAGTATTGTTTCGGCACTGGAACTTCCCGTATCGGTACTTATGGCATATCTCTTATTGAATGAGCAGGTAAACCTGATCCAATGGCTTGGCATTATTTTAATTATTTTAGCAATTATCATAATGAATGTAAACCTGAAGCGAACCTCCTAATTGCAGTTTCAATCCATTTGCACTGATTTTAATAAAATTTTTATAAATTCGTATTAAATAACTTTACTATGAATTTACCTTGGCATTTATATGTGATGGCTTTCGTCTACTTTATCGCAGGATTAAACCATTTCAGGAATCCCAGACTGTACTTGAAAATCATTCCTTCGTACTTTCCAAATCCAAAATTATTAAATTACATCAGTGGTTTAGCAGAAATATTTCTGGGAATTTCGCTTTGTATTCCGTTACTTTCCAACTATGCCGCTTGGGGGGTGATCGCTTTGTTAATTGCTATTTTTCCAACACATTTGTATATGTATTTTGATGAAAAAGCAAGAATGGGTCTGCCAAAATGGGCCTTACTATTGCGAATGCCACTACAATTATTTTTAATTTACTGGGCGTACCAATATACTTAATCTCGTGAAATCACTTTTCGAATCCACATCAGAACCTGTATTTATTGACTTGCAAGATGCGGAGATCATCTACTATCCTCATTTTTTTGACCAAGAACAAGCCGATATTATTTTTGCCGAATTAATGCAAGATATCCCTTGGCAACAAGACGATATTCGTGTATACGGGAAAATTCATCCGCAGCCTCGTTTGACGGCTTTATTTGGAAACGAAGGAAAACCTTACTCGTATTCGAATATAACGATGCAGCCACATCCTTGGAATTTGCTTTTGCAAAAGCTAAAATCTCAAGTCGAAAAAAGTGCTGATACTACTTTTACAACCGTCTTACTCAACCAATATCGCGACGGAAAAGACAGCAACGGTTGGCATGCTGACAACGAAAAAGAATTAGGAATCAATCCCATAATTGCGTCGTTGAGTTTTGGAGCCCAACGAACCTTTCAACTCAAACATAATTTAGATAAAGACCTAAAAAAAACTATCATACTGGAACATGGAAGTTTGTTGCTGATGAAAGGAACGACACAACATTTCTGGAAACACCAGATTCCAAAAACCACAAAACCTATTGGCCCCAGAATAAATGGCACTTTCCGGGTAATCAAATAATTACTTTCATAAAAAATTATTAAATTTGGAATAAATATCTGAATTATGAATGATATCATTACTTATTTTTCTACCATTCCATCGTCACACCGAAGTTTAATTCTTGTGGGCGGAATCACTTTTTTCTGGCTGATCGAAAATGCTTTTCCGCTTTTTAACTTCACCTATAAAAAATGGCATCACGCCGGCATCAATATTTTTATGACCTTCACGACTATTGCTGTCAATTTTTGCCTAGCTTTTATTTTATTAAAAGCGGCTGACTGGACAATTGCTACAAATTTTGGAATTTTACAATGGCTTCCTGAAATGCCGCTATGGCTTTACGCCCTTATTGGATTGCTTTTATTGGATTTAATAGGCGCTTATCTGGTGCATCTAGTCGAACATAAAACCAAGTTTCTGTGGCGTTTTCATTTGATTCATCATACAGACACCTGGATTGACACCACAACCGCCAATAGACACCATCCGGGAGAAAGTGTGATCCGATTTACATTTACCGCTTTGGGTGTTTTAATCATTGGAAGCCCCATGTGGATGGTTTTCCTTTACCAAACATTATCTGTTGTAGCCACGCAATTCAATCATGCTAACATTTCACTTCCTAAAAAAATAGATACTATTATGAGCTATTTTATCGTATCGCCAGACATGCACAAAGTACACCACCATCATGTTTTGCCCTATACCGATAGTAATTATGGCAATATATTTTCAATCTGGGATCGGTTATTTGGCACATTTATGACACTTCCAAAAGAAGAAATTATTTACGGAATTGATACCCATCCCAATCCTGAGGAACACAATGCATTAAAGAATTTATTGAAAATACCGTTTCAAAAACAGCCATTAAAGAAAAAAAATTAAAAAAATTAAAAAAAATCATCTTTTGAGAAAAAGTAATTATAATTTTTCTTAATATTGAATGAAATTAAAAAATTTAATTTAATAATCATTAACACCTATTTGAATTAATTTTCACGTGATGAAAAAGAGTAACCGCAAAGAATTGAACTGGGAGCAAACAGAAAAACTTGTTACAATGGCTTTAGAAGAAAAAAATCCTTTTGAAATCATTAAAAAAGAATTTGGTTTGGCCGAAAAAGAGATCCTAGAGATAATGAAGAAGAAGATGCCGGCAGAAAAATTTGAAATGTGGAAAAAGAAAGCTACCGCAAATAAACCAAAACCAAAACCCATAAAAGTGGATGATTTTGACGAAGACTTAGACGGTAAATATTACATAAAAAACAAACTAGATTAAAATAAAACTCCTGATATTCGGGAGTTTTCTGTTTTAAAACAGCAGTCTCAACTCATACATTTATGGTTTCAGTAACATCAAACGAAAACGAATTTGTTTTTGATATTCTAGGAAGTCATACATTTTGGGCTTTCGAAAATAAGATTCGTGTACCGAAAGATAAAATAATCCGAGCGTATCAAAGCAACGATGAATTTACATTTTGGATCGGCTGGAAAATGCCAGGCACCCAATTACCATGGGTTATAACTGCTGGCACTTATATCAAAAAAGGAAAACGCAACTTTTGGGACGTTTGCAATAAAAAAAATGCAATTATTGTTGAACTCAAAGATTCCTATTACAATAAACTAATTATTGAAGTCGAAAATCCGGAAGAAACAATAAACGAATTAAATGCGAAATAAAATGAAAAAATTACTACTCGTACTCCTGATCTCGTGTTCAATACTCTGCCATTCACAAACAGAAACAGCAATTCAATCTTTTAATAAGGATGAAGTTACTATAAATCCATTGTTAAATGGGTCGTTGTACTCTCCTTTAAAACAAAACAAAAAGACGAATCTTGTCATCCTTATTGCAGGTTCAGGCCCTACAGACAGGGACGGAAATCAAAAAGGACTCCCCAATAATTCCCTGAAATATTTATCCGAAGAATTAACTAAAAATGATATTGCCGTTTTTAGCTATGATAAAAGAATCTTTGCTCAAATGAAGAGTGGAACGGTAAATGAAGCTACCCTTACTTTTGATGATTTCATCACTGACGCAACCACCGTTTTGCTGTTTTTTAAAAATCAAAAAAAGTACAACAAAATAATAATTGCCGGACACAGCGAAGGTTCCTTAATAGGAATGATTGCTGCAAATGGCAAAGCGGATGCTTTTATTTCATTAGCTGGAGCCGGAAGAACGATTGATGCTGTTCTGGTGGAACAAATAGCAAAACAAGCCCCTTACCTCAAAGAAGAAGTTCAGAAAAACCTAGACATTCTTAAAAACGGAGAAACTTTCGAGTTAAAAAACCCCATGTTAGCTTCCCTTTTTAGAGCAAGCATCCAGCCCTATATGATTTCATGGATAAAATACAATCCGCAAATTGAAATTGCAAAGTTAAAAATACCCGTACTACTGCTAAACGGAACTGCAGATTTACAGGTGTCAGTTGCTGAAGCAGAACTGTTAAAAAAAGCCAAACCGGAAGCAGAGCTAGTTCTGATCGAGAAAATGAATCATATTTTCAAAGAGATAAATGGAGATGATTCTGTAAATATGAAATCCTATTCTAATCCGGACTTACCCATTGCTCCAAAAGTGGTGACAGCAATAACTGGCTTTATAAAATCGTTATAAGGGGCAACAATTCCCTCTTGTAAAAAACCTATACAATAAACAAAAAACAATACAAATGAAAAAAATATTTTTTGCAATAGCATTTGCTACTCTTCTTTGGAGCTGTAAAACTGTTGGCACTTCAGCAAATGTTTCAAAATCAATTACCGATGTAGTACACGTAGCAATCAACTTAAATGATGTTAAAGAGGACAAAGTAATGGTTACGATTACCGCACCAAAAATTAGCACTGATGAAGTCACTTACAGCATTCCTAAAATTGTCCCTGGCACCTACTCTATTGATGATTATGGAAAATACATTGAAGATCTAAAAGCTTTTGACAGTAAGGGCAATATACTTCCGGTTAACAAAACGGATGACAACACCTGGAATATCAAGAATGCCAAAACTGTCACTAAAATAACCTATTGGGTTAACGACACATTTGATACTGAAAAGGGAAGCGGCTTTGGCAAGAATGATGTTTTCTCTCCTGCCGGAACAAATATAGACGCAGGAGTCAATTTCATGCTAAACATGCATGGCTTTGTGGGCTATTTTCAAGACAAAAAAGACCTTGCTTATACAGTAAATATAGCCCATCCGGAAACACTTTGGGGAGCAACTTCCATGACAGATCAAGACGCAAGTACTACAAATGATGTATTTACAACAGCTCGTTATGCTCAATTAGTTGAAAATCCAATTATGTATGCTAAACCGGACTACACTACTTTTACTGTAGACGGTATGGAAATATTGATCAGTGTTTTTTCGCCTACCGGAAAAGTAACTGCTGAAAGTATTACTCCAGAGATGAAAACCATGATGACTGCTCAAAAAACATTTTTAGGAAAAATAAACGCTACCAAAAAATATACCGTCTTGTTGTATTTATCAAGCATGAAAGATACTGATGCAAAGGGATTTGGAGCCTTAGAACACCCTACGGCCACTACAGTGGTTTTACCGGAAATTATGCCAAAAGAAGAATTGGTACAATCAATGAAAGATGTAGTTTCGCATGAATTTTTTCATATCGTAACTCCTTTAACCATTCATTCTAAAGAAATTCACTATTTTGATTACAACACGCCTAAAATGTCAGAACATTTATGGCTGTACGAAGGGGTGACGGAATATTTTGCCAATCTTTTTCAGATTAATCAAGGATTAATTACAGAAGAGGAATTTTATACGCGTATGTCTGAAAAAATTGCACATGCAAATGCAATGAATGACACGATGCCTTTCACAACGATGAGCGCAAATGTGTTGACTGAACCTTACAAAGCCCAATACTTGAACGTATATGAAAAAGGAGCTCTTATTGGAATGTGTCTGGATATCATTATCAGAGAAAAAAGCAACGGAGAAAGAGGAATTCTTGATTTGATGCAAAAGTTATCAAATGAATATGGCGCTTCAAAACCGTTTAATGACAAGGACCTTTTTGCAAAAATAACTTCATTTACCTACCCTGAAGTAGGGACTTTTTTAACAACTTATGTTTCCGGACCAACACCAATACCGTATGAAACGTACTTAGCTAAAGTAGGCATCACAAAAGCTATGGCAAAAGTACCTGGTAATGTGTTCTTAAAAGGACAATCCCCGTACATAACCGTGAACCAACAAACAAAGGAAATTATCGTAATTCCAACTATAGAACTAAACGATTTTTATACCACTTTAGAGCTAAAAGGAGGCGACATCATCATCTCTATAAATGAAAAACCTTATTCATTAGACAATATTTATGAAATGATTGCTGAAAGTCAAAACTGGAAAGAGAACGATACAATCACAATTAAGATAAAACGGGATGGAAAAGAACAAATAATCAAAGGAAAAGTTACACTTCCTTACGAAGAAAAAGAAGTTCTTAAAGCCACTGATACGTCCAAAACCGTTTTAAAAGAAGCCTGGTTAAAAGCTTAAATTGATAATTTAATGAGGAACATCTCAATTTAGAAATAAATTGGGATTTTTTTTGATAAATTTGAATGTGTTAGCAAAATCATTCCAACAATTTTCTTTATTTTGCGCCAAAATCTAAACACTAATCAAATCGCCAGGATTCTATCCCGAGATATCAGGACAAATCATAAAAAATGACGATGCCATGTCCTAAAAAACAAATTTTAACTTCACATGAAAAAAACTATTCTAGCATTTATCACTTTAATCCTTTTATCGTCCTGTAATAAGGGGGAACCTGGAGGGAATGTACACATTACCGGAAATATTAAAGGATTAAAAAAAGGAACTTTATACATCCAAAGAGTCGTTGATACAATGCTGGTTGCAATTGACACGATTCATATTGACGGAAGCGCCGTTTTTGAAAGTCACTTAGATCTAAAATCACCTGAAATGCTATACTTGTTTCTAGACAGAGGCGTGAGTAATTCCATGGACAACAACCTGCCTTTCTTTGCTGAGCCGGGAAAAATAACTATTGAAACCAGTTTAGATCGCTACTTATCTGATGCTACAATTACAGGTTCTAAAAACAATGAAATCTTTGAAGAATTTAAAAAAATAAACAGCCGCTTCACCGATGAAAGTCTTACTTTAATAGAAAAAAAATTCAATGCAGTAAAAAGTCAAAACATAAAAACCATTGATAGCATAGGAGCAAAACAGGATTCTAACTTGAAAAGAAAATACTTATTTGCCACAAATTTCGCTCTAAACAACAGAGACTACGAAGTGGCGCCTTATATTGCCTTATCCCAGATTTACGACATCAACATAAAATACTTAGATACGATTCAAAAATCAATGTCTCCTAAAGTGGCAAAATCTCTTTATGGAAAGCAATTAACAGAGTATGTAGCAACAATCAAAAAACAGCAATAATCATACAAATTAAGAGAAGTACTATTAGAACCTCCTCGTATTCTATCCTGAGTAGTATTTTTTCATAATTTATGTTCTAAAAAAAAATGAAACAAAAACCATCTTGTTAAGGCAAGATGGTTTTTTGTTTTATAATTACAGTCCGATTAACATACTGAATAAAAGCAGTTTAAGGACCTAAAAACACACTATAGCGCACTAGAAGTTATTCCAGCAACAATCATTCCTACAAATAGTAAAAGATAAAGAGAGAAAACAACCAGAGTCATAATTCCAATGTATTTATAATGTGACTTTAGGTATTCTAACGAAGTAGTCAAGGCATCTGAATCATTGTTTTGGAATGCTGCTTTGGCATTTGAAGCAAACTTATTCAAGTAATATACCGGAAAAAAATAAAGAATGGCTATCAAAAAGTATACAAAAGCCATTACAAACCCAAAAGAAGATCCCATCATTCCCATAGCAGGATTCACCTTAGCCATAGCAGAGAATAGCGTTCCGGCGAATAAAGCAACAAAAATAATAAACCCAATTCCGATGTAACCAAGAATGGACAAAAAATAGGCCCACTTTGCGGTTTCTTTCAAAAAGCCCTTAGCAGAGGCGCTAAGTTTCATTTCGAAACTTTCAATCACTGAATGCTCTTCCATATGTATTTGTTTTTTTGTTAGAACCCAAATTTAACAAAAAAAATTATGAAAAGCATTAAATAGGAATCAATTGTCATGTCCCCAAAAACAAAAAACCATCCCGCTTAAGACGGAATGGTTTTATCAAAGAGCCGGCGGAGGGACTCGAACCCACGACCTGCTGATTACAAATCAGCTGCTCTAGCCAACTGAGCTACGCTGGCGACTCATTACGGGTGCAAATATAGGTCTGAATTTCTGTTTTCCAAAACAAATTCAAACTTTTTTTGCTTTTTTTTTGACTACAATTCGTTGATTTTAGCAATCAATTGATTAGCAGTTTGTTCCAATTCAACATTAATTTGTTTGAAGTGTGCTTTTTTATTTTCTACTTTTTTAACATTTACCTTTGTGATTAAAGTGTCAAAAGCAGCAATCGCTTCGTCAATTAAAGCATTCGTTTCTGTTGTTGGTTTTCCTGTTGTAGAAATTTCGAACAAGTAAACTGCTTCAATAATATCTCCTAAAACGTAGTTGATGTCTTTTTTTAAATTCTTAATGTTTGCCATTTTTATTTTTTTAAAATTTGAATTTTAATTTGCGTCTGCAAAAGTACACATAATCTTTCTATTACCGACTATGAAATGTAAATTTCTAAAATTGAAGCTTTTCCATTGATAATGAATGCATGCATGGCAGCAGGAATCAAAACGGTATCTCCCTTTTTATATTCTAGTTTTGAATTGTCAAATTCTATTTCAAATGCTCCTTCCACACACATATATACGGTAAAGCTTTCTCCAGATTTAGAAACTGAAATAGCTCCATCTAGCGGGATAAAGTTAGTGGTAAAGTAAGGACAATCAACCACTGGATTAGACTCATTGCTATTCTTAGAGTATTCTTTTTTAGTTTCAACTGTGTTGTAATTGATCGCTTCCAATGCCAAATCCACATGCAATTCTCTGGTATTCCCATTCGTATCTACTCGATCAAAATCATACAATCGATACGTAATATCCGAAGTTTGTTGAATCTCGGCCACCATTAATCCAGCACCAATAGCGTGAACAGTGCCGGTTTCCAGAAAGAAAACATCTCCTGCTTGTACCTTTATATCATCCAGAATAGAGAGCAGGGTTTTATTTTTTAGGTTTTCTAAATAGGCTTCGGGATTCGATTTTTCTTTGAAACCTACAATAATTCGGGCGTCATCATCTGCTTGCATGATATACCACATCTCTGTTTTACCAAAAGAATTGTGGCGTTTTTTTGCTAAGGCATCATTAGGATGTACTTGAATAGACAAATCTTGACGGGCATCTAAATATTTAAAAAGCAACGGAAATTGCTTTCCAAAGCGATTATAAACTGCTGTCCCTAGGATTTTCTCAGGAAACTCATTAATAATATCTGTCAATGCACTGCCTTTCCAATCTCCGTGAGCCACAATACTGACATCTCCTGCTACAGTCGATAACTCCCAACTTTCGCCAATATGCGTTGAGGCAATGGGTTTATTAAGTATTGTTTTTAATTTTTCACCACCCCAGATTCTTTCTTTCAAAATGGGTTTAAACTGTAAGGGATAAAATGTCATGTAACTATTTTTTTTGAGTCCCAAATGTAAACAAATCAATATTGTTTTCCACCAAAATAGGTTTCCATTTACAGGAGTCCGTTAAACTACCGAAAAAAGTATAAATTAATTCCAATCAGAAAGGTAGCAAATCACATCTTGTAATTGATTATACTAATTTTTTAATGGCTTCAAGTGCTTTAGGAATATGTTTTGTTGCCAGAATACTGTCAAAAATCATTTGTACTACTCCGTTTTTATCCGTTACATAAGTCACTCGTCCCGGAAGCAACCCGAACATTCCAGAGGGAACCCCAAAAAGTTTTCTTATTTTTTTATCAGAATCGGACAAGAGAATAAAAGGCAGTTTGAATTGTTTGCTGAATTTTTGATGTGAGGCAACGCTATCGCTGCTAATCCCTATCACTTCTGCACCCAAATCCTTAAAATCTTCGTATTGATCCCTAAAACTACAGGCTTGCGCAGTACATCCAGGCGAATTATCTTTAGGATAAAAATAAATTACAAGCGGTTTTTGGCCTACTACGTTTCTACTGTCAAAATCAGTTCCATTGGTGTCTTTCGCCATGAAATGGGGAATAGTATCTCCTACTTTTAGCTCCATTATTCTCCTTTATAAGTTACAAAATTCCGAGGTGTTTCGTATAAAACCACTTCTAATTTAAACTCTGCCTTGATTCTTTTTCTAATTTTATTCCAAATGACTACTACAATATTTTCAGCTGTTGGATTCAAATCCTGAAACTCCGGAACATCCAAGTTCAGATTTTTATGATCAAACTGATGCTCAACTTCCTCTTTAATAATATCACTCAGAAATTTCACATCCATTACATAACCCGTTTCCGGATCAATTTCCCCAGTCACACTTACTATCAGTTCATAGTTATGCCCGTGGAAATTTGGATTGTTGCACTTGCCAAAAACGGCATCATTTTGTTCAAAAGTCCAATCTTTCCTATGCAATCTGTGAGCCGCATTGAAATGGGCTTTTCGTGAAATAGTCACTTTCATAAAACGTATAAATTAGGGGTTATCTGTGCTCGAGTTCAGAGACAAAGGGCTTTTATGTTCTTCCAAAAAATAATAAAACTCGTCAAAAATTATTTTGAACCAAACGGTGTATAAGGCCGGCTGCAATTCCATATCCATTTTAACATCCTCAATATTCATCCATTTCCAGTCTTCCACTTCCTCCGGATTGATGACCGGTGCGTCGTTATAATAGCCAATCATCACATGATCAAGTTCATGCTCCGTCAAGCCATTATCAAACGGCGCTTTATAAATAAAATGAAAAAGTTCTTTGAGTTCTGTTTTAAAACCCATTTCCTCAAATAGCCTTCGGTTTCCCGCCTGAATATTTGTTTCTCCCTCGCGTTGATGACTGCAACATGTATTAGTCCACAATAACGGGGAATGGTATTTTTCACCTGCCCGCTGCTGCAGCATGATTTCATTCGTACTGTTTAGAACAAAAACTGAAAAGGCACGATGCAGAACTGCTTTTTCATGCGCTTCAAGCTTAGGCATCAGCCCTATCTGCTCATCATTTTCATTAACTAAGATTACATTTTCTTCTAACATGTGGATTTATAATTAGGTCAAAAATACAAAAAAAGAACGGGTATCTGTACCGTTTTTGAATTTGTGAAAAGTTTAACGAGTGTTGAATACCCTAATATTCTAATTTTATATTCTTTGTATTAGTCTTCTAATTTACAATTTAGCGTGGGTAAGACCCGCAAAACTAAAAGGCTATTTTTTTCGTAAATATAGAGGAATCAAAAACTTAAATAAAAGAAAATTCAATTGCAAAGTAGCCGACATTTTAAAATAAAAAGCGCTTTACATTTGTACTGTAAATAAAAAAAAGATGAAAACAAAAAACCAATTCGTAAGTGTATTATTTTTAACCTCTTTATTCATGTTCACTGCCTGTGCACAAACAACAAAGAAACAAGATCCTATAAAAAAAACTGTCACAATGAAAAACACAATTGAAAAACCTGGAAACCCATATTACTCCAATACGGATACTGCAAAACTCAAAGTAAGTAATGCCGAATGGAAAAAAGTTCTACCCGAAGATGTCTATGAAGTAACTCGTAATGCGGATACGGAAAGACCTTTCACAGGAAAATTCTGGAATACAGATGACAAGGGGACTTATTATTGTGCCGCCTGTGGCAACAAATTATTTCGTTCCGGCGCCAAATTTTCCAGCACTTGCGGCTGGCCAAGCTTTTTCGAACAAGACAATAAAAACAGTGTGGTTTATAAAACCGATAATTCACTGGGAATGGAAAGAACTGAAGCGCTCTGCGGAAGATGTGACGGTCACTTAGGTCATCTTTTTGATGACGGGCCGGAACCAACCAAAAAAAGATACTGCATGAATTCAATCGCACTGGACTTTATACCTGATACCAAATAACATGAAAAAATTATTTTTAGTATGTATTTTAACGACCAGTAGCTTGTTTGCGCAAGGTCAAACACCAAAGCAATCCAATCTTGAATCCATTACTTTAGCCGGTGGATGTTACTGGTGTGTTGAGGCCGTTTATGAGAACCTCATTGGAGTACAATCGGTAATCTCAGGATATGCAGGCGGCAAAAACACCAATCCTACCTATGAAGATGTGTCAACTGGAAGATCGGGTTATGCGGAAGTGGTAAAAATTACCTATGACAAAAACGTAACGAATCTAGATGAGATTTTCAAAGTCTTTTTTACGGTACATGACCCAACTACACTTAACCGACAAGGTGCCGATGTAGGAACACAATACCGCTCCGCTATTTTTTATAAAAATGAAACACAAAAAAAATCAGCACAAACGATAATCAACGCAATGAAAAAGGCCAAGATTTATGATAGTCCGGTAGTAACAACACTAGAACCGTTGACTAAATTTTACAAAGCAGAAGATTACCATCAAAATTACTACGCCAACAATAAGAACCAACCCTATTGTCAAATGGTAATTCAACCTAAAATGGAGAAATTCGAAAAGCTTTTTAAAAACCGATTGAAGAAACAAAAATAAAAGAGTAAGAATACCGTCTTGTTTGAAATGACAAGACGGTTTTTTTATATCCTACTCAAAAAAAAGACACTTTACACCCCTATTTAAAATTAATGCCAGACGAAATAATTTTGCTATATTTGTTTCTAACTGACCTTCTTTAGAATCGAAACAGCTGTGTTTTTAACTAAAATAAAGGCTGTTTAGCAACCAAATTTTACACTACCAACTAATGAAAAAAATTATTCTTTTTGCTGGCTTATGCTCCTTCTCCTTTTTTGCTACTGCACAAAATTCCGTTCTTAAAGCCACGGTTGCCCAAAAAGCAGCCTCCTTAGAATCTAAAGTCAGTACCTGGCGGAGAGACTTTCACCAAAACCCTGAATTAGGCAATAGAGAATTTAAAACTGCCGAAAAAATAGCAACACATTTGCGTTCTTTGGGCATGGAAGTACAAACTGGTGTGGCCAAAACTGGCGTGGTAGGAATTTTAAAAGGCGGAAAACCCGGTCCGGTTGTAGCACTTAGGGCAGATATGGATGCCTTGCCTGTAACAGAAAGAGTCGCCATTCCTTTTGCCTCAAAAGCAATGGGAGAATACAACGGTCAGGAAGTAGGTGTCATGCATGCTTGCGGACATGATTCGCATATAGCCATGCTGATGGGAACTGCTGAAATTCTGGCCGCTATCAAAAGTGAATTAAAAGGAACGGTTAAATTCATTTTTCAACCTGCTGAGGAAGGCGCTCCCGATGGTGAAGAAGGTGGAGCTGCACTAATGGTAAAAGAAGGCGTTCTGGAAAATCCAAAAGTAGATGTGATTTTTGGCTTACACATTAGCGCAGACACCGAAGTCGGCAAAATCAATTACCGTCCAAAAGGAGCGATGGCTTCCTCAGACTGGTTCAAGATAAAAATAAAAGGAAAACAATCACACGGAGCCAGCCCATGGCAATCCGTAGATCCTATTGTTGCGGCTTCCCAAATAATATTGGGATTACAAACTATTGTGAGTCGCAATGTAGATTTAACGGAGTCCGCGGCCGTGGTTAGTGTTGGAAAAATTACATCTGGCGTAAGAAGTAATATTATACCGGAAGAACTTGAAATGGCAGGAACGATTCGGACCCTAGACAAACAAGTTCAGGAAATGATCCATAATAGATTGAAACAAATTACCACCAATATTGCAGAAAGTGCCGGAGCTACTGCCGAGGTGATCATCACTAAACAAACCCTGATTACCTATAACGATCCTATATTGACTGAAAAAATGCTCCCTACATTAGAAACTGTAGCGGGGAAAAACAATGTGGTATTGACTCCTGCAGCAACTGGAGCTGAAGATTTTTCGTACTATCAAGACAAAGTTCCCGGACTTTTCTTTTTCCTGGGTGGAATGCCAAAAGGCAAAAATCCTGCCGAAACAGCCTCACATCATACCCCCGATTTTTATATCGACGAGGGTAGTTTTGTATTAGGAATGAAAGCAATGTCCGACCTAACTATAGATTATATGGAAATGAATGCTAAAAAATAAATTAGTACCTGAATAGACAATTTTAAAAAGTTTTTAAAACTACAACCGAAAAGAAATTTTCGGTTTTTTTACACCTTTGTATGATTCAAAAAAATAATATTCAAATAATTTATTTAAAGCAACTTAACCTGTTTTTTTTAACGATTTTTAGTAAATTTATGTCTGCATCTTAAAAGTTGATTCTGTCAAGGAAACACTAAACATATTCAAAAGAAATCTCTAGGAAAATTGCCAACTAAAAAGCTGTAAAATGAAAGCACTTGAAACCTATTTTAAATACCAAAAAGGGCGTAGAACCTCGTCTTATAAAAAACGTCTGACTCCTATACTGTTAAAACTTTCCATGAGTTGCGGGTTGAAATCAAGAAACAGAGAGCTTTATTTGAATTGGTTGCCTTTTGTAACAAAAAAATAAGCCAAACAATTTCATCTTATGAGCATAATACATGTAAAAAAAACATCTTAAAAGCATTAAAATCATAGTAACTTCAAAAAGAGAATTGTTGTTTAATAAAATAGATGCAACTTTACCGTACAAGACTCTTTCACACCTATTGGAGACAAATAAATACTAAATAACGCTAGGAATCATAAACTCCTTCAAGAATACTTAAAACCATATTTATATAACCATTATGAAACTAACCATCATGCTCATATTCGCATTTATCCTACTGAGTTGCGGCGGTAATTCTATCTATAAATCACAAAGTAAAAGTAAGGATTGGGCGATGCTCGACTTTGTAAAAGTAGATAGCCTAAACCCTATTTTAGAACCACAGTTACATCCTGTTTTTCAATCTCCAATAAGCAACAAAAAAGTCCACTGGGAAGAACGAAATGTTCTTAATCCATCCGCTATTGTCAAAGACGGAAAAGTATACCTCATCTACAGAGCGCAAGACAAAGACATGACATCAAGATTAGGCCTAGCTATCAGCGATGATGGACTGCACTTTAAAAAACAACCCACACCAATATTCTATCCGGACAACGACACGATGAAACAATACGAATGGAAAGGAGGTGTTGAAGATCCTAGAATTATAGAAAGCGAGAATGGGACTTACATTATGACTTACACATCCTATGATGGTAAAACTGCGCGTCTTTGTTTAGCCAGTTCAAAAGATTTAAAAACATGGACAAAACACGGTTTAGTATTAAGGGAAGAAAAATACAAAGACTTGTGGTCAAAATCCGGAGCTATAGTTTGCAAATTATACAAAGATAAAATCATAGCTACAAAAATTAAAGGCAAATACTGGATGTATTTTGGGGATACTGATTTGTATATAGCAACCTCTGAAGATCTCATCCATTGGGAAGTAGCCGAAAATAATGAAAATAAAAAAATGATTACTGTTTTACATCCCAGAATGGGGTATTTTGATAGTCGTTTAGTAGAACCCGGTCCTTTTGCATTACTTCAAAAGCAAGGTATCGTGCTGATTTACAACGGAAGTAATGCCGAAAATTATAATGATTCAAGTTTACCTAAATTCACTTATGCAGCAAGCCAGGCGCTATTTGACAAAGAAAAGCCCTATAAATTAATAGACCGAATGGATAGTTATTTCCTTCATCCGGACAAGCCTTATGAAAAAACAGGCGAAGTAAATGAGGTTTGTTTTGTAGAAGGATTAGTTTACTTTAAAAAACAATGGTTCTTGTATTATGGAACGGCTGATTCAAAAATTGCCGTTGCTGTCAAAAACAGATAATACCCATCTTGTTGACATTAATTAATCAACTACTAAACTTCCTAAATAAGCCAAAAATCTGAATATTATATCCCTTTTATTTTGGGGATTAATTCTTTTTTTTTAACTTTTTCAAATTCATTGAAAGTAGAAATAAAGAACGCTATAAAAAACTGGTTAGATTTAGTGGGAAAACTTAAAGTTGGCACGGCTGCAATTCTAAGCATAAGCCACCAATGCCAATTAATAATAATTGATATTGGTGGCAATTAGTGAAGTTTATTTCAAAGCTGGAAAATCTGTAGTAAAACCTAAATTCCTATTCAGATTATTTTTGGTTTAAAATCGCTCCAATCATCAACGCACATTTCTCGCCATCAATAGCGGCAGAAATAATTCCGCCTGCATAACCTGCGCCTTCTCCACAAGGATACAGCCCTTTTATTTGAACATGTTCATAGGTCAAGGGATCTCTGGGAATACGCACCGGGGATGACGTTCTGGATTCTGGCGCATGAAGCACGGCTTCATTAGTCAAATAACCTCGCATTGATTTTCCAAATTCAGTAAATCCTTCCCGTAATATTTGCGTTAAAAAATCGGGGAAAACCTGTCCCATTTCTACCGAAGTAGTTCCGGGAACATACGATGTTTTTGGGATATCCGATGAAACTCGGTTTTGTGTAAAATCAATCATGCGTTGTGCTGGCACTTTTTGGCTTTCGCCAGCTAAATGCCAAGCGCGTTGCTCGATACTTTTTTGGAATTCCATTCCGGCCAAAGCACCAAATTTAGCAAAAGGTTTAAAATCCTCCAGTTGCAATTCGATTACAATTCCCGAATTAGCAGTAGCCTGATCCCTTTTGGATGGGGACCAACCATTAGTAACCACTTCGCCGGGACTCGTGGCGCAAGGAGCAATCACGCCGCCAGGACACATACAAAAGGAATACATTCCCCGGCCTCCTACTTGTTTCACAATAGAATACGGAGCGGGAGGTAAAAACTCCCCACGGTAATCACAACTGTACTGAATGCTGTCAATCAAAGATTGCGGATGTTCTGCCCGCACGCCCAAGGCAAAAGGTTTGGCCTCGATAAAAATCTTTTTTCGGTCTAACAATTCGAAAATATCACGAGCTGAATGTCCCGTAGCCAAAATGAGTTTATTGGCAAGAATGGTGTCGCCGTTTTGAGTAATAACACCCTGAACTTCATTATTTTTTAATAAAATATCGGTCAATCGGGTTTCAAATAAAACCTGTCCACCACATTCGATGATTTTCTCTCGAATGTCCTGAATAATCTGAGGTAATTTATTTGTTCCAATATGCGGATGCGCCTCAATCAGAATATCTTCAGAGGCTCCAAAAGCGACAAACAACTCCAAGACACGCGTTACATCACCTCTTTTTTTAGAACGCGTATACAACTTCCCGTCCGAATAGGTTCCGGCACCGCCTTCGCCAAAACAATAATTGGAATCTTCATTGACGACATGATCGAGATTGATGGCTTTTAAATCTCTTCGTCTGCCCCTAACGTCTTTTCCGCGCTCGATAACTATAGGCCTTAACCCTAACTCGATCAATTGCAAAGCAGCAAAAAGTCCGGCGGGTCCGGCACCAACAACAATTACTTCTTGAGCTGAGGAAACATTTTTATACTCCGGAAGTTGTGTTTTTTGCTCTTGAAAAAGCTCTCCTTTTAAATAAATCACAACTTTAAGATTGATTTTAATGGCTTTTTGGCGGGCATCGATCGACCTCTTTAAAATAGAAACATGCTGAATCTCATTTACAGAAACGGTAATTTGTTTTGATAAATGATTTTTTAGCAACAAATCATTTGCTGCAATTTCCGGGGATACTTGTAATAAGAGTTCTTGAGGCATTTTTTTAGATTATTCGATTTTCAGATTATTTGACTTTTAAAATGTCAAAAATAATCCACGTACAAAAGTAGTATTTTGTACTGACTTCTTCTTGTAGAAAACAGAATCCATTTTCAGTTTTTAAAATTGACTAGTTTTCGAATTAGAGTTTGTAACTTTGGCTGCTAAAACAGTTACCCAGTTAAACCATTAACCGATTAATCTTAGGGAAAAATGTCCAGAAAAATAAAATTAATATGGGATTTCCGTGGGCCAGCTTCCGCAAAAACTGCCGAACACCATGAAATCCATTTGAAAGAATACATTGCTATCGAAAAATTGCCATTGAATATCACTGGATTCGAAATCCAAAGCGAAATGCTTGCCATTGCTTTTATGGTGGTCACCGATGAAAACATGATTCAGGTACGAGATGCTTTGAAACCGCATCGTGGAGAATTATTTACAGTCTAAAGTCATAAAGCCGAAGGTCTAAATGTACAAAAAAATCAAAACAACGGTTGTTATCAAAATTTAAGCCTAATTGCAAATTCCAGTGATATTGACCACCCAATTCCAATTTAAAGTGAGCACCTGATTCCAATTCAAAATGACCACCTAA
>NZ_RYDM01000005.1:0-213792 GCF_003984825.1 Flavobacterium sp. RSP46
ATAGGGTGGTCAGTTTACTCCGGAACTGGTGGTCAATTTGCACTGGAATTGGGTGGTCAATTTGACCGGTTTTTCCACTATGGTAACCATCGGCAATAATTACTTTGTAATTAAAGGCGTCTCTAACTAATAATAAAGGTGAAATTTTTTTATTTTTCTTAATTTTTTCAATATCAATTTCAATATGAGAATTGCTAATTCCTAATAATGAAAGTGAACTAGCTCTAAACAAGTCTTTGGCTTTGTACATTATTATTGATGCTTGTTTTAATTGAGTTACCAATTCAATAGCTTTATCTTCATCAAAAATCAAGCTCAAATACGATTGTGCAGCTGGATAATCTTTTTCTTCTGGTTCTTGAAACCATTTTATTTTATCAGATTTTTTCATTTTATTGAATAGTTTTTACATTTCCAGTTCGTTTCAAAACGCCCCAACCTTGGCTTTCGCCTTTGATTGCTTTTTTGATTGCTTTGAACAAAATCACATACATTATTTGTCTGTACACAAATCGTTGCGGTATAAGCCAAAAGAGTTTGCTTAATTTTTCTTTCTCAAATACAAAGGCTACAATGCTAACCAATACATCTACAAACATAAAAACGATGTAATAAATACCTATTTTATGTAAACTATCAGGATTATTATGATTCCAAATTAAACTTACAATTAAAACCAAATCAGCTAATGGTGCAAAAATGGGTAAGATGATTTGAAAAATAAAAATATTAGGCAAAGCCACCATTCCTAAACCTTTATATTTTGGGTTGAAACAAGCATCTTTGTTTTTAAAAAAGGCTTGCATAACTCCATAACTCCAACGAAAACGCTGTTTCATAAATTCGTTCAAAGTTTCTGGAGCTTCGGTAATAGCAACAGCTTCTACGCAATTTACAACTTTATAACCATTTCGCAAAATACGAATAGTCAAATCGCAATCCTCTGCCAAAGTATCTGTTGTAAAACCACCAGCTTTAGAAATTGCTTCTTTTTTGAACGC
Source organism: Flavobacterium sp. RSP46 (assembly GCF_003984825.1). Taxonomy (NCBI): domain Bacteria; kingdom Pseudomonadati; phylum Bacteroidota; class Flavobacteriia; order Flavobacteriales; family Flavobacteriaceae; genus Flavobacterium; species Flavobacterium sp. RSP46. The sequence goes on from NZ_RYDM01000005.1 coordinate 1,002, forward strand.
TCCAATTGCACCAGGCACTACGGTAATTCCGTTGATTAAATCGAATGCTCGACGGTCAAAATTTTGTGCCGTTGTGTATTCAATACTTTGCCATTTGGTAAGCATATTGTTATCATTACCCACTTTTACATTACCAGCAACAGCACCAATTTCCTGATCATTTTTTGTTTCAATAGTAAAACATTTCATCAATTGCGATAGCGCATCGGTTTTTAGTTGCGTATCGGCATCGATGCAAACAACATACTCATTTTGGGTTAGATTGATTCCGTAATTTAATGCAGATGCTTTGCCTCCATTAGGTTTGGTATTTACACTCACTTTTGGATTCTGACCAAAAGTCTCCAATATCATTTGATAGGTTTTATCTTTGGAACCGTCATCTATAAAAACAATATCAAAATTAGGATAATCTTGCAAAAGCAAATTATCAATGGTTTTTACGGCATTAATTTCTTCGTTATAAGCAGGTACAATTATACTCACTTTCGGAAATGGATTGGTGTTTTGTAAATTATAAGTTGGCGGATGTTTGTGGTCTTTATATTTTTTAATAAAAGCCATTATAAACATCCAGAGAATTCTAGCTAATCCTAAAATAATAGCCACCCAAAAAGTTGCGGCAATAAAATGACCAAACCAATAGCCAAAATCAAAGATGAAATTATCAACACTCAAAAAGTTTTCGTGGGCTTTAGGCATCAAGTCGTTTTTGGTTTTGCCAAGCAAATGAGCAACAGTCGTAAACTGTATTCCTTTGCTTTTAAAATATTTTATAATTCGTGGTAAAGCTTCTACGGTTGCTTGACGATTTCCGCCTGCATCGTGCAAAAGTATAATCCCTTTTTCGGGATTGGCTTCATATTGTGCTACCGTTCGGGCATAAATACTATCGGCTTTTGCTCCTTTTTCCCAATCGTTGGGATCGATGCTTTCGCCAACGGTGTAATAATTTTGTTCTTTGCTTAACGCAATTGGTTTTAGTTCGTCTTCGCCAGTTGGTTCAGAATCGGCATTGTATGGTGCTCTAAATAATACGGTGCTTCGTCCAGTAACCGCTTCTATTAATAATCGAGTGCTTTCCATTTCGGCAGAAGCTCTTTCTAAACTTACTGTGGCAATATTTGGATGTGTAAAGGTGTGATTGCCTATTTCGTGACCTTCATTATAAATACGTTGCAGTAGCGGTATATTATTTTCTCCTTGTAAACCAACCACAAAGAAAGTCGCAGGAACTTTTTCTTTTTTTAATATATCTAAAATTTGAGGAGTATAGGTTGGATCTGGTCCGTCATCAAAAGTAAGAATGACTTGATTTTTTACATTTCCATATTTTTTTATAACATATTTTGTGGGCAATTGAATGTATTTTTGCTCCGAAATAATGTTTCCATTTTTATCAATATCGAGGTTTATTTTGCCAGGTTCTGGATTAGTTATCACATTCAAAATTTCGCCATCGCCAATATAGTCGGGTGTTGCGAAGCCAAAATTTACATTTTCTAATATTTTATAATCAAAAGGTTTCTTTTGCAAACTAGCATCAGTTAAACTACGATTATAGAAACGCCATAAACGATCATCTTCGCTTCCTAAACGCCATAAGGCAGTTCCTGCAGTTCCGTATTCGTCAGCAAAGCGAATCGTGTTAAAATTGGTAGCAGCATCGGTAAAATTTACAATATGTTTGTTGCCATTACTGTCAGTATAAGCGTAGTTGTTGTTATAACTATCTTTGTCAAAATCTATTTTTGCTTTATACAATTTTGCGTTAGATAAGGCTTCTTGATAGGTAACCGTTTTACCCTCTTTTCCTTGTTGCCAATCGTAACCATAACCTGCAAAACATAGAATTATTTTGCTTTCAGGAATTTCTTTAGCAGTTTCATCAAGCACACTTTCAATCCATTTCTGCCCGCTAATATTACCAGGAACACTACCTGTATAATGCTCATCATAAGCCATTAAGAAAATATAATCATTATACTTGGCTAATTCTTTCACATTAAAATCCTCGTTGCTCGCCATAATATCTTGTGATACAATTAAACCCATTGGATGTAACTTTTTGTATAATTCTTTTTGGAAAGCTATAATAGGTTCATCACCATTTTCTTTAAATTCTTCAAAATCGATGTTGATTCCTTGAAACTTATTTTTTTTTAAAGTTGTTGCAATATCATTTATTAATCGGGCTTTTTTTGTTGGATTATTAATAATTCTATGAATCATATCGCCATCAAAACCATCATCGGGTTTGGCATCGTTGATGTTATTGATGAGTGGTACAATCCGAATATTATTTCTACGCATTACTTTGAGAGCAGCTGTATCAATTTCGGTGCGCAACAAATCGGTTTTTGGGTCAATAAAAAACCATTCTGGCACCACCATATTGAGTTTTTTGATGTTTTTTTGTAATGAAAACAAACTTTGAGGATCCCAATCGACGTAAAAAGCGGCTCTAACTTGGTCTTTATGATTTATTTCTGAACTATTTTTTAGGTTTTCATTTTTTTCTTTCATTTTTATAAAAGCATCAAAACCTTTGTATTTTTTTAATTCTTGCTTGTCTAATGCAACTGGAGTAGTTGGATTTGAAAGCACTGTAACATTGTTATATACGTTCGTCAATAAGGGTAATGTTGGTTTTAATCCTCTATTAAGAGTAATAATAAAAATAGGAATTAATAGCATTATTCCAAAAATCAAGATTCGAGTTGACCATTGGAAAGTTCTCCATCTTGCTTTGGTTATTGTTTGAAATATTTGTTTGTTATTGCTCATAATTTTTGTATCAAGCCTAATTTAAAACTTTTGTCAAATTTAAAAATAAAAGCCATTCAATTTTTAGTTTGAACAGCTTTCATCATCATCAATCATCAACCTCTGATAATTTACTAAAACCATTGTCTAGTAATTACTATTTTTTTGATGGTTCTATCTTTTTATTTTCTACTTTTTTTGTTTCTGGTTTTATAACTCCTTTTTTTTCTTTTTTGTGTTTACCCATTTTTACTTCTTTTGCAGGAGCAGTTTTTGCAGGAGCAGTTTGAGCGTTTACCATAGCTGTAGTTCCTAGAACCATCAATGTTAACATCATTACTTTTTTCATAATTTCTAAAATTTTAAATTGTTATTATTGTTATAAATGTTATTATTTATAGGTCAAATGTATAACCGCTAAATGAAGAGAAAATGAAGATTTAACAAATGATAAAACTTTAACTTTTTATTAATTTTTTAAGAAATCGGGAAGATTAACGTAAACGTTGTTCCTTAGTTTATAGTCGATGTTACTTGAATTTTTATGTGATGCAACTTGGCAATACTTTCCACAATAGCAAGTCCAATGCCTTGTTCTTATTGGTAAAAATGAATGCGAGTAAATCTATTAAAAATTTGAGAAGCCTGCTCGTTATTCATTCCTAATCCTGTGTCAGTAATTGTTAAAGCATATTTTCCTGCTATAAACTCATCATTTATTAAAATATTCCCATAACGATTATTGTATTTTATGGCATTGGTAAACAAATTGCTAAATAAGATTTTAATAAGTGTTTGGTTTCCTGTAAAATAAACTTGATGTCTAATATTCTTTGTGATTACTAAATTTTTTTCTTGTATTCTATCTTCAAGATTTCCTGTTAATTTCGCAATAATTGTATTAAAATTTAGCATTTCATTAATTTGATATTGCTTATTATCTATCCTTGAAATTAAAAGTAAATTGCTAATTACTTTTTTCATTGAATCTAAAGTATTCAAGGAATCCGAAATTTTATCAACAGCGGTATCATTCAACGATTGATTTTGAATTATGTTTTCAAATCGGTTTTTTATAACCGCAATAGGTGTTAATAATTCGTGTGAAACATTGCCAATAAATTGTTTTTCTTTTAGGAACAATTCCTTAATTCTTATAATCATTTGGTTCAGAGCGGTATATAAATCTTTAAATTCTGATGTTGAATTATCTATAGGAATTCCGTTTATTTTAACATCGAGTTCGCCACGAGCAGTAACTACAATTACTGCCATTTTGGATTGGTTTTTTCTAACTGATTTTAAAACATCTAAACCGCTTCCGTCGGGCAAACCCAAATCAAGTAGCATAATGTAGTAATCATTACTATTGACTTCATCAAGAGCATCTTCGCAAGTGTTTGCAAAATTGCAAACATAACCCGAATTAGAAAGAAATTCTTTTAACTCGATGGCTAGTTCATTACTGTCTTCTACTATTAGTATGTTCATAATATTTTTATTAATTGATAATTTCTAAATTATCCAAGTCAGACAATCGGTAAAATGCCATATCATTAAGCTTCATATATTTACAAATGAATTCTAATGTTTCAATTTTAGTTTGATAATTTGCAGTCAAATTTTTAACTGGTTTATGGCTACATAAAATTAGTATTTTATTATTTTTCTTGGCATAATCTAATAATTCTAAAACATAAGGAATGCTAAAATGGATGTGATTATTGTCAATATCGAAAGCATACATAAATTTAGAATCTCTAAAATAAGACCCTTCTTTTTCAGGAGCTACAGCACAAAAATCCCTACCTCTTATTACTTTAAATTTAGGTGATAATGCTTTATCAAGTTGATCCGATCGTTCTCCGTAGGGATAAGCAAACGACGAAACATTAAAACCTTTTTGCTTCATTGAAACCATCATTGGGTCTATTTCTTGCTTTATATATCGGTCTATTCCATTTTGAGCAACAAACTTTACCGCATTGTAATGATGATAGCCGTGACCTGCAATTTCGTGACCTTCTTTTTGTAATTCAAGCAATTTTTCTATTTGAGGTTTCCCAATAGAATCTATCCTACAAACACAAAAAGTAGCTTTCCAATCGTATTTTTGTAATGCTTTATCGGCATTATACCATTCATCAACATAAGCATCATCAAATGAGATAACTACTCCTGATTTATATTGTTTTGGCTCTATCTTTTTAACTTTATTTACACACGAAAACAAAGTTAAGAATGATAATACAAGTGTTATTTTGGGTAAAAATAGTTTCATAAATTACTTTGTTTATTAAAAATAGAATCGTCAGTTCAAATTTAAATCTTTTTTTGTTTTTTATAAAGTAAAAAAGTCAGCAAAACAATTTGCTAACTTTCTAACCAACCAATCTAACACTATAACTAATCTAATCTTTTTGTATAATTTCTAAAAACGCTTCATTGTGGTCAAAAAACAGTATCATAAAATTTTCCGTCACGAACAATGAAAGCTGTGTTGAACGAAAGCGAAAATGGTTTAAAAAGAAAAATAATTATAGTTTAAATCACATATATTTATTAATAAAATAAAGGAAAAACGAAGGTTTTTAGACGAACTGAGGTAGTAGGCAATTTTACTGAACGAGACAAATTCAAAACGATTTAACAACAATAAAATGATTATCAATAATAAAATTTATGAATCAGTATTTACTCTTTTATTCTTATGTACATCATTAAGTTTCTTATATGGACAATCTTGCTTGTTGCCAAAATAAAGGCGTGAGTAAAGAAGAATTAGCAGCAGCCGGTATTGGTAAAGCCATTTAATTTATTAACCATACAATACAACTTCTAATTTTGGGAGTTGTATTGTATTTAAGTGAATCATTATGTTACCAAAAGATTTAACAAAAGACCTTAAAGACCGTTTAAGCAGTATAAAAGGTCAAGTTGAAGGAGTAATAAAAATGCTAGATAAGAGTGATGACCCTGCTCAAATATTAAATCAATTTAAAGCAGTCAACAAAGGGTTTGAAAAAGCTCAACACCTGCTATTGGACGAAGTGTTCAGAAAAGCATTGGCAATGAAGATTGCCGAGGCATTAGATACTTGCCCAGGGAATTGTGGACAAGAAGAAAAAATCGCAATTATTAGAAATCAATTTCCTGATTTAGAACTTTATGAATTAACAGACAAGATGAAGGAAATGAATCTTATCGAAGATTTCTTACTTAAAATTAAAAAACAGAATTTGAATAGATTTTAGCTTTATTTTTACATAACCTATGAAAATACTACTAATAGAAGACGAACCAGAATTACAAAAAAGCATTGAACAATATCTTGAAATGGAAGGGAATATTGTTGAGGTTTCCCCTGATTTCCATCATGCGCAACAGAAAATTGCGATTTACGATTATGATTGTATTTTGATAGATATTACTTTGCCAAACGGCACTGGTTTAGATTTACTCAAAGAAATTAAACTAAAAAAATCTAAAGCGGGCATTATAATAATTTCTGCAAAAAATTCTCTTGATGATAAAGTAAATGGTTTAGATCTTGGAGCAGATGATTATCTGCCAAAGCCCTTTCATTTGTCGGAACTTAATTCACGAATTAAAGCTTTAATTAGAAGAAAAAGTTTTGATGGAAATGTAGAAATTAGTATCAACGAAATAAAAATTTTGCCTAACGAAAGGCGCGTTTTAGTTCATAATCAAGATGTAATTTTGACGTCAAAAGAATATGATTTATTGCTTTATTTCATATCTAATAAAAATAGAGTAGTGAGTAAAAGTGCGCTGGCAGAACATCTTTGGGGTGATAATTCGGATAGATTAGATAACTTCGATTTTATATATAATCACGTGAAAAATTTGCGTAAAAAATTATTAGAAAAAAAATGTGAAGATTATTTGACAACAATTTACGGCATAGGGTACAATTTTAAAACTCAAGAATGAAACTATTAGCTAAAACAAGCTTGTATTATTTGATTTTTAGTATCCCGATATTAATCCTATCAGGATACATTTGTTTTCATATCATTACTAGAGAGGTTAGGCAAAGTAATAACGAACTCTTGGTAAATCGCAAGGAACTAATTGAGAATTATTTAAAGGAAAATGACACGATTTCTTTGAGAATAATCACTAAAAGCAGTGAAGCTACAATTAAAAAAATAGCGAAAACAAATGCTAAAGAAATTTCTATACCTATTTTTTCGGACACTTTAATTTATGATAAAAAAGAAAATGAACTGGCAGAAAATAGATTGCTTTCTTCTGTTTTTGAAGTTGGAAATACTAATTATTCCATTAAAATATGGAGAAGCACATTGGAGTATAACGAATTGTTTAGAGGTATTTTTACTTCGTTAGTTATTTTATTGATTTTGCTTTTTGTGACTTATTTAATTATAAATTTTTGGATTTCAAAAACAGTATGGAAACCCTTTTATCAAACAGTATCCAATTTAAAGAAATTTCGTGCTAGTGATAATGTAATTCCACGTTTAGCAAGTACATCGGTAACTGAATTTGATGAATTGAATCTTTCTTTAAACGTTATGATGCAAAAAATGATAGTTGATTTTAATAGCCAAAAAAAATTCACTGAAAATGCTTCACATGAAATTCAAACGCCATTAGCTGTTATAAAATCTAAGATTGATTTACTTATTCAATCTGAAAATTTGAAAGAGAATGAAATGAAATTAATAGTAGCAATTGATTATGCTTGCTCTAAAATAATTCGATTGAACAAAACATTTCTATTACTTACCAAAATTGAAAACAGACAATTTAATACCACAGAAAAAGTATCTTTTGAAAATACAGTTGATAACTCCTTAGTCTTTTTTGAAGAGCATATTCAAGCCAATAAAATTGAGATAATAAAAAATATTGAAAACGATTTTTGTGTTTTGATGAATGCTGATTTGTGTTTAGTATTGGTTAATAATTTATTACAAAATGCAATTAGGCATAATATTAATAGTGGAAATATTGAAATTTTTATAGAGAAAAATAAAATTACAATCTCAAATTTGGGGGTTAATAACCCAATTGATAATCAGTTATTTGAACGCTTTCATAAGAACTCTACTTCCCAAGAATCACTAGGCCTTGGATTATCTATCGTAAAAGAAATTGTGGAGGTAAGCGGATTGGTGTTTTATTATAAATTTACTAATGGTAAACATTGTTTTATTTTGACAAAAGACAATATTAATGAATTAAAATAAAAAAGAGTTAGCGTAATGAAATCAAAAAAGCTTTTTAAATATTTTTTTCTTGTTGTTTTACTTAGCACGTTAAGTTCTTGTGACGTATTGCGATCCTTGCGATATGGAGGGATTCCTAGTCAAAGTGATTATAAACATTTTCCGCAACGAGTAGTAAATAATGAAGGTCCCGTTTATAATTTCTATAAATCCAACAAAGAATATCAGTTAGGAACAAAAATAGGAGTAATCAATCGGGATTTTAATTCGACAAATGTAAGCTTGGATAGTTTTGCAACTTTGCATAAAACGCTAACATTTTTAATTATTCGAAATGATACAATCGTTTACGAAAGATACAATAATGGATATACATCAAATTCATTTGTTTCCTCTTTCTCCATGGCTAAACCATTTGTTTCTACATTAATAGGAATAGCAATAGATGAAGGGAAAATAAAAAGCGAGAACGATTATATTATTAATTATTTACCTGAATTTAAAGATAAAACAGGTTGGGAGAAAATCACAATAAAAAATTTGTTACAACATACATCAGGAATACGGTTTACAGATAGCGAATTAAATCCTGCATCTGATAATGCAGCGTTTTACTGGGGTGATAATTTAAGAGAGAGAATGCTCAATTTAACTCTTGAATGTGCACCTAACACTAAATTTAGATATAGCAGTGCGAATACATTGCTTTTAGGATATATTATTGAGAAAGTGACCGGAGGCACTATTTCTAAATATTTGGAAAATAAAATTTGGAAACCATTGGGAATGGAAGCACCGGCGTCATGGAGTTTAGATCGAAAAGATGATAAAGCAATTGAAAAATCTTTTTGTTGTTTACAAGCACGAGCGATTGACTTTGCTAAATTAGGCAGACTTTATCTGAATGGAGGAAACTGGATTGGAAATCAAATTGTATCCAAAAAATGGATTGAATATTCGACACATTCTGATCCGTCCGGAAATAACAAACACTTTTACAATAATAATTGGGGAATAGGACCTTTGAAATATGGCAGTTATTTTGCTGTTGGTTTGTTTGGTCAATATCTGTATGTGTACCCTGAAAAGAATATTATTATAGTCCGTTTTGGAGACACAGAAACGTCCAATCACCCTAATTATTGGCAGGAAGTTTTTTTGCAAATAATTGACCAGATGTAGTTTTAGTTAATTGATATTTTAAATTAACATTATGATTTACAAAATATTAGCATAGAATTAAAATAGAATTGTGTTTAATATTTGTAGTGTAAAATTATTTGAAATTAACTTTTAAATCAAAAAAAATGAAAAAATTATTAATTATGTCGATTGTTTTTATATGCAGTTGTGCATTTGCGGGAACTCCACCTGATGTAGTAAAAAAAGCCTTCGTTAAAAAATTTCCTACTGCAACAAAGGTTAGTTGGGGAGTTGAAGGGCCAAAAGAATGGGAAGCAGAATTCACATTAGAAGGAAGTAGGATTTCTGCTAATTTTTCAGAAGATGGAACCTGGCTGGAAACGGAAGGAGAAATTAAAGCAATCAATTTACCAAAAGCGGTTTTAGCCGCTGTAAAATCGAAATATAGCGATTGGAAAATTGCAGAAGCGGACAAAACAGAAAGTTCGAAACATGGCACTATCTATGAAGTGGATTTAAAAAAAGGGATGAAGAGTAAAAGCCTCGCTTTTAAAGAAAATGGGATGTCGATAAAAGAGTAATTTTTGCTTTTTTTATAAACTTATACCATAAAGAGTTGGGTGTTACATCCAACTCTTTTTAATTATGTAAAGAGTTGTGGTTTCCATAGAAATAAAATAGAATTACAGCTAAAATTTGTTTCATAAAATTAACTTTAAAAGTTCTTTCAAATGAAAAAAATACTACTATTATTTATCATTATTGCTTCTATTTCTAATAGTTACAGCCAAACCTATAAATTATCCAAAAAGATCAGCACTTCTGGCAATGATGGATGGGATTATCTCGCTATTGATGATGTGGCCCAACATTTATTTGTTTCACACGGAAATATGGTCAATGTGATTGATTTAAAATCAGATAAAACTATAGCAACTATTCGAGATACAAAAGGAGTACACGGCATTGCAGTTGCAAATGATTTAAACAAAGCATTTATCAGTAACGGAAAAGACAATTCTATTACAGTAGTCCATTTGAAAACATTTGAATTACTTGAAAAAGTAAAAATTACAGGAATTAAACCAGATGCCATTTTATACGATCAATTTTCTCGAAAAGTGTTTGTTTACAATGCAGAAAGTAATGATGCTACAGTTATTGATGCCAATACAAATAAAGTAGTGAAAACAATTCCATTGGGCGGAAAACCAGAGTTTTCAGTAAGCAATACTAAAGGGTTAATTTATGTGAATATTGAAGATAAAAACGAAATAAAAACGATAAACGCTTCGACATTAAAAGTTACAAATACCTGGAGTATTGCTCCCGGAGATGAACCATCAGGATTGGCAATAGATTTAGTTACGAACCGATTATTTTCTGTTTGCGGTAATAATTTGATGATTGTTGTTAATGCTACAAATGGAAAAATAATAAAGACTTTACCAATTGGTGATGGTTGCGATGGCGTTGCTTTTGATGCCAAAAAGAATCTTATTTTTACATCCAATGGCGAGGGAACGATTACCGTTATAAAAGAGCGTAACGCAAATACTTTTTCAGTTATTGAAACTGTAAAGACTCAAAAAGGGGCCAGAACTATTGCACTAAACAAAACTACAAATCAACTGTATTTGCCTACGGCAGATTTTGATGTAAAACCAGAGCTAACAGCAGAAAACACAAAACTACGAGCAGGAATAGTACCTAATTCGTTCGTTATTCTAGTTGTTGAGCCAATTTCTAAATAGTGTCATTCTTTTTATCTAAATTTATCCAATGAAATGGAAGCTTTTACTATTAATTTTTATATGTTTTAAATCTTTTTCGCAAGAAAAAGATTTGAATTACTTTATTACTAAAGCACAAAATAATTCTCCTTTACTTAAAGATTACAGCAACCAAATAAAATCCGCGACACTGGATAGTTTATTGAATCGAGCAGTTTATAAACCACAAGTTACCGGAAATCTTAATGCTAATTATGCCCCTATAATTAATGGTTTTGGTTATGATTTGGCTTTAAGTAACGGGCAATCTGTTGCGGGTTTAATAAATGTTAACCAAAAAATAATTGGAAAAAATAGAATCAATTCGCAATCAGCTTCTTTTCAATTAATAAAAGAAGCTTTGGTTTTGAATCAAAAAATTACTTTAAAAGATTTAAATAAAACCATTGTTGCGCAATACATTTCGGCTTCGGCAAGTTCAGAACAAATTAGTTTCAACCAGAAAATTGCAACTCTTTTAAAACAGGAAATAAGCATCCTGAAAAAATTAACCCAAAATGCCATTTACAAACAAACAGATTATTTAATTTTTATTGCAACTGTAAAGCAACAAGATTTAGTATTGTTACAATTAAAACAACAATATCAAAATGATTTGGCTTTGTTGAATTACCTTTCTGGAGAAACCGATACTACTTTTGTACATTTAAAAAAACCTGAAATCAACTTGGAAAGTATTCAACCTTCGGATAAAATAGTTTTTTTGAAGCAATTTGAAGTAGATAGTCTCAAACTTCAAAATCAAAATAAATTTATTGATTACAATTATAAACCGTCTTTATCTCTATTAGGTGATGCCGGTTATAATTCTAGTTTTGCCTACCAGGCTTATAAAAATTTTGGATTTAGTGTGGGTTTAGGACTGTCAATTCCTATTTATGATGGAAACCAACGTACTTTGCAGCATCAAAAAAATGATGAGGCATTAGCTACTAATTTAGCCTATAAAAACAATTTCAATAAACAATACAAACAACAATTATTGATGTTAAATTTGAAACTGAAACAATCAGCAGCTGTCGAAAATCAGTTGCAATCGCAGCTTCTTATTGCTGAGGCATTAATTGAAGCGAATAAAAAATTATTGCTTACCGGAGATGCACAAATTACAGAATATAGTATTGCTGTTGGCAATTTAATAGCCATCAAAAATGCCATTTCCCTAAATAATAGTAACAAACTCCAAATTATAAATGAAATTAATTATTGGAGCTTTAATGACTAATTCTATGAAGAAACCAATTCTATTTTTTATCCTGATAGCGCTTTTTTTTATTTCCTGTAAAAATAGCAACGAATCAGAAAAAGCAATTGACGCGAGTGTGCCTGTGACTTTAACGAGCATTGATACCAATTCAGTTGAAAGCTATATTGATTTGAATGCTACAGCCGCTTATTTAGTCAAAAATGTTATAAAAGCAAATGCTACGGGGTATTTAAATTCAGTTAATGTGGCTTCCAATGATTATGTTTCTTACGGGGCGGTATTATTTTCAATAAAAACCCGTGAGGCAAAAGTGTTAGGGAATACGATTAATAAAATTGACCCCAGTTTAAACTTTGGCGGAGCCATAAAAGTTAGAGCCAATACAAATGGCTTTGTAACTTCAGTAAATGTGCAACAAGGTGATTATATTCAGGATGGGGATGCTTTAGTGACGATTAATGATACCAATAGTTTTGCTATCGTTTTGAGTTTGCCTTATGAGTTCAAAAAATATGTTTCAATCAGTGAAGAACTAACGGTAATATTACCCGACAGTTCTTTGGTAAAAGCGAAAGTTCAAAAATACATGCCCACTGTCGATGCCACTTCGCAAACGCAAAGTGTGATTCTAAAAGTAATTGGCAAACATGATATTCCAGAGAATTTAATAGTAAAAGTCAGAATTAATAAAAGTTCAAATTCAAAAACTGTTTCGTTGCCAAAAGCAGCTGTTTTAAGTAATGAAACGGAAACGGATTTTTGGATTATGAAAATGATTAATAACAATACAGCCATAAAAATCCCAATTAAAAAAGGAGTAGAAACTCAAGATAAAGTAGAGATTCTGTCGCCGATTTTAACTCCTGAAGATAAAATTTTACTTTCAGGAAATTATGGTGTTGCAGATACGATTAAGGTAAAAGTGATAAAAGCGGATTGAAATGAACAACTTTTTTGTCAAACATAAAAACGGACTGAGTGCCATCATTTTTCTAATAATTCTGGGAGGTTTTTTCGCATATTCTAAAATGCAAACCAGTTTATTTCCCGAAATTACTTTCCCGAAAATAAAAATCATTGCTGATGCGGGACAACAACCCATCGATAAAATGATGATTACGGTTACAAAACCGTTGGAAAATGCCATCAAAAAAGTACAGGATTTAAAAACAATCAGGAGTACAACCAGTAGAGGAAGTTGTGAGATTTCGGCATTCATGGATTGGAAGTCCGATATCGATTTGAATAAAACCCGGATAGAAGAGCAAATCAATCAGATAAAAAGTAATCTTCCGCCTGATACACAAATTTCAGTCGAAAAAATGAATCCTTCGATTCTTCCGGTAATTGGATATGCTATAGAAGGAAAAGGACTCTCCGCTATTGAACTCAAAAAAATAGCCAATTATACCATAAAACCGTTCCTTTCTCAAATTGATGGTGTTTCTGAGATTAGGATTATTGGCGGAAAAGAAAAAGAATATTGGTTGTCACTTGATTTTACTAAAATGACAGCATTAGGAATTACACCGGATGCTATCACACAAGTATTAAGTCAAACTAATTTTATTAAATCCAATGGGTATTTGTCGGATTACCGGTATTTATATCTTACAATTACAGATGCTCAGGTTGATAAAAAGGAGGAACTGGAAAATCTGGTTATTCGTAATAACGGAAAAGGAATTGTAACCTTAAAAAATATTGCTTCGGTGGAAATTAGGGAAGCTAAAGAATACATAAAAGTTAATGCCAATGGTAAAGAAAGTATTCTTATAGCAGTTCTCAAGCAACCCAATTCAAATTTGATTACGCTATCAGAGGCGATGCGTGATAAACTGGAATCATTAAAAAAAATCCTTCCTAAAAACATAATAATAACGCCATTTTATGAGCAGGCCAGTTTTGTAAATGATGCTGTAAAAAGTGTAACGGATAGTTTGTTAATAGGACTTTTGTTGTCCATAATTGTTGCTGTTTTATTTTTGAAATCGGTGAAAGCCAGTGCCACTATTTTGATTGTTATTCCTGTTACTTTAGGACTCACACTAATTGTTTTGTACCTAACCGGACAAACATTCAATATTATGACTTTAGGTGCTATTGCAGCGGCTTTAGGATTAATTATTGACGATGCAATTGTAGTTGTAGAACAAATTCATAGAACGCACGAGGAACATCCTGATGAGCCTACTGTATCTCTTTTGCAAAAAGCGATACAGTATTTATTCCCGGCAATGGTGGGTTCATCCATAAGTACGATAGTGATTTTTATTCCTTTTGTTTTAATGAGCGGTGTTGCCGGTTCGTATTTTAAAGTGTTAACGGATACCATGATAATCACTTTAGTTTGTTCCTTTTTTGTGACATGGTTGCTACTTCCTGTAGTTTATTTATTGCTTTCCAAAAAAGAAAATAGTCCTCAATCGAAAAACGAAACTGAAATACATGATGTGAAAAAGCAGACATGGGTCGCTTATTTTATTGGAAAACCGATAATTAGTATTTCATTTTGTATCGTTCTGGTACTTTCTATTTTTATTATACTGCCTAATTTAGAAACCGGTTTTTTACCAGAAATGGATGAAGGGAGTATCATTTTGGATTATGAAAGCCCGCCAGGAACTTCACTTGAAGAGACTGATAGAATGCTCAAAGAAGTGGAAAAAATAATTATAAAAATTCCTGAAGTAGAAGCGTACAGTCGCCGCACAGGAACACAAATGGGATTTTTTATAACGGAACCCAATCGCGGGGATTATTTGATTCAATTAAAAAAGGACAGAAGTAAAACTAGCAATGCTATTATTGATGAAATTAGACAAAAAGTTGAAGCGACTCAACCCGCTTTGCGCATTGATTTTGGTCAGGTAATTGGGGATATGTTGGGCGATTTAATGAGCTCTGTTTCACCAATTGAAGTGAAGATATTTGGCAGTAATCAAGCAGAATTACAAAAAATAGCCAAAAAAGTAAATGTAATAGTCGAAAAAGTAAAAGGTACAGCTGATGTATTTGATGGTATTATTTTGGCCGGACCATCCATAAATATTGTGCCCAATTATAGTCAGTTAGCACAATATGGAATCACTCCAGCCGACTTGCAATTTCAGTTACAAACTGCGCTTGAAGGGAATGTTATTGGAAATTTATTAGACAATGAACGCATAATTCCCATTCGATTAATCTATAAAAATTCAGAAAAAAGAAGTTTAGAAGATATCAAAAAATTGCAGTTATTTTTACCGAATGGTCAATCGATTCCTATTTCGAGTTTAGTTGCTATTTCAGCTCAAAAAGGAGTAGCTGAAATAGAACGTGAAAATCTCCAAATGATAAGTGTTGTAACTGGAAGATTGGATAATAGAGATTTAGGGAGTGTGATGAAGGATATTCAAACACAAGTTAAAAGCAATATTCATTTACCAAGTGGCTATTATATTGAATACGCAGGTGCTTATAAAGAGCAACAGCAATCTTTCAAGGAGTTATTAATGATATTAATCGCTTCATCTTTATTAGTTTTTGGTGTTATTTTATTTCTATTTAGAGATTTTAGAGTAGCATTGGTAATTTTAATAATTTCTGTTTTGGGAATTGCAGGAAGTTATATTTTGCTTTTTATAACAGGAACGCCATTAAACGTGGGGAGTTACACAGGAATTATTATGATCGTAGGAATAATAAGTGAGAATGCTATTTTTACTTTTTTACAATTCAGAGAAACTTTTAAATTGACCCGGAATGTAAATGAATCTATAATTTATTCAATTTCCACTCGTTTGCGCCCTAAATTAATGACCGCGCTTGGAGCAATCATAGCCCTATTTCCACTAGCAATAGGAATTGGAACGGGTTCAGAATTGCATCAGCCACTTGCGATTGCTGTGATTGGAGGATTTATTATTGCAATGCCTTTACTTTTGATTGTATTGCCTACTTTATTGTGTTTAGTTTTCAAGAATGAAAAACATTTTACTCACTTTAATTGATTTAATTTTTTGTTTAGATTATTCATTTTTAAATAAATATAAATCATATTTTAAATAAAATATCATTGTTGTCCGATAAAAAAATTCGGAAGTTCATTTTTTCTATATATTTAGGCACTTAACGAGGTTTTGGCTTGGCTTGGCTTGTTTTTCTTCACTTTGTTGAGAGTTCAATAAATTGAAAAATATTTTTTTTAGTTTCATTTATCAAATTATCCATCCGCCAAATAATGATCAAATAGTCCTAATTGTCCATCGTTTTCTATGTCTAATTCCCAGTCGTTTTTTGGGACTTTCTAAAAATTTAGTCAGATGAATATAGTTGAACAAATGAATTCTGCAAAAACTAACTAAATTAGAGAAAGACCATTGTCTCTTCAAACTTTTCTTTAAAACTTCTATCAAAAGATTTACTATCAGCACGCAATAAATTTGAATAATAATTCGATTTGCCATCTTATTTTATAAAGTACAGCTATCGTGTCTGCTCTAAACTCAAATAGATTGCTGATAAACTCAAAGGTTCTTTTATTTTCTCTGTCATAGTATTATATTTTTCTTAATTTTAATTTGCTTTTCGCACTTCCTTTATCAACTTCAATAACTTCATCCGTCAGTTCTCTATCAATATATTGCACAAATAGTTACAGATGTTTAATTGGAGTTTACTTTCACTATTTCATTTGTGGGACTTTTTGCGAGATTGAATTTGTTTCTTAAAATCATCATATCCTCACTCACTTTTTTATCCAATATCTTAGCATAGTGTTGTGTGGTTCTTATGTTTTTATGTCCTAACATTTTGCTCACACTTTCTATTGGAACGCCATTTGTGAGTGTTACTGTCGTTGCAAAAGTGTGTCGGGCAATGTGGAAAGTTAGTTCTTTTTCGATTTCACAAACGCCTGCTATTTCTTTTAAATAGGCATTCATTTTTTGATTGCTCAAAATAGGAAGTAGTTTGTTTTGGTTGTTGCATTCCGGACGGTCCTCATATTTATCAATAATCATTTGTGTAATTGGAAGGATTGGAATTTTTGAAGCGGATTCTGTTTTCTGGCGGTGGGTGAATATCCATTTCTCTCCGTCGATTCCAAAGCTTATATGCGACTTTGTTAGGTTTTTGACATCAATGTAGGCTAAGCCTGTGAAACAGCTGAAAAGGAAGATATCGCGCACTAGCGATAATCGTTCTGTTTTGAAATCTTTGTTGAGTATATTTTGGATTTCGTCTTCAGATAGATAGACTCTTTCTACTTCTTTGACTTTTGACTTGTAGTTGGCAAACGGATTTCTTTCTATCCAATGGTTAGCTATGCAAATCTTGATTATTTTGTTGAAGTTCTTGATGTATTTTACGGCAGTGTTATTGGCGCAATTACGAACGCTTCTCAAGTAGAATTCATATTCGGTAATAAACGCATGATCTATTTTGTTAATGTCTATATCTGAAGTCTTGTATTTCCATTGCAGGAAGTCGATAGTATGCTTTAGAGAGGTGGTATAGCGCTCTAATGTTCCTGGTGCATATTCTTTACCAACCAATTCTTTGATTTTGTTGTTGTGATCATTGAAAATGGGGATAAGCATTCTTTGGTTGTCTTGGAGATCAAAAATTTCATTCTTTAGATTTTCAGAAGATATAATAATATCCTTTTTGTATAATTTTTTTTCAGCTTCTAAAATTTTAGATTTTAAATATTCAAGGTGACTGTTTATTGAACGAGTCTCTTCATTGTTTCCCTTAACTTTAGATCCTTCATTTGACCATTTCTCAGGATTAACAAATTTGTTGCTGCTAAATTCAAATCGTTTAGATTGTACTGTGACACGAACGTAAATAGGGCAGATACCATCATTATTGACTTTTGATCGCTTTATATAAAAGAGAACGGATACGGCTGTGTTCATGGTTGGTGACCTTTTAGTTATTATTAAATTTAAACTTTGTAATACTTCCAAACAAGATGTTCAAATAGTGAAAAGGTATTTGGACAAATGTTGAATTGGTAACTTTTGAGATAGGTGTCACTTAAAAAAATAGATTTTCAGTGACACCTCAAAAGACACCTAAGTTTTGAGATTTAATGAATAATTTGATTTACCGCAAATGAAAAAACCCCCCTAAATCATAAGATTTAGAGGGGTTTGCTTCGTTTTGTATTTCTACTGGCGGAGAAAGAGGGAAACTCTTTTTGTCTTTTTAAAAAATTAAGTTATTGATTTTTATGTATTTACAAGCATATTAAAAGTTAGTATTATTGAGTTTTGTTCACTTTTTGTTCACGGTAGATTTTCAGGATCAACATTCTTATATATTGTATTTTGTTCAATAATATTTAATTCTAGCTCAATCATATTTTTTTGATAAGTTAACAATGATTTTATGTATTTTTCACATTCTTCTATTTTCTTCTTTAACTCTATTATTTTTTGTTTTTGATTTTTAATCTCTGTTTCAATTGAAATAGGTGGTGTGTAATATGGATTAAGTATATCTACAATATGTTTTTCATTAACATCTTCAGGACCATTATAAGTATGGATATAAGAAATTATTTCGTTTAATGAACTTTCATGTGGGTTTTTTGCAATTCCTTTTAAAATTCTTGCAATTCCAGCCTCTGTTAAATTTGTATTGCTTGCAATATTATAAGCAGATATGGAGAAATCATAAACTGTAGTTTTTATATATTCTAATTTTTGTTGTTTGCTAATTTTTTTTGAATCAATCATAATATATTTAAAAATATTACAAATACGATATTAGTATCGTTATTTGTATTATATTTGTATTGTTAAAAATGTACGTACATTTTTATTCTTCATCAAAATTACAAAAATAATAGCAAATATTATAAATATGAATATTTTAAAAAACAATATTCCATATGTGAATATTACAAATAGAGAAAAAGTTACAGTAGCTCGTTTCGAAACTTATGTAAAATGCGCAACTGTTTTACGAGAATATTTTTTTTTAGGATTTAAATCTTATGAATCCTTTAGAACGATCGTAATTTTTTATTATCCCGAAATTAATTCATTAAAACTGAAAAAGTTTTGGAATTGTGTTTTACTTGATAAAGAGGTGAGGAGATATGTTGAAATCGTTCTTGAAAAATTAAAAAAAGTATAATAGACGATTATGGAAAAAACAATAACCATATCAATCGAAAAATATAATGTCTTGCGGGAGGCTTTTAAGCAGGCTGTCGAAATTATTGACAGTCTTGGTAATGTTAAGGGTAATGCAGCTGATCGCAAAGCCCTTAAACTGCCACCAAAGGAAACTAAGACTGAAAAAATCAATAAATATAAACTTATGATTTCAACCGGTACTCGAGCTAAAAAACCCGATTATTTGAAAAAGCAATAATATTACTTAAATGTAAATAGCAAAAAATCATGTCAGGTGGTAATAAATATTGAGTACCATTTTTAAGAGTTTTTTTATAAAAACTCAATCTCAAATAATCGATGGTATTTTATTTTTTTGATATTAAAACTCTTAAAAAACATTCCTATCAAACTTCCCAAAATGATCTTTTATATTCAAATCATTTTGGGATTTTTTTTCACATTTCTATAAGTTATACTATACAAATCAATTTAAAACATTTATAAACAACAAAAAACCGTTGCAACTCGAATTGCAACGGTTTATAAAATTATTAGTTTATGGAAAACTATATGTTAAGCAAAGATACAATTTTGCAATATATTTCACAAGAAGAAATTTACTTGAAATTTCTGGGACTAAATGAATTTCCTAAAAGAAATATTTCAAGTCCATTTACTGAGGATAAAATACCATCATTTTCATTGTATAAAGAAGGATCGGAAACAAAATATAAATGCCACAGTTCAGGGTTAAGTGGAGATGTATGGCAATTTGTAGCAGACCTTTTTCAACTCAATAGCAAAACCCAATTTATTGAAGTATTGGAAACGGTTGTAAAGGAAAATAATCTTCCATTGCAAAATCTAAACAAAAAAACAGATTTAAATTTAAAGACAAGTCAAAATCTCATAAAAACTAGCAATACTGTTGCAAAGAATAGAGAGTCCTCAAAGATTTCGGTGCAAACAAGAGACTTTACCGAATTAGATTTGCAATGGTGGGAAAAATTTGGAGTTGAAAAAACAATACTCCAAAAATACAATGTACACTCGATTTTAAATTATAGCTGGAGTGGAAAAAGTCCTATTTATACAAAAAAAGAAAGTGTTGCTTTTGCTTTTGAACTCGAAAATAATTTAAAATTATACATTCCTAATCAAGCTGAAATAGGGATTTCAAAAAACATTTTACCTCCTTTTAAAACAGGAATATTTGGATTTGAACAATTAGGAACAGCAAAAAAAGAAAACATAATTATTTGCGAGGGGGAAAAAGATGTTATTGTTGCCAATTCAAGAGGATTTAATGCGGTTACTTTTGGAAGCGGTTCAACGACTATTAAGAAAGAAAGTATTAAGTTCCTGCAATTCCTTTGCAAAACCTTATTTGTGTGTTTTGATGCGGACGATACAGGCATTATTGGCATGCAAAAACTAACACAATCAAATTCTAATATTATTCCTCTATATCTCCCAAGAAATGAAAATATAAAAGGATATGATTTAACTGATTATTTTCAAGAACACACAACCCAGGATTTTCAAAAGATAATTGATTTGGCAGTAAAAAATAATAGTATAGATGATATTACAAAAATTGAGAACCCAACAATTTTTCACATTGTTGAAGATTATTTGTCTAAAAAGTATGATTTACGTTATAATACCATTGCTTTAGAAATTGAAACAACTATAAAAAGCAGTAATAATTGGGACATTTGCAACGAAAATAGTCTTTGGATTGAATTACAAAAAAAGAATATAAAAATTGGGTTTAATGCATTGATTGCCATTTTAAAAAGTGATTTCGTCCCAAAATACAATCCGATTATTGCGTATTATGAAAATTTGACCGAATGGAATCAGCAAACGGATTATATTACTCAATATTCGCAATATATTATTTTGTCTCCAAACGAAGACAAAGAACAATTTGAGTATCATTTTAAAAAATGGTGCGTTCGTGCCGTAAAATGCGCTATGATTGATGATTATTTCAATAAACAAGCCTTTATATTGTCGGATGATGGTAAAAGTCAAAACGCTGGTAAAACAAGTTGGATAAATTTTTTATGCCCTAATGCTTTGCAAAACTTTATTAAAATGGATTTGCCAAAAGATGATAAAGATGCGAAAATATCATTAGGAAAAAATATATTTATCAATTTGGATGAATTAGCAAACTTGTCAAAACAAGATGTAAACGGTTTGAAATCATTATTTAGTACCCCGAAAATAAAAGTGCGCTTGCCGTATGATAAAAAAGATAGCGTAATACAAAGGATTTGCAGTTTTATTGGTTCAACCAACAATAGTACTTTTTTAAGTGATGAGACGGGTTCTGTACGTTGGCTTTGTTTTGTACTTGAAAGGATAAATTGGAACTATCGAAAAGAATTTAATATTGACAATCTTTGGGCGCAAGCCTACTATTTGGCAAACGACAAAACTTTTGATGAAACTTTTACAAAAGAGGACATTTTTATAAATGAAAAACGAAACGAGAAATTCCAGATTTTAACTCCCGAAAAAGAAATGATTATAAAATATTTTGAAAAACCCACAGATGAAAATATAGCTGAAAAAATGACAACAACAGATATTCTCAATTATATAAACGGCCTCACAACAATTAGGCTAAATGTAGTTTCGGTTGGGAGGGCATTAACTGCGTTAAAATACGAAAAATCAAGAATTAAAGATTCATATTGTTACATAATTGCCAAAAAGCAAAATATTGAATATTAGAAAAAAAGATTTCTATAAATTATCTTACCAATCCTACCAAAAATAGAATAAAGGCGCTATTTATAAGGTTTAAGCCTTGGTAGGATGAAAAAATATCATCTTACCAAAAGTTTCCAATCTTACCAAATTTTGAATTTAAATCTTGGTAGGATTGGTAAGATGGTATGGAAGAATATAAACACCCTTTTCCCCTTTGTTTATAAGGCTTTGGAAGGATGGTAAGATGAAATAGTGTTTTTCTAAACTTTTTATTATTTATTGTTCATTTCAGTGTTTTTTTAACGGAGTATAAATTATTAGACTAATGAACAAAAGGGTATAAAAAAAGTTAATTAATTAAAAAGTTAAATAGTTTTTTAATTAAAAAACTACTTAACATAATAACATTTTAATATAAATATTAAAATAAAAATATATTAATATTTATACTATTACTCAATAGGATTCTTTTCTTTAAATAGAATGTTTTAGAATCATTTGTAGATTATACAAATTAGCAATTCTTGAAATATATTTTTGGATGCTTCTATCGAAATTATGAACTATTAAATGCTGTAATATTTTTAGATGAAGAATTTATCTTCAATTAATGTATTATCTAGATTTTAAATAATAAATACTTGTAAAATAAGTAAAATAAGCAAGGTATGTTTTGAGACCCGTAAAACTCTCAAACTATCGTTTTCGATTTTTACAGGTCTCAGAACCCTTGCCCTATCGGGAATTGAAAACCTCCAAAGTCGGTTTTCTTAAATGACTAACTTAAAACATAAAAACGATTAATTATGGCACAATATAATAAAGGAGGTAGACCTAAAATTGAAAACAAAAGAGAAATAAGAATAAAAATAAATTTCACCAAAGAGGAGTTTGGAATTCTAAATAAAAGATATTTAGAATCAAGAATTTATCATAGTTTGAATGAGATGATAAGGGATTTGCTATTAAAAAATCAATATAAACTTGTCACAACTGATCAAAATTTATTAGTTGAATCAACAATTTTAATATGCTCTGTTAGAAAAATAGGAAACAATTTTAATCAATTATTAAAGCATTTAAATCAAAAAAAAATCGATAATTTTTCTACAGATGAAAAGAATATAATAATTTTTAATCTACAAGAAATTACAAAATTTTATATTAAAATTGAAGGTTTTTTGATAAGACTCAGAGATAACCATCGTTAGTTTTACATAATAACTATCAATTTTTTCTATTAAAAATTCTTCTGAAAGGCGAGAATCGTTCCAAACATTCTCGTCTAACAAATATTTAAAAAGAGCATCCCTTTCTATTTGAGTTGGGAGAATAAGACGTATTTGTTTTGTAACACAATACAATTCATATTCGTTCATTCTAGTTTCGAGATAATCTGAAACAAATTTTTGAACATTGAAATCCTCCATAATTTACTGTTTTAGTTATCGGAATATTTTATAGATAAAATTTCTTCTTCGATTGATTCGTATTGCGGCAATTCTATATTTCCAGTTAGTAAATAATTTTCTAATTGATAGGGTTCTGTTCTATCCTCTTGAAAACATTTTAAAATAAACGTGTTATTTTTTTTATCCATAACCAATACATTTATTCTTTCTATATACGAATCATGCAATGTTTCAAGAAGTTCTTTACTTGAAATAGAGCAGCCATCTATTACTCTTAATTTTGTTTCTTTGATATTTTTCATTTTTAAAATTTGATAATTAGTACTCCAACAAAGCTACATTATTTTAACCAATTTTAACCTACAAATATTATATTCCTTTAAAAAGAATCACTACTATTTGCTGTAAGTGAGATAAGATTTTTGAGGTCGCCTTTTTTATCCTGAATCGAAATCTAATGTCATATAACATAACGTTTTTATTATAAATTGAATAGCTAACCATAGGAATTTAAATTATTTTTTTTAAAATGTGAAAAACCGTAAAATTGTTCGGAATCTTTATTATAATTTTGAAATAATCTGTACAATCAAATATAAAACAACTATTAAAATGGGGTTTATTCATAAAGAACCGTATCATTATTTGAATAGGTTATTACTATTAAAATTTATAGATTTACGTTTTAACATTAGCCTGACATAAATGCAAATTAAGCATTCATTTTTAGCATAGATTTTCGATCACCAGAATCATCTCAAAATCCAGAAATTAAAATAATTCTAAGAACAAATAGTTTTATGAACATTGCCCAAATAGAAGTAAACCTTCAAAAACTTATACTTGACTATACCCAAGAAACCTTCATTTATGAATTGTTCTTAGCCTATGGTTTACCAAAAGCATCCATAACACGATTGCAAAAAGGGAATCTAAACCTGTCAAAAATAGAAGGTGAAATATCCTGGAAGAAAAAATTATTTTTCAAACCGGTTTTCAATCAGGATTTACAGGATGCCATTGCCGAAATAAAAGCTACACTCAAACAAGACCAACGTTTTGTTATCGTGACTGATTATAAAACCCTACTGGCCATAGACACAAAAACAAGCGATAGCTTAGATATAGATTTTACTGCTTTGCCCAAGCATTTTGATTTCTTTTTGCCTTGGGCAGGAATGGAAAAAGCACAACATCAAAACGAGAATCCGGCCGATGTAAAAGCAGCCGAAAAAATGGCTCGGCTTTTTGACGAAATCAAAAAAGACAATCCCGATAATTCCCCGGAATTCATTCATGGACTCAATGTGTTCCTATCCCGATTACTGTTTTGCTTCTTTGCTGAAGATACCGGCATTTTCGAATTAGGACAGTTTACCAATGCACTCGCCAGCCACACACAAACAGACGGAAGCGATTTGACGGATTATTTAGATAAATTATTCGACGTATTAAACACTCCACGCAGTATTGATGCTAGAGACGCATTGCAATGTGACACGAAGGCACAATACTTACAAAATTTCCCGTATGTAAATGGCGGTTTATTTAGAGAGCAACAACCCACACCCTTGTTTACCCGTCGTTCCCGCCAAGCCATAATCGATGCGGGACAAATGGATTGGGCTGCCATAAATCCCGATATTTTTGGCTCGATGTTTCAGGCCGTTATTTCGGTAGATCAACGCGGTAGTTTAGGCCAGCATTACACCTCTGTGCCCAATATCATGAAAGTCATAGAGCCTTTATTTTTGAATGATTTATATGAAGCCTTTGAAAATGCCAAAGGAAATATCAAAAAACTAAACGACTTACTAAAACGCATTTGGAACCTCAAACTTTTTGATCCTGCTTGCGGCAGCGGAAACTTCCTGATTATTGCCTACAAAGAGTTGCGAAAACTGGAAATGCTAATTTTCAAGGAAATTGATGCCGTGAACCAAACTTACACCACTCAATATTCCGGTATCTCTTTAAACCATTTTTACGGAATAGAGATTGACGATTTTGCCCACGAAATCGCGATACTTTCGCTTTGGCTGGCAGAACACCAAATGAACCAAGAATTTTTTAACGTCTTTGGACGTACCAAACCCGCTTTGCCCTTGCAACAAACAGGTTCTATTGTTTACGGCAACGCAACAAGAGTGGATTGGGAAATGGTTTGCCCGAAAAATGAAACCGATGAGATATATATTTTGGGAAATCCGCCGTATTTGGGAAGCAGTATGCAAAATACAGAACAAAAGGACGATATGGCTTTGGTTTTCAAAGGATTTAATAATTACAAAAATCTTGATTACATAGCGGCTTGGTTCATAAAAGGAGCTAATTATATTCAAAATAATAATGCACAATTTGCTTTTGTTTCTACCAATTCAATTTGTCAAGGTGAACAAGTGGCTTTATTATGGCCGCCAATTTTTGATAAAAATTTAGAAATAAGTTTTGCGCACACATCTTTTAAATGGAATAATAACGCTAAAGCAAATGCAGCGGTATCAGTCATTATTGTTGGTGTTAGAAATATTGACAAATCTCAAAAATTTATATTTAATGGTAACACAAAATATGTAGTCAATAATATTAATGCGTATTTGGCTAATGCCCATAACATTATTGTTGAAAAAAGAAATAAGCAAATCTCAAATTTACTGGTTATGGCTTCCGGAATTAAGGCAGGTGATGGAGGAAATCTTAT
Source organism: Flavobacterium sp. RSP46 (assembly GCF_003984825.1). NCBI lineage: Bacteria > Pseudomonadati > Bacteroidota > Flavobacteriia > Flavobacteriales > Flavobacteriaceae > Flavobacterium > Flavobacterium sp. RSP46. The sequence continues at coordinate 27,082 of NZ_RYDM01000005.1, forward strand.
TTTAAATGAGGATGAAAAAAATAATTTATTAGCGGAATATCCAGAATCGAAACGCTTAATAAAAGATTATATTGGTGCCGATGATTTAATGAATGGAAGAAAAAGATATTGTATTTGGGTTAATGAAGAAAACAAAGAATTGTCTTATTCCATTCCTCCTCTACTAAAAAGATTTGAAAAATGTAGAGAATTGAGAATTGCAAGTAAAAAAGCCGCTACTCGTAAAAAAGCTGACTTTCCATACCAATTTGACGAAACAACATTCATTGAGGCAGATTCTATAATTATTCCTCAAACCGGATCTGAAAAAAGAACTTATGTTCCAATTGGATTTCTTAATGCAGGAACTATAATTTCAAATGCAGCAAGAGTAATTTATAATGCTGAATCATATTTATTTAGTATCATTTCATCACGAATGCATATTGTTTGGGTAAAAGCAATTGCAGGTCGTTTAAAAACTGATATGCAATATTCAAATACACTATGTTACAACACTTTCCCCTTCCCACCCATTTCCCAATCTCAAAAAGAAGAATTAGAACAATGCGTGTTTAGAATTCTGGAAGAACGAGAAAGCCACAGCGAGAAAACCTTGGCGCAAATGTATGACCCGGACAAAATGCCAGCGGGTTTACGTGAAGCACACCGGTTGAATGATTTGGCAGTAGAAAGATGTTACCGCTCTAAACCTTTTGAAAGTGATGAAGAACGACTGGAATATTTGTTTAAGTTGTATGAAAAGATGATAGCTGAGGAAAAAGAAAAAGGAACTTTGTTTGCAGCGGAGAAGAAAGCTAAGAAAGTACGCGGATAGAAAAAATGTGTACAATCAAAAAAATGATAGAAAATATATTCAGAGAAATACGAGAAATATGCAATCATCCTTGGAAAAGAGAATTGTTGCTACAAGATAAAATTATCTGGAATAGATTGTGGGCTTCTCTGGATGTAATCGAAGATTCACAAATTGCAATAGACGATTATAGCAACTTACCGGAATTTAGCTCCAACGAAAAAGGGTATTTATATGTTTATGGGATTCTTCAGGCATTAAATTTACAGCAGGACGCTCTTGTAAACCTTAATAAAGCTTTATTTGAACAAGACATAAATTTCAAAGAAGAATATCCTGAATTATACAATATAAGAGAAAATCGAAATAATTCAATTGGACATCCAACCGACAGAGGGAAAGGAGGATCATTTCATCATATAACTAGAGGCTCTATCAGAAAGGAAGGATTTGAAATGATTTCTTTCTATCCTAAAACAGGAGTAACAACCAAGTTTGAAAAAGTTAATATTTTAAGCTGTATTGAAATTCAAAATAAATTGTTCAAAAAAATTTTAAATCATACAATGGAAAAACTTAAATCTGAATTTGATAGCCATATGAACAAGTTTAAAGAAAAAAAACTAATAGACATCGTACCAAAAACTATTGATTATTATTTTTCAAAACTTTATGAGGAATATGTAGATTTATTTCCAGTTGTGAAGATTAATTTTGAAATGATTTTCAAAATATATAATTCTATAAAACAAGGTATTATCGACAGATATTCTAGTTTATCAGCATTACCTGGAATAGAACAAAACACAAAAATGCTTGATTATATTTTTGAAAGATTAAACAGAGACTTAATAAAAGATAGAATCGAAGATGAAATCGAATTACGAATATTTATTGATGCATTGAAATCTCATTTTGATGAATTAAAATCGATGATAATAGAAATTGACGAAGAATTTAGTAGTTAGAAATAGCGCTGAACGACAGGAATAATTATTTAAACTTTGCCAAAAAAATTAAATAGATATGGAAAATGAAATCAAACTATTTGAAGATAAAAAAGTACGAAGCCATTATGATGCCGAAAAGGAAATTTGGTATTTTTCGGTTATTGATGTCATTGCTATTCTAACAGGAAGTTCAGTGCCAAAAAGATATTGGAGCGATTTAAAAAAGAAGTTGACCAAAGAAGGAAGTGAAGTGTACGATAAAATCGTACGGTTGAAAATGCTTGCTGATGATGGTAAAAATAGAATTACTGATACCGCTGATACCGAAGCACTGCTAAGATTAATTCAATCTATTCCGTCACCAAAAGCCGAACCTTTCAAACAATGGTTGGCTAAAGTAGGCTATGAAAGAATAAAAGAAATTGCTGATCCCGAACAAAGTATAGACCGAGCCAGAGAAAACTGGAAACAACACGGCAGAAGCGAAAAATGGATTCAGCAAAGAATGATGGGACAAGAGACTCGGAACAAATTGACCGATTATTGGAAAGAAAGCGGTGTGGAAGAAAAAAAAGATTTCGCCATACTAACCAATATCATTCATAAGGAATGGACGGGTCTAACAGTAAAAAATCATAAAGAAGTAAAAGGATTAAAATCGCAAAATTTGAGAGATCACATGAGCGAAGCCGAATTAATCTTTACGGCCCTTGCAGAATTATCCACAAGACAAATAGCCGAAAATGATGAAGCCAAAGGAGTGCCCGAAAATGCAAAAGCAGGTAAAAAAGGAGGCGCTATTGCTAAAAATGCCAGAATAGCTCTAGAGGACAAAACAGGAAAAAGCGTAGTAACTGAAGAAAATTTTTTGCCGCCAGCGAAGGAAGAAAAAATTGATTGAGGAACGAAAACCCAATAGATCTGCTGAATTAGCCGAGATTACAGGAGAAAAAGCTGATTATATTCGTAATCGAGGATTTAAAGACGAACATTATAAAAAAATGGTTTTAGACTATTTAGATAAATATGGATATGCGTCTAAAGAAGATATAGATAAACTTATTTTAGACATACTTCCGGATGTTTTAGACAAACAACAGAAAGAAAACAAAGTAAGGAATTTGATTTACGCAATGCATAAAAAAGATAAAACCCTTGTAAATAAAGGGACTAGCAGAAAACCTATTTGGAAAAAGTTTATCTAAAATAGGTATAGATAAAAAACACTTTAGACAAACTTAGACAAACTTCAAGAAACAAACCATGCCAGATATAGTAAATGTAAATTACCACAAAACAGGAAATAGCACCAAAATCAATACGATGGGAATGCGAGAAATGCAAACCCGTGCCTTTGAATCTCGGGATGCCCAGTATTTATTACTCAAAGCACCTCCTGCTTCTGGAAAATCTCGTGCCTTGATGTTCTTGGCTTTAGATAAATTAATCAATCAAGGAATCAAAAAAGTGATCGTGGCAGTTCCAGAGCGATCTATTGGGAGTTCATTTTCTAAAACTGATTTGAAAAAAGATGGCTTTTTTGCCAATTGGGAACCCAACGACAATTACAATCTTTGTACACCCGGCGACGATGGTAGCAGCAGTAAAGTAAAGGCTTTTCATAAATTTATGGATAGTGAGGAGCAACTGTTAATTTGTACACACGCCACTTTACGATTTGCCTGTGAGGAATTAGACGACGCAAAATTCAACAACACACTTTTGGCAATAGATGAATTTCATCACGTTTCTGCCGATGCCAATAACAGATTGGGAGAATTATTAAAATCGATAATGAGCAAATCTAATGCTCATATTGTGGCGATGACCGGTTCTTATTTTAGAGGAGACAGCGTACCTATTTTAACGCCCGAAAACGAAGCCAAGTTTACCAAAGTAACTTACAATTATTACGAACAGTTGAACGGCTACAACTTCCTGAAATCATTAGGAATTGGTTATCATTTCTACACCGGAAAATATACTTCGGCAATATTGGATGTTCTCGATACGGATAAAAAAACAATTCTCCATATTCCAAATGTAAATTCAGGCGAATCTACCAAAGACAAGCACAATGAAGTCAATTTCATTTTAGATGCTATTGGGGATGTAATCAAGCAAGATTCCGATACCGGTGTAATTCATATCAAACGTCACGGTGACGGCAAATTATTGAAAGTGGCTGATTTGGTCGAGGATAGTTCCCGTGAAAGAGATAAAATTGTAAACTACCTGCGAAATAGCAAAGAGGTTGACGATATGGATTTAATCATTGCACTGGGTATGGCAAAAGAAGGCTTTGACTGGCCTTTTTGCGAGCACGCTTTAACGGTAGGATATCGAGGTTCATTAACAGAGATAATCCAAATAATTGGTCGTTGCACCAGAGATAGCAACAATAAAACACATGCCCAATTCACCAATCTTATTGCCAGTCCAGAAGCCATTCAGGATGATGTAAAAGTGGCCACCAATAATATGCTGAAAGCTATTACAGCTTCCTTATTGATGGAGCAGGTATTGGCTCCCAACTTCAAATTCAAAACAAGATTGGATAATGACGATGAGGATACAAAACCAGGTGAAATAAAAATAAGAGGATTTAAAGCGCCAAGTTCAAAGAGGGTGAAAGATATTGTAGAATCGGACTTGAATGATTTGAAAGCATCCATTTTACAAGACGATTCCATGCTGAAAGCGATGCCGGGAAACATAGACCCCGAAGTAATCAACAAAGTTTTGATTCCAAAAATTATCAGAATTAAATATCCGGAATTAACAGACGAAGAAATTGAGGAAATCCGTCAATATGTAGTAGTGGATTCAGTCATCAAATCGGGTGAAATAAAAGAAGTAGGAGACCAAAGATTTATCAGGATGGCGGATAAATTTGTAAACATAGAGGACTTACATATCGACCTGATTGACACGATTAATCCATTCCAAAAAGCTTTTGAAATCCTTTCAAAATCCGTAACGACAAAAGTGTTGAAAATTATTCAGGACACCATTGAAGCCACAAGAATAAAAATGGACTTTGAAGAAGCTAAGATTTTATGGCCAAAAATTATAGAGTACAAGAAAATGTATGACAAAGAACCGAGCCTAAATGCAAATGACCCATTAGAAAGAAGAATGGCAGAATGTATTATTTATTTGAAAGAGGAAAAAAGAAAACGAATGGGCAATACAAATGGATAAATTTCAAACCTTAGAGGACATTTTTGCAAACGATCAATTTGACATTCTAAATGTCAAGTCTAAAGTTTCAACGATACGAAATGCAGACGAGCGATTATTAGCTTCTTTTGATGAGGTTAATGACTTTGTTGAAAAATACAATAAAGAACCACAGCCCAATCCAGGAAATATATCCGAATTTCAACTCTACTCCCGATTAAAAAGCATTCGATCAGATATAGAAAAAATGCAATCTCTTGAAGAGCAGGATATACATGGTTTATTGAAATTGGAAGCAAAAGCGATTAACTCACTAGATGATATTTTTAATGATGATAGTTTTGATTTGTTGGGCGATGATACTGATTTATTTGATTTCAAACACACACCAAAAACAGATGAAAGAATGGCAACGGATTTTGTTGCGAAAAGAAAGGCATTAAAAGACTTTGATAAATATGAATCTTTATTCAAAGATATCCAATCTGATTTAGCCACCGGAAAGAGAAAATTAGTAGATTTCAAAATGGGTAATCTTCGGGAAGAAACCTATTATGTTCATAATGGAGTTTTATTTTTATTAGAAGAAATTAACATTGATAGGAAAGACCATTACAAGAAAGACGGTACCAGAGTTCGTGAAGATGGGCGAACCAAATGTATTTTTGAAAATGGCACCCAATCGAATATGTTGAAACGGTCTGTAGAAAAGATACTCTATGCCAATGGTAAAGTAGTTTCAGAGAACATAGAAAAAGTAAATGAAAGCTTCATTGAAAAATTTAGCGCCATTACTGATGAAGACGAAGCTGCAGGATATATTTATGTCCTACGTTCCAAAAGCAAAGACCAACGAATAATCGAAATAGACAACCTATACAAAATTGGCTATTCTAAAGTTGAGGTTGAAGAAAGAATCAAAAATGCAGAAAAAGACCCAACCTATTTGATGGCTCCGGTAAAAATAATTACTTCTTGGAAATGCTACAATATGAATCCACAAAAACTAGAACAATTATTGCATAATTTCTTTGGTAAATCTTGTTTGAACGTTGATATTTTTGACGATAAAAAAAGAAGACATACGCCAAGAGAATGGTTCATAGCACCGATTGATGTTATAGAACAAGCCATTGAATCGATTATTAGTGGGGAGGTTGTGAATTATAGTTATGATGTACTAAATAAAAGAATTGTGAAGCGATAGTAAAAAGTATGATTTTTAATAAACATAGACCCTAATGAGTACTCCAATAATTAATATTTTTACCTATGGACTTCCTTATAAATTAGCTAATCAAATATATAAAGAGTTTCAAGATAGATTAAAGGAGGTTCATTTTCTAATTGAAAACTCAATTCGTTTCAAGTCTTTAGTTGATTATAAAGAAACTGTTGAACTGCTTCTTGCTTTATCCATATTTCATAAAAGGGTAGTTTCAAACCTTGATGGTGCACTGAAATTTTACGGAACAGTAAATAAATATAGTCAAGCCGATACAATTTCAATGGGTAGCTATGATTTAACTGTTGAGGAGAAAAATAAAATTTTGGGTTTATTAATAAACTATCGTGAATTGATTAAAAAGTTTGGTATTTCTGAAGTCGATTTTGATTATAACGAAACAAAAGATTTTTTATCAATCGTCAATCAATTGAAAAAAACAGATGATTATGCCGAAACAAAGCAAAACAAAAATTCCAAAGGACGAGAAGATAAAGAAGACGACCTCCCCTTTTAAGGAGAAGGCATTATTGGAAAAAGAAATAATAGAGTTTGTAAATAAATTCAAAGCAACAGTTTCAAATCAAGCAACAAGAATGAGTGATTTTTTTGAAATGAGTTGTTTCAATCATTTAGTCAGTTTTTATGAAAACAATGAATACACACCTTCAATAGAAAATCTTCAGGATGGAAAATACAGATACAAATGTTCAACTTCAGGAGTTCAATCAAATTTTTCTTATTTTAGAGTTGCAAAATCTGTTGATAAAAAAGAATATGTATTTGAAATACAACATAATTTAGCCGTACAATCATCACATAGTAAAGAAATATTTACCACTCCAGACATCTGCATTATAAAAAACGATACAGTTGAAGAAACTACTGAATACTATGGTACAAAAAGAAGATTTTGCTTTGTAAAAAATGAAGACTTAATGACTTTTTGTGAAGTAAAACAGTTTAATCCTTTTCCCGAATTATTATTCAATTTTATTGGAGTTGTAAATGAGTTAAGAAAAGACATTTTAACCAATATAGCAAAAAAAGAAATACCTTTTCATATTGCTCCAAGTCTTATGATTTCTGGGACGCCAAACAAACAGTCATTAAAGATAAAGGAAGAGTTAGAAAAAAGGTATTGTATCAATATAATATTTGACATATTTCATTCAGGATCAAATACATTTTCTAAAAAACATATTGACAAATTAAAAGAAACAGGAAACAATGCTACAGAAATTAACTAAAATAAAAGACTTTGGTATTTTAGAAAATCACAAACCCGAAACGATTGTTAAACCTTTTAATGTTTTTAATCTTGTTTATGGTTGGAATGGTAGTGGTAAAACCACCTTAGCACGTTTACTGCGTTGTTTAGAAACCAAGCAAAATCATAGCGAGTTTGCAAATGCAGATTTTGTTATTGAATCTGAAACCAATGGCAAAGTCGATTCTAAAACTTATAATCATAATCTTGAAATTAAGGTCTTTAATCAAGATTTCATAAAAGAAAACCTTGATTTGTTTGATGCTACTACAAAGCCAATAGTATTTATTAGCAAAACAAAAATTGATGAGAAAAAGTTATTAGATAAACATAAAATTGATTTTAAAGCAAGTGAGTCAGAAATTGTAAAAATTGAAAAAGCCCTTGTAGCTTCTAATAAAAAAGTAGATGATTTTCATAAAGATATAGCCAAGTCAATAAAAGATTTCTTGCTTGGAACTGTTTATGCAACAGTAAATTACAATAAAAATATTTCGGCCAATATCTGGAAAGGAATACAATCTAAAGAAGAAACGATAGAATCCTATGTTTTATCAGAAGAAGACATAATAACTCAAAAAAATTATACACTAATTGACAGTGAGAAACCCGAAATTGATATAGCTAATTTACCAATAGCAATTGATACAGAAAAGGTTTCGGAAATTTACAATAATGTAAATAGTTTAGCTGCAACAAATATAACTGCAAAGGTAATTGATCGTCTTAAAAACAACACGGATATTGGCGAATGGGTTTCGTTAGGTTTACAATTACACAAGCAACACAATAGCGAAAATTGTGAGTTTTGTGGTCAATCATTACCCGAAAATTGTATAAATAATTTAGAAGCACATTACAACAAAGAATACCAAAAATTGATTGGCGATATTACAGAACTTACAACCAAATTAGAACAAGGTATTAGAACCGAAATAACTAACGAAAATCATTTGTTGTTCCAAAATTTAACAGAGCGTTATAACAATTCATTAGCAGAAACAAATTCAGATATTCAACTTGTAAATTCAAAAATTCAAGATTTAATTACTGCTTTAGTATCAAAAAAATCAAATCCATTTGCAACACCAGATAAAGTAGTTTTTGACAAGACTATTTTTGACAATTTCAATAACCATCTAAAAATTGTACTCGATATTATTGGAGAACATAACAAAACCAGCAAGGCTTATTCTGATTTGGCAGAAAAAGCTAAAGTTAAAATAGAAAATCATTTTGTTTGTGAAGCCGCAATAGATAAGGATTTAAAAACTATAGAAAAAGAAGTAACTGAAAATTCAGCATTAAAAGAAAACCAAACTAAAACGTCAAATATTTTAATTGAAGCGATTAAATTTTTAGTAGATGATTTAAGTGCCGATACAATTGCAATTGCAGAAATAAATGACAATCTACATAAGTTTTTAGGAAGAAACGATATTGTTTTGCAACGACAAGAAGAAGGAGGTTACCAATTAACTAGAGCTGGAATAATTGCCAAAAACTTGAGTGAAGGTGAAAAAACAGCAATATCACTAATATATTTCTTTTCAAAAATTCAAGAAAATGATGCAGATAGAGCTAATCAAATTATCGTTTTAGATGATCCAATTTCTAGTTTTGATAGTAATCATTTATTTAATGCATCAAGTTTTATCAAAACATCAACTCAAGGAGCTAAACAGATTTTTGTATTAACTCATAATTTTTGGTTTTTTAAACAAGTTAGGGATTGGATGAAAGATAAAAACAAGAGAACCAAACAAGGAGACGATATTGTTAAGTCTCATTTTTATGTGGTAAAATCAGGGCAGTTAAATGATGCTGATGAAACCTTAACTCAAACCCATTCGGAATACCAGTTTGTTTTTAGCTCAATTCTCAAGTATCATAATTCAGACACAATCAGTACATCTGAATCTTTTAATTTAGCAAATTCAATACGAAGAATGCTTGAAGCTTTTTCAAGTTTCAAAACGGCAAGTAACGGTGGATTTAATGCTGTCCTACAATTAGGTTTAGACAAAGGATTTGACCAACAACAAAAAGAAAGAATTTATTATTTCTTAAATAAATATTCTCATTTAGACCGTATAGAATCTTTCGACAATACTGTAGAAACCTTGCTTGAAGAAGGTGTAAATGTTGTTAATGATGTTTTAATGGTTATAAAGTTAATAGACGAAGATCATTATAAGTGTATGCTAAAAGCATGTAATTTTGAAGATAAATTAATACCGCTAAATTAAAAGTTTTTGAATTGCTTCAAAAATTCATCGGATAATAAATCTTTCTTTTTTACAAAGTACGTAAGTGAAAAAAATATAAGGGTTTGTGCAAACTTTCATTTTTTTTTCACTTACGCACTTTATGGGATACTACCTTCAAAACGCCGGTGAATTTTCTAAAATATTTTTTCGATGCACTTCTTTAACAACCTTCGCATATTTTTCGGTCATTAATTTTGAAGTATGGCCGTATAACTCTCTTAAACTATCAAGTTCTAATCCTGCCAATATTTTCATATTTGCTCCGTGATGTTTAAGTGCATACATATTCATCTCGATTCCTAAACCTTTCTTCACGATTTTTTCCCACCGTTTGGTTGCAGTATCTCTATTTATGTGGGTAGGACCAGAGATGAAATCTTTGTACTTTCCGATGTTGCCTTTCCCGGGTTCTCTAAAGCTTCCGAACAAATAATATTCTTTTGGCAAATGTTCAAAATTCATATTTTTATAATGCACCATCAAATGTTGGTTAATTGGTACAATTCGTTTTCTTTTAGTTTTTGTAATTTCGGGAGGAAGTACAATTTCTGAATTTTCTAAATCAACCATTCCTAAAGTTATTTTCAAAATTTCTTCTGGTCTAATTCCTGTATGAAATATTGTTATTAGGAAAGTATTAAATTCAGCATACTTGGTCTCAAGTTCCTTTTTGATTACTTCAATTTCTTGTGCTGATGCCGGAGTGTTAGCATCGCTTTCCATTACTTCTAAATTGTTGATTTTATGTGCCGGATTAGTTTCTATTATATCCCACTGAATTAACTCACTTAAGATTGCCTTTAAATGATTTAGATGCTTATTGTAGGCGTTATTAGTCCAATTGCGGTCTTCTTTTGTTTTTTCCATTATAAGCTTAATATGGGCTCTTTTGGTTTCTACAATAGGCAATTGTACCATATCTATTTTTTTAACAGCAGTTTTTATGAAGTTAATAGTACCACTATAACCAGAAAGTGTTTTCTTTCCGATGTTAGGAGTTTTCTTTTCTATTGCAAAATCAAGAGCTTCAATAAAAGTAAGATTACTTTGTTGCTGGATAACATCGGGTATTTGTGGATTCCAATTTTCCCTTAATTTTTGATACAAAGCGTCACGAAGCAAATTGGCTTCGATTTCTCTTTTTTTATAATTATCAATGTAGTTGATACCGTATTTATAACGGAAAAGCACCTTATTGTACCTAAAATATACAAACCAAGGTTTAGAAAGATCGTCATATTTGACAACCTTAGGAATTGTGTAAATTGATTTCATTTTAATTTGTTTTAAAATTAAAATGCTTGCGGGGACATTTAATCAATCTAATGAGCGTAAAACGTTCACTTTTTGTACACTATTTTTTTAAAAAAGAACGGGAAGCCACTGTTTTCAGTGCTTCCCGTAATTCTGCGGAGAAAGAGGGATTCGAACCCCCGGACCTGTTACAGTCAACAGTTTTCAAGACTGCCGCATTCGACCGCTCTGCCATTTCTCCAGTAAATTGCTTTCATTATCTGATTGCGAGTGCAAAGATAAGAATCTTTTTTGGTTATACAAATCTATTTTTTTTAAAAAAAGGTCTATTAGATGTACTTATTTTTAATTGTTTCATTTTCTTTACTTTAGCATTTAATTTATTTGAATAAATAAATTATTGTTTTTTTAATAACTGACGTATTCTGTTATTTCTAGTCCGTAACCTATCATTCCTACTCGTTTTCCTGGCTCTGTATTGGATACTAATCGGATTTTTGAAATATCTATATCATGAAGTATCTGCGCTCCGATTCCAAAGTCTTTACTGTCAATTTTAATTTTTGGGGCTTTTATTTCTCCTTCAGCCTGTAAAATTTTAAGCTCTCCAATACGATTCAATAAATTAACAGATTGCATATCTTGATTGATAAACACAACAGCTCCCTTACCTTGTTCGTTAATCACTTTAAACATGGCATCAAGTTGCTGGTCTGCATTATCAGTCAAAGTTCCTAACAGATCATTATTGACTTGCGAAGAGTGTATTCTTGTTAAAATTGGTTCCCCTAAATTCCAAGTCCCTTTTGTCAATGCAATATGGATTTGTTTGTTGGTCGTTTGTTGGTATGCTCTTAAACGAAAGGTACCAAAACGAGTTTGTATATCAAAATCATCTTTCTTAATAATTAGGCTGTCGTGCTGCATTCTATAAGCCACAAGAGCTTCAATGGAAACTAATTTTAGATCGAATTTCTTAGCTACTTTTACCAATTGAGGCAATCGAGCCATAGTCCCATCTTCGTTCATAATCTCTACAATCACACCTGCAGATTTAAAACCCGCTAATCTGGCAAAATCAATTGCGGCTTCCGTATGACCAGTTCTTCTTAGTACGCCTCCTTGTTTGGCAATCAATGGGAAGATGTGCCCGGGTCTTGCTAAATCATGTGGTTTGGTATCAGAATTGGCTAAAGATAAAACTGTTTTTGCTCTATCTGCTGCTGATATTCCAGTGGTCACTCCGTTTCCTCTTAAATCAACCGAAACAGTGAAAGCAGTTTCCATTGGGTCGGTATTATTGCTTACCATTACATGTAGGCCTAGCTCCTTACAGCGGCTTTCTGTTAATGGTGCGCAAATGAGTCCTCGGCCGTGTGTGGCCATGAAATTAATCATTTCGGGTGTTACTTTCTCGGCTGCTGCTAAAAAATCACCTTCATTTTCACGATCTTCATCATCAACTACGATAATAATTTTTCCTTGACGAATAGCTTCTATCCCTTCTTCAATTGTGTTGAGTTGTATATTATTTGTAGTCATTTGTACTGTTAATTTTGTGATGGAAATATTTTTTTTAATATTTTTTGAAATGGAGCCAGAATAACATCCACATTTATCAATCCAATATCATTTGTAGCTCTATAAGTTAGTATAATTGCTAAAGGGGATAATAGTATCGAGGACAACCAGGCACCTAAAAAAGGTGACATTTCATTTTCCTGAGCAATTCTTTTGCCAAAAGAGTTTATGAAGTGAAAGGTTATGAAAATTAAAATTGCAAAAACTATAGGTAGTCCCAATCCTCCTTTTCTAATAATTGCTCCCAAAGGGGCACCTATAAAAAACATTAGAAAACATGCAAATACAATTACAAACTTATCATAAAAAGCAAGTAAGTGTTTATTGATATTTTTTTGTTTATTTTCTAATTCGGTTTTAGAGGTATCAATTGAATACACGGTACTACTAATAGTACTTGTCGCTATTCTTAAAATTTCTATTTGTTGCTCTTTAGTGTACAAGGATAAAATATCTTCAGGAAAGGAGTTTTCTATTTTGAACTCCTTTCGTTTAGTATTGCCAGGAATCCGTATTCGTGCATTGCTATTTTCCGAAAATGAAATAATATCATTTTTTAAATTTTTATTTAACGAATCCAATGTATAACTTAATTCATTGACAGTAAGCATAGTATTAGTATTCGCAACGCTTTCGTCATTGACATCTACATTATTAAGTTCTGATAAATCAATGTTGATAATATGTTTTTTAAACGAACTTTTGATAAAAGGCATTTTACTGCGATCCTCATATTTTTCTGGAACTATGTCTTCGTAGTAAAAGCCATCATTTAACACTAATTGTAAAATGCTAGATTGTTCACTACTTATTAATTCGCCATCTCGGGCTTTAATAACTGTTTTACTCCCGTCACCAACGTTTGATTTTTTATGAATAGTCACACCTGTAAGGATGTTTCCGTTGTCACCTGTTTTTTTATTTACCTTAATGTTATAAAAACCAACATCACTAAATTGTCCTTCAGCTATTGCCAAGGCTGGTTTTACTTGTGCAATATTTTTTCTGAAATTGATAAATTTATACTCCGCATAAGGAATCACATTATTAGAAAACAGAAAAGCTACTATACTTAATAAAATTATAAATACCGTTAAGCTTCTCATGGCTCTTTGCAAAGAAATTCCAGAAGATTTCATTGCCGCAAATTCATAATTTTCTGCTAAATTACCAAATGTCATTATGGAAGACAGTAATATCGAAAGGGGAAGTACTAAAGGCACAATCCTAGGCATTGAAAATGCTAGGAATTTTATGATCATGAGTAAATCTAAATCCTTTCCTGCTAATTCAGCTATGAATAACCAAACGGTTTGAAGTATAAATATAAAAAAAAGAATTACAAATACTGTGGTAAATGTAGTCAGGAATGTTTTTAATAAGTATTTGTCGAGAATTTTCACCTAATAAATTAATCTAATTTGTTGATGTAGTAATTTGGATATTTACTGCTTGCAAATGTAAATTGATTTTTTGACAAAGGTTGGTTGGTTTTGAAAGAATTAACCGTTAATGTTGTTTTTGTCCCTTTTTTTCCTATTTCAATCAAATTGTAGATGTGTTTCGTTTGTACATCAATTCCTAATAACACCTCTTTTCTTTGGTCTTTAGAGTTAAACGGAATCAACTTTATATACTGAATTTTTCTACCTCTGACATTTTGTAAAACATCCATATTGTACTTATAACCAGTATTGAAAAACGTTAACATTTTAGAAGGTGTAATTGCATTGTCATCTTTATCATTGACCGTTGAAATTGTAATTTCCTCATCTTCAGGAACAATGGTATAGGCTTTTTTTCCGTCATAAATTTTAGTTACTCCCATGAAATTTAAAACATATTGATTGCCTTTCATGGTAACATTTCCTTTACTTTCCTGATTAATGTTTTCTTTTGTATTATTCAAAGAATACTTAAAATCAATTATTATAGTATTGTAGCTTTTGACTTTTGCAGTAACTTGGTCTAAAAGATTTTTTGCTTTTTTATCCTGAGCTTGTATCGAAAAACTAAAAAGTAATAAAGTGGTAATAAAAATAAGTCTTTTGCTCAAGTTCTTTAGATTGCTTTTTTTGAATGGCTTCATTTGTTCGCTTTTACTTGAGTTTTGAATCTTTGTTTTCATGTTGTTAATTGTTTTGTTCATTGTTGAAAAATTGATCAAGAGAACTTATATCCAGAATGTTTACACTGCGCGCTTTACTTCCTTCAAAAGGGCCTACAATTCCTGCGGATTCCAATTGATCAATCAATCGGCCCGCTCTGTTGTACCCTAGTTTTAGTTTTCTTTGTAACAATGATGCGGAGCCTTGTTGTGCATTGACAATTATTTCGGCTGCTTCTCTAAACAAAGTATCTCTATCAGAGATATCCATATCAAGATTAATGCCACTTTCTTCCCCAATAAATTCTGGAAGTAAATAAGCGGTAGCATATGCTTTTTGACTACCAATGAATTCCGTTATTTTTTCTACTTCTGGTGTGTCTATAAAGGCACATTGTACACGTACTACATCATTTCCGTTAGTGTATAACATATCGCCACGCCCAATTAACTGATCTGCTCCTTGTGTGTCAAGAATGGTCCTAGAGTCAATTTTTGAAGTAACTCTAAAGGCGATTCGGGCAGGAAAATTAGCTTTTATCAAACCTGTAATTACATTTACCGAAGGTCTTTGAGTAGCTATAATCAAATGGATTCCTATGGCACGCGCTAATTGTGCCAGGCGAGCAATAGGAACTTCTACTTCTTTTCCGGTAGTCATAATCAAATCGGCAAATTCATCTACTACAAGAACGATATACGGTAAAAATCGGTGGCCATTTTCTGGATTCAATTTTCGGGCTTTAAATTTATCGTTGTATTCTTTAATGTTTCGCACCATCGCGTCTTTCAACAAAGAATAGCGATTATCCATTTCTACACACAGGGAGTTTAAGGTATTAACTACTTTTGCATTATCAGTAATAATTGCTTCATCCATGTCTGGAAGTTTGGCTAAATAGTGTCTTTCAATCTTATTAAAAAGGGTCAGCTCCACTTTTTTAGGATCTACCAAAACAAATTTAACTTCTGCGGGATGTTTTTTGTACAAAAGGGAAGTTAAAACAGCATTTAATCCAACAGATTTTCCTTGTCCGGTAGCACCGGCCATTAATAGGTGGGGCATTTTAGCTAAATCAACTACAAAAGTTTCGTTCGAAATGGTTTTTCCAAGAGCTATAGGTAATTCCATTTCGGCTTCTTGAAATTTAGCGGAACCAATAACACTTTTCATCGAAACCATCGTGGGGTTTTTGTTAGGAACTTCAATCCCTATGGTTCCTTTCCCAGGAATAGGGGCAATGATCCGAATGCCTAATGCCGAAAGTGACAGCGCAATATCATCTTCTAGACTCTTGATTTTTGAAATTCGAATTCCTGCTTCCGGAACAATTTCATATAAAGTAACTGATGGTCCAACGGTCGCTTTGATCTGTGCAATTTCAATTTTGTAATTGCGAAGCGTATCTACAATTTTATTTTTATTTTCTTCTAATTCTTCCTGATTGATAGTGATTCCTCCCGTAGAATATTCTTTTAATAGGTCAATCGTAGGAAATTTATAATTGGATAAATCCAATGTTGGATCAAATAATCCAAAATCAGCAACTAATCGCGAGGCTAAATTTTCTTCAATTATATCCTCTTCCGGAGCCGTTTCTATTACAAAAGTATCAATTGGAGCTGCTAATACCTCTGGTTTTGCTATTGGTGTGATTTCCATAGCGAGAGGCTTGGCAACAGGTTCCCGGTTAATATTCGATGCGTTGCTTATTGTAGGTTTTAATGCTTCTTTGTTAATTTCAAATTGATTGCCATTGGTTTTCAAATGAATACTGTCCTCTTCTTCGGTTACGGCAAACTCTTCTAAATTATAACCACTGTTCTCCTTTTTGATGGGACTGGCTGTTGCTAAATCAGTCTTTAATTCTTGTTTTGTTTGATCAAAAAAGGATTGGATTTTTTCTGGTGAAATTTTAATTTTGAAAATTACATATATAATTAACCCAAATAATAAAATCAATAAAGTGCCTGTTTTTCCAATGTAATCTTGTGAAAAAGAATTCAATTCATAACCAATTACACCTCCTAATTCAGGTACTGAAGTAGCAAAAAAACCAAACAAAACTGATAAAACGACGCTCACAAATAAATCCCAAAACCAAATGTTTTTTAGTTTTTTTAAAGGTAATCCTACTATTAAATATATTCCAGTTAAGAAAAATAACCGGACAAATATAAATGCAGCAACTCCAAAACCGTTATAAATTAGCAAATCAGCTAAAAAAGCGCCAAATTTCCCCAACCAATTTTGAACAATTTCCGTACGATCCGCAATCGCATGAACTGCGCTTTGATCTTCTTGACCGTAAATGTAAAAGGAAACAAAAGCAAATAATAAAGCAATTGAAAACAATACTAACAGTGAGCCAAAAACAATTTTATGTTGTTTAGTCACCCTCCAAGGACTATTCTCCGGAGTTTTAGAATCATTTTTGTTGTTTAAAGGAGGTATTTTTGTTGTTTTTGCCATTCGAGTTGTACTAATTCTTACAGGAATTTTGGTGTATAAATAATTAAACCGATTGTTATTGCTGTTAAAGCAGCAAAAAAGACCGCTCCTGCGGCAATATCTTTAATAAACCCAATTTTTTCATTATAATTGGGATGGATAAAATCAGCTACTTTTTCTACAGCCGTATTCAATCCCTCAATGCTAAGAATTAATCCTATTGCCAGAGTTTGAAACAGCCATTCTGTTTTAGTAATACTAAAATAAAATCCAGCAATAGTCAACAGTATGGCTATTGAAACCTGAACCATTATACTGTGTTCTGTGCGGATCAATTTTAAAGCGCCCTTAAATGCATAAGTGACGCTTTTTAATCTTCCCGTAATGAAAGTGGTATCTTTTTGAAACTCCATTAAGATGAAATTAAAGTACAGCTAAAGCCGCTTCATAATTTGGCTCGTCTGCAATTTCAGCCACTTGTTCCGTATGGGTAACTATTCCGTTTTGATCAACAACAATGATTACTCTGGAATGCAATCCTGCCAGAGGGCCATCAGTGATTTCTAAACCATTTACTTTGCCAAATTCACCACCTTGAAAATCAGATAAATTAATGACATTTTCAAGTCCTTCAGCACCACAAAAACGTTTTTGGGCAAAAGGCAAATCTCTAGAAACACATAATACAGTTGTATTTTCTAAAGTACTGGCACTTTCGTTAAATTTTCTCACGGAGGCTGCACACGTTCCTGTATCTATACTTGGAAAAATATTTAAAACTAGTTTTTTACCTTGAAAATCACTAAGCGAAGCTACAGAAAGATCTGTTTTAACTAATTTAAAATCAGCTAATTTAGTCCCTATTTTTGGTAATTCTCCTGAAGTGTGTATTGGATTTCCTCCTAATGTTATTAATGCCATAATTTTGTTTTTTTAATAAGGTTCAAAAGTATGAAAATTATTTAAGAATAAGACCTCAAACAGGTGTTTAAAGTTTCCATTTTTACCTCTTATGATAAACCCGCAGGTACTGCTGTATTCTCTTTTATTGAATAAAACACACACACATTGTTAAGTACGTTTTTAAAATATTGAATATGATTTATTTTATTTGTCGATAGAATCTAGTACTCGTTTCATGAAAGTATTTAAAGCTTCTTTTTTATTAGTTCCGGTTTTTACCAGTTTGCTCATCTCTAAAGCACCTTACATAGTAGAAATTAATTCGCCTATCACATCTAGTTCTTTGTATTTCAAGAATGAAATTTCAGTCATTGCCTCAAGAACTTCTATAGTTTCAATGATATAATCTTCATCATTTTCTGAAGCTAATTTTTTAAATTTTGGTAATTAAATCCTGTAATGTATCTTCGGTTAATTCGATTAAAATAAGTTAGGTTTTTAAGGTTGAAAGAAGCAAAGGTTCAAAGCGACAATGCATGAATTTGTGCAACAAAAAACCTTTGTTGCTCTGAATCTCTGAACCTTTATATCTTTATTTGAATTAATTTAGTACACAACAAAAACATATATTATTGAAATTCAACCAAATAAAGCCCCTGTAATTTGCTAAAAAATACTGATATTTCGTACGTTATAGAATTATCACCACATAATTTTTATAGTGAAGAATACCAGTCTTGAGGGTAAAGACACAGAGCTTATTTCAGTTTTACAAGATCATTTCAAAGGAGAACTCAATTTAGCAAGGGTCAAGCTCATTTGTTTATTCATTACGGCTTTATGCAAAATAAAGACAATCAATTATGATAAGTTAGCATCTGAATTTGCGACAACTGCTACTAAAAATAGCTCTTATAGAAGAGTGCAATGATTCCTGAAGGAATTTGTTTTTCCCATGAAAATAGTTTCTTCTTTGATATTCAATTTATTACCAGCTAAATCCGATTTGGTATTGGTGCTAGATAGAACCAATTGGAAGTTCGGATTTTTGATTAATGATTCTTGATTTCAGATGTGGTAGAACCCTTAAGATCAAATTTATCTCTTTTATTTACTTTATAAATAATACCATTTGCTAAACTGTTTTTATTTTCTCCTATTTGAATCATTCAGAGCGCTACCTACATAGAAAACAAGAAAAAAATTGCTCAAGAATAAAGACAGCTATGCTTTTATTTCGTCTGTAGCCTGTTGATACTCTCCCGTTCCGGAACTGTAAACAATCCATAAGAAATTGTCATTATAATTACCCTAAAGGAATTTGAATTTTAGAAAAAATTTTTTTATATGTGATAAATGTTACTGAATGCAAAAATTTAACAGACAATCTTTGCAATCATAAATTTTACAATTATGGAATATATTGGTTATTTTTCGTCAATACTCATTGGAGTTGCATTAGGGCTCATTGGCGGTGGAGGCAGCATTCTTACCGTACCTGTTTTAGTCTATTTATTTACAGTTGAACCCGTGATTGCAACTGCATATTCATTATTTATTGTTGGCTTGACAAGTGCGGTAGGAAGTGTTGGCTATTTCAAAAAAGGTTTGGTTAGCATAAAAACAGCTATTGTTTTTGGTATCCCATCAATTATCTCCGTTTTTACAACAAGAGCAATAATAGTTCCTGCAATTCCTAAAGAGCTGTTTTCTGTGGGAAATTTTATCTTGACTAAAGACCTTTTTTTAATGCTGTTTTTCGCTGTTATAATGATTATTGCTTCTTATAGCATGATTAAAAAAGACAAAAAACTCGCTTCTGAAGAACTACACGAACAAAAATTCAATTATCCGCTTATACTTATAGAAGGAACACTTATAGGAATAATTACCGGACTTGTAGGAGCTGGCGGTGGTTTTTTAATTATACCGGCTTTGGTTATTTTGAGTAAACTTCCTATGAAAGAAGCGGTTGGGACTTCATTAGTAATCATTGCTGCAAAATCTTTAATCGGTTTTTTCGGAGAAGGTGGAGAAAACGTTATTGATTGGCAATTCTTATTTACCATTTCAGCATTCGCAATTGTTGGAATTTCTATTGGTACAGCATTATCCAAAAAAATTAATGGCAACAAACTGAAACCCGCTTTTGGCTGGTTTGTTTTAGTGATGGGGATTTATATTATTACTAAGGAGTTATTTCTAAAATAAAATTATTGTATAACAAAAGTCACGTTGATACAGAAGCAATTTAAATAAATTTATCTTCTTATTACTAAAACAAATCCAAAAACAAATGGCTAATCAATATCAAATATTAATAATCAAAGGTCGAGGTAATTCAGTACTTTTTGTTACTCCACAATTGCTTATTAAAAAAATTTAATCAACCAAAATCAAATTGTACAAGAGAAGCGGCAAAAATCGTATCTACGAGCCACGACATTCATATTAATAAAATACTACAATTACAGTTATAAAATACTTGTGTAACATATGTCACCATTTTTAATAAATGTAATCTGTAATTTTGGTTTCAAATGAATAATAAACTTAAAAATAAACGATATGTATTTTCAACACATTTACGACAAGAGTCTTGCTCAGGCAAGTTATTTTATTGGCTGTCAAAAAGCAGGTGTAGCCGCAGTTATCGATCCTAAAAGGGATGTTGACACCTACCTTGAAATTGCCAAGCAGAACAATATGAAAATTACTCATGTTTTAGAAACACACATTCATGCTGATTTCCTCGCTGGTTCCAGAGAATTAGCAGCTTTGACGGGAGCAGAAATGTACCTTTCAGCGGAAGGCGGGCCCGATTGGAAATATGAATTCCCTCATGTTGACATTAAAAATGGTGATGTTCTGAAAGTAGGAAACTTAAAAATAGAAGTAGTTCATACACCAGGACATACTCCGGAAAGCATCAGTTTTCTGCTAACCGATACGCCTGCCAGCGATGAGCCTGTCATGTTGTTCACCGGTGACTTTGTATTTGTGGGAGATGTAGGAAGACCTGATTTGCTTGAAAAAGCAGCAGGAATGAAAGGAACACAGGACATTGGTGCTAAACAAATGTATCAATCCATTACTAAATTCGATGCATTACCTGATTATATTCAAGTATGGCCAGGTCATGGAGCAGGTTCTGCTTGTGGAAAAGCGCTAGGAGCCGTTCCAAGCACCACTGTAGGATATGAAAAAATAAGAAACTGGGCTTTTCAGCATAAAAATGATGAAACTGGATTTGTAAAATATTTATTGGAAGACCAACCGGAACCGCCAAAATATTTCGCGATGATGAAAAAACTAAATAAAGTAGATCGTCCGCTTCTTACAACTGTTCCAAAATTAAAACAACTGGATTATAGCGAGTTAACAGCAGCTTTAGAAAAAGGAATCAAATTGATTGATGCAAGAGATAAAACGGAATTTTCTACAGGATTTATTCCGGGAAGCATCAACATTCAAGGGAATAATTCATTTGCCACTTGGGCAGGATGGTTTCTTACGTATGAAGAACCTTTTATGTTGCTTGCCGATGAATCACAATTAGATGATTTGACTAGAAAACTAATGCGAATTGGATTAGACAACATTCACGGGTACATTCCTTCTACGAAAATATGGGAAGAAAATGGCGGTTCTTTGGAGAAAGTAAATCAAATTACAATAGAAGAATTTAAAGCCTTACAACAAGAAAAAGATGTTCAAGTTGTTGACCTTCGTGGTGTTGCAGAATACAATGCAGGTCATATCAAAGAAGCTGATAATGTATTTGTAGGTACTTTAGTAAATAATCTGGACAAAATAAGTAAGGATAAAAAAGTATTAATCCATTGCCAAGGTGGTGACAGGGCAGCAATTGCCTATTCATTATTAGCGCGAAATGGGTATAAAAATGTGCTCAACTATTCTCCTGGAATGAATGAGTGGATGAGCCAAAATAATCCTATTGAATACTAAAAACCTCAACTATGTTCGGAATTTTTAAAAATCTGTTTTCAAAAAAAGACACCACACAAATGGAAAAATTAATAAACGAAGGTGCTTTCTTAGTAGATGTTCGCACACCGTCAGAATTCGCAGAAGGTCACGTAAAAGGTTCAACAAATATTCCTTTGGATCAAGTGGCGAGCCAATTAGAAAAATTCAAAGAAAGAGAGCATATTATTGTTTTCTGCCGAAGCGGTAATCGCAGCGGTCAAGCCAAAATGATTTTGGAACAAAATGGTTTCAAAAACGTTACAAATGGCGGTACTTGGCAAGATGTAAACGAAGCGATAAGCAAATAAACAGCTGTTGTTTTAAAAATAGTGTATGCAGTTTAAAACAAGAAAAGTAGTTGTTTTAAACTGCATATTTATTTATTCAGCAATGAAAATTAGAGGACAATAAAAACACTTTGATTTTATTCTACTTATAAATACTGAAAAAACATTTGATTTTTCAAATTCATTTAAATAAAGAAGTAAATTTGATAGTGCTTTTAGAAAAAATTTTCATTTTTACTCTTCTACGAAACAAATACAACTAAACTACTTTTTGCACTTAATTATAAAATAATATGGAAACAAAAAAAGCAGCAAACAAAGACTTAATTTTAAGAGAAAAATTAGCATTGCAACGGACTGTATTGGCCAATCAATCTACTTTTCTTGCCTTTTTGAGAACGTCAATGTATTTTTTGATTGCAGGTTTAAGTTTGAGAAATCTGCTCAAAATTGAAAATAGTTTACTGATTGAAATCGCACTTTTTATCACTTCATTTATCATTTTTGTTTTTGGGACAATCAACTATTTCAAGCATAAAAAATCCATCCTAGAAAATAAAAAACACATAGGTGACTACCAATTAGAATATTACAAATTATAAGAACTTATACTTTTTTATTCCTAACTTCTTTTTCAAACGAAGATTTTAAATTCATAAATTACATCAATTGAAAACAAATACAACCAAACTTGGACTGAAAGAAAATTGGAAACAATTTACTATTTTGGTTATTGTCAATGCCTTTGTCGGCGGGATGATAGGAATGGAACGAACCATTATTCCAAAATTTGCTGAGATTGAATTTGGCATTGCTTCAAAAACGGCTATTCTCTCTTTCATCATTGCCTTTGGAATTACAAAAGCCATTACCAATTATTTTACGGGCAAACTGGCGAACCGTTTCGGAAGAAAAAATTTGCTTTTATTCGGTTGGATTCTAGCCATTCCAATTCCTTTTATTTTAATTTATGCAGAATCTTGGAACTGGGTGATTTTTGCCAATATTTTATTGGGAATTAGTCAAGGACTTACCTGGAGCAGTACAGTGGTGATGAAAATTGATTTGGTTGGAGAAAAAGATCGTGGACTTGCGATGGGACTCAACGAGTTTGCCGGTTATTTTGCCGTTGGATTAGTTGCTTTTCTGTCAGGCTATATTGCACAAAAATATGGCATTACGCCCTACCCTTTTTACTTGGGAATTGGGATTTCGATAATTGGTTTTTTATTGACTTTGTTTTTTGTGAAAGACACCCGAGTATTTGTTCAAAAAGAAAACACAACGAATAGAACTGAAAAATTAGATAATATTTTTCTCGAAACCACTTTCAAAAACAAAACATTAAGCGCCATAACACAAGCAGGATTAGTCAATAACCTGAATGACGGCATGATTTGGGGACTTTTACCTATTGTGTTGCTTTCTTTGAATTATGATTCACAGAATATTGGAATTATAACCGCCATTTACCCTACTGTTTGGGGTTTTGGACAATTGGTAACCGGAAAAATGTCTGATGTTTATTCGAAAAAAAAGATGTTGTTTTGGGGAATGTTACTTCAGGGAATAGCGATACTTTTTATTCCTTTTGCTGCAGCATTCTATCAGTTGGCCGCAATTTCAGCATTTTTGGGTTTAGGAACGGCGTTAGTCTACCCCACCTTTTTATCTGCCATCGCACAAGCTACAACTCCACATCAAAGAGCAGAAAGTATTGGTACATTCAGGCTTTGGAGGGATTTAGGATATGCGATAGGCGCGATTATTTCAGGAATAACAGCTGATTTATTTGGTGTAAATTATGCCATTGTTCTAATCGGTGTCATCACCATTGTATCATCACTAATTATTGAAATCCGAATGCCGAAAGACTCTTTATAAAAAACAACCCGCTAATTTTAATCTAAAATCGTTTCTTTTTAGAGAATAATAATAATTTAAAAAAATGGAGCCAAAAAAATCAAAAAAATCGACTGTTCAAAATATTGTTTTTATCGTATTAATAGCACTGCTTCTGTTCAGTCCGTTGGGCACTTTTGTAAAAGTACAACTGAATCGATTAATTGCTTTTTCGCCTAAAACAATTGCCGTTATGGATCAAAAAGAACTGTCAACTTATCAATGGCAATTAAAAGACGCCACCGGAAAGACGGTGTCATTGGACGCATACAAAGGTAAAATAGTATTCATTAATTTCTGGGCCACCTGGTGTCCACCTTGTATTGCCGAAATGCCAAGCATTCAAAAATTATATGTTGATTATCAAGACAAAATAGTCTTTTTGTTTGTGACAACGGATTCCTTCGAAAAAGCAAATGCTTTTATGATTAAAGAAAATCTGACGCTTCCTGTGTATCAATCGGTAACCAATCCTCCATTAGAAATGGAATCAGCGACAATTCCGGCAACCTATATTATTAATCAATCAGGAAATGTAATCGTAGCCAAAATTGGAACAGCAAATTGGAATAGTGATTCGTTCCGAGAAATGCTAGACGAGTTATTAAAAAAATAAAATTATTGTCATTTTTTACTTTTTTTTTCTTGTGTGACAAAAGTAACACAACTACTCATTTATAAATATAACCTTTGTTGTAATAAAAAAATAAATATGGAAATTTTAGAATTAATCAAAGAACCTTGGCCTTGGTACATTGCAGGTCCATTAGTTGGACTTACGGTTCCGGCTTTGTTAATCATTGGAAACAAATCATTTGGTATTAGCGCCTCTCTACGCCACACTTGCGCCATGTGCTTACCGGCAAATATTACGTTTTTCAAATATGACTGGAAAAAAGAAATTTGGAATATGTTTTTCGTTTTCGGTATTATATTAGGTGGTGTGATCGCGTACAGCTTTTTGTCAAATCCAAATCCAATTACTATTGATGGAAATCTAAAAACCGAATTGGCAGGCTACGGTATAACTGAAATTTATGGAATGTTACCGGAACAATTGTTCTCGTGGGAAAGTTTATTTACACTCAAAGGCTTTTTTATGATGGTTATTGGTGGCTTTTTTATTGGTTTTGGTTCTCGCTATGCGGGAGGTTGCACCAGCGGTCATTCTATTTCTGGTTTGTCTAATTTACAAATGCCATCGCTTATAGCAACATGTTGTTTCTTCATTGGCGGATTGATTATGGCAAATGTTATTTTACCATTTATTCTTTCACTCTAAATTACAAATTATGAACATTAAAGATCAAAATACAGATTTCGAAACGCGTTCTTTAGATACGGTTTGTATCAACGAGAGCCAATTAGAACACAAATGGTATCACAATTTGAAATACTTAATCATAGGTGTTTTGTTTGGTATTGTATTTATAAAATCCGAGGTAATCAGCTGGTATCGCATCCAGGAAATGTTTCGTTTCCAATCTTTTCACATGTATGGCATCATAGGAAGTGCTGTAGTGGTGGGGATAATTTCCGTTTTCATGATAAAAAAATTCAATATTAAAACCATTCATGGCGAAAAAATTGAATTTCATGACAAAACTTTCAACAAAGGCCAAATTTATGGTGGCCTTATCTTTGGATTGGGTTGGGCAGTAACAGGAGCTTGTCCTGGACCATTATTTGCACAAATTGGAACGGGTGCCACAGTGATGATTGTTACTCTGTTTTTTGCAATAGTGGGAACTTGGGTATATGGTTATTTTAGAGACAAACTGCCTCATTAATACCCTATGAATCCAGAAAAACAAAATATCATTCCATTTAAATCGCTCGTAAAAAGGCTAATCTATCTGTTTATAACCATTATCTTCCTGGTAATGGTTTTCTTCGTCGGTTTGTTTTTCAATACCACAATTACCGCTTCGTTTCAAAATAATGATTCAAATCTCGATTCTCTTTATATCGATGCAAAGAAAAAAGTGATTTTGCAAAATGAAACGGCAAAATTCTGGAAACCGGCTGACATCGCTCTGATTAAAGATTCAACTTTAAAACAGGAAGTAGAATATGGCAAAGATCTAATTGCGCATACGGCAAAATATTTGGGTCCAAATGGCAGTGTCAAACCAATTACTAATGGAATGAATTGCAACAATTGCCATCTGGATGCCGGTAAAAAAGGTTGTGTTAAATAAATACGAATTGCCTTCTTATGTGCAGACCAATGCTGATGTACGCTACCAATTTCAGGGGATGTTAAAAGGGTTTTATGCGCAATTATTGTATGTACACAAGTTCAATGCGGGTGAAACCTATGCTAACAAAAATTATATTTTAAATAAAACGAATATGAGTACTATTAGTTTTATACTCAATTTCAATTTTTAAAATATGGCTTTTTTTTTAATCCAAATAATAAAATTTCATGATCAGATAGTGCAGCACTAAATACAGTAAAGTTCCCACTATGATTAATGTAACTAGACAACTGATCAAATTGAGTACAACATTAGGGATAAACTTCAGTCTGGGATGCGTGATTATGGGTTCCCTATGAAGTTTTTTGTGAATACTTTCCTTTGCTATTTTGATTTTCTTTTTGATGGTCAATAGTTTTTTTTAAAACAACAGTCGCGAATAATTCTTGTTGTTTTTGGTTCCGTAATTACAGTATTCTAAAGTACATAATAAATTCAACATAAATAACGCATCAAACCAAAAAAGAGTATTGCAATTCAAAATACTCTTCTAATTGTTAGTCTTACAAAATCAGTGTAGATCAAACCTCTTTTATATTATGACACGGTTTACATTGGCCTGTTTATATCTCTTTGTTGTTTCCTTTATTTTTCAAGAATATCACTTCAATTATTTTACTGGTCATTGCTGCCTTTATTTGGAGTCGATTAGACAATACTTCAATTATGTTTTTTTCTTCCTTCTCTAATTTTCCATCCGCAAGTAGTACTTCTAATGCAAGTGCAAAAACGGTTTCTTTATCTTCTTTCTGGATCCATTCACAACAGGCAGAAAGATATTTTAATTGCCCCATTTCAATTCTTAAAGTATAGGATTTTGCATAAAGAGGCGCAATATCGATTCCTATAAATTGTTCTTTAGAATGCAATACTCTTGATAATGCTGCTGTTTCCGAATCAGTAATTTGATTGTCCGCAGAAATGCAAGAATATAAAATTCCAACCCAAGCTTCATGAGCTGATACTATCGGATTTTGATCCTTACTTTTTTTATCGTCAAATAAACTCATTTTTTTATTTTTTGGATTAAAGTTACAGCTAACAGCACCAAGGATGGCTTAGTTTGGGATTAAATTGTTATTTATTTTTTAGTTCGCACTAAATTTATCAGTATAAGAAGTATTATGTCAATGCTGAGATATTCCATAACCACCTTTGCTATTCCATTTCCTTTATTTAAACATAAATCAGAACTAAAAAAAAGTGGAACCCAATTCTAGTAAACTAGTGCACTTAAAACCAAAAGAATACCAATACACAAATGCAGATGACTTTTTAATTGATTATTTTTAATAAATTGATAAATTCAGAATTAATGACAACCACTATAGTTTTTATCTATTAAAAAGTAATTTAGGAAAAGTAATTTGTATGTAACTTTGCTTTAAAGAAAATAAAAAACAAATCATACGATGGAAAATAACACAAACCCGAGCTCCAAATCTTACGATGTCAACGGAGAAAACAAATGTCCATTTAATCATGGTGCGAGTGCTGGTACTCCTGCAAAGCATGGTGCTGGTTCCGCTTCCTCAAATCGGGACTGGTGGCCAAATCAGTTAAAATTAAACATTTTACGCCAACACTCTGAACTGTCAAACCCAATGGGGGATTCGTTCAATTATGCGAAAGAGTTCAAGTCTTTAGATTATGCTGCTTTGAAGCAAGATATTATGGATTTATTGAATACTTCACAAGATTGGTGGCCGGCAGATTATGGTTTTTACGGAGGATTCTTTATTAGAATGGCATGGCATAGTGCAGGAACCTATCGTATTGCTGACGGACGCGGTGGTTCTGGAGCTGGTACACAACGATTTGCACCACTAAACAGTTGGCCTGATAATGCGAATCTAGACAAGGCTCGTTTGTTACTATGGCCCATCAAACAAAAATATGGCAGAAAAATCTCTTGGGCTGACTTATTAATTTTAAGTGGTAACTGTGCATTTGAATCCGCAGGATTTAAAACTTTTGGTTTTGCTGGAGGTCGTGAAGATGTTTGGGAACCAAATGAAGATATTTATTGGGGCTCAGAACGGGAATGGTTGGGAGACAATCGTTACAATGAAGAACGCGAATTAGAACAACCGCTAGCCGCAGTTCAAATGGGATTAATCTATGTAAATCCAGAGGGGCCTAATGGGAATCCAGATCCAGTATTGGCCGCTCATGATATTCGTGAAACGTTTGCTCGTATGGCAATGAATGATGAAGAAACCGTAGCATTAAGTGCAGGTGGACATACATTAGGTAAAACCCACGGTGCTGCAGATCCAGATAAATATGTAGGACGAGAACCGGCTTCAGCCCCTATTGAGGAGCAAAGTAAGGGCTGGAAAAACAGCTTCGGTACCGGAAATGCAGGGGATACAATAACCAGCGGTCTTGAAGGAGCATGGACAACAACACCTGCAAAATGGAGTAATAACTATTTTGAAAATCTCTTTGGATACGAATGGGAATTGACCAAAAGTCCAGCTGGTGCCCATCAGTGGAAACCAAAAGGGGATGCAGGCGCTGGCACGGTGCCAGATGCTCATGATCCTTCCAAAAGTCATCAACCGTTTATGCTGACTACAGATCTTTCATTACGTTTTGATCCTGCTTATGAAAAAATATCAAGACGCTTTCTAGAAAATCCGGCAGAATTTAATGATGTATTTGCCAGAGCATGGTTCAAGCTTACTCACAGAGATATGGGACCAAAAGTACGCTATCTGGGACCAGAAGTTCCTGCTGAAGAACTAATTTGGCAAGATCCAATTCCTGCGGTTACACATCCATTGGTTAATGATCAAGATATAGTTAACCTTAAAACTATTATTCTTGCTTCAGGATTGTCTGTTTCAGAATTAGTTTCAACTGCGTGGGCATCTGCCTCTACTTTCCGTGGTTCTGACAAACGTGGGGGAGCTAATGGGGGTCGCATTCGTCTTGCTCCACAAAAAGACTGGAAAGTGAACAACCCAGCACAACTGGAAAAAGTGCTTAACAAACTTGAGAATATCAAAAAAGAGTTCAATAGTGCTCAATCTGATAGTAAACAAGTTTCAATTGCTGATTTAATTGTTTTAGGTGGTAGTGCAGCGATAGAGAAAGCGACATCAATAGCAGGTCAAACTATCTCAGTACCATTTACACCTGGACGTACAGATGCATCACAAGAACAAACAGATATAGAATCATTTGACGTTCTTGAGCCTCAAGCAGATGGTTTCCGTAACTATGTTAAAACAAAATATACGATATCAGCAGAAGAAATGCTGATTGACAAAGCGCAATTATTGACCTTAACAGCTCCAGAAATGACTGTTCTTGTAGGCGGTATGCGTGCATTGAATTCAAACTTCGATCAGTCTCAAAATGGTGTTTTCACGAAACATCCAGAAACCCTTACAAACGATTTCTTTGTAAACCTACTTGATTTAAGTACCACCTGGAAAGCAGTTTCTGAGTCAGATGACGCATTCGTAGGAAGTGATCGTACAACAGGCGGATTGAAGTGGATAGGAACTCGTGTAGATCTTATTTTTGGTTCTAATACGGAACTAAGAGCCATAGCTGAAGTTTACGGGTATAAAAACGGTCAAGAAAAATTTGTAAAGGACTTTGTAGCAGCATGGACTAAGGTGATGAACCTAGACCGTTTTGACTTACTTTAATTTAGATTTTATAATTTGTTTAAAAAGGTGGTCTGGCAACAGACCATCTTTTTTTATTTGTAATTCGATTTACAAGTTCATTCATTCTTCATCAAAGCTTTATCCAAAGACCAAAATCCACTCCCTTTTATTAGTAAATAAAAACTACCTAAAAGCATTGCCCAATCAGTTCTGCTACCATGAAGCAGTTCCCAAAATCCGTTTTCTAAATAAACATCTGATTTTGTTGTTGCAAATGCTACTAGCATAACTATAAGTAAAGGAATACTTGCTAAGCGCGAACACAACCCAATTAAAAGTAAGACGCCACAAATAATTTCAAATGCACCAACAAAACTTCCTAATAAATCAGGTGAAGGCAAACCTATTTTTTCAAATCTCCCAGCTCCGCGAATTGCTGGAAACAAAAACTTTTGAATACCTTCCGATAAAAACACTGCTCCTACTATGAAACGAATGATTATTGTGGTTTTTGAATTGTCTGTATTAATGATTTTTTCTAACATATTATTTTCTTATTGGTATTTGTCTGTCTGTGGGTGTCTTGATCGTAAAAAAAGGTGCGTTTTCCATTGCATGACATCGGTTACAGTTGATTGTTATATTCTCAAATTCTTTATTAAAGATCAAGGTGTCCTTACTTTGAATACTTTTTTTCATTTCGGGTAAAATAACCGTCAAAAAATGGTCGGCTGATGCTGCTCTTTTGGGACTCCGCTCAAGTCCATTTTTTATGGTGGTGTACTGTCATCTACTTTTATAACTCCGGAAGTATACGCACTCTTCCTAACTTCTCCTGCTGTTGTTCAATAAGCAATTTTTGGTGATTATAGCTTTTTTTCCATTCTGTAGTCTTCCATTTTATACCCGTGCTTTAGTTCAATATCCTCTTCGGAAACAATTTCAAACCCTATTTTTTTATAAAAAGACAATGCGTTGTTGAATTTATTTACGTTCAAAGAGACCGCAACCGAATTATTTTCTCTAGCCAAATTTTCAATTGTATCAATCAATAGCTTCCCTGCTCCTTTTCCTTGTGCTTCTGGAAGCAAATAAATCTTGTGCAGCCGCGTTAGGTTTTGCGCTAAATAATTATGTGAATAAGAGGCAAAACCAAGGCAAAATTCATCCTGATGTACCAAAAGAAAACGATGTCCTTTTTGGATCAAATTTTCAAGTAATGCGTGTTCTGAATAAAAGAGTTCAAGCATATAGTCAATTTGTTCTTTTGACAATATGGCTCCATAAGTTTGAGGCCAAGTTTTATAGGCAATCTCCTGAATGGTTTTTAAATCTTTCGTAGTAGCTTCTGATATTGATATCATTCTGTTTTTTTGTAATTTAATTAAATCACATCCCCTTTTGGAATAAAAATATAAAATTTAGCCCCTACATTTGGCTTCCCTTTTACTTGTATAAAACCATTGTGGTTGTCTACAATTCTACTGCAAATAGCCAATCCCAACCCGGTTCCTGAATATTTAGAATCAGTTTCCAAACGCTTGAACAAAAGAAATATTTTTTCGGCATATTCCTGTTTAAAACCTATTCCGTTATCAGTAACAACAATCTTATAATACTCGTCTTTATTGCTTATTTTATACTCCCGGACTTCTTTATCCGTAATGTTTTTAGAAGTGATACTTATTTCAGGAGCTGTATCTTCCTTGCTGTATTTAAGTGAATTGGAAATCAAATTAATAAAGAGCTGTTTAATTTGAAAAGGTATTGCAGTAATGGTTGGTAATTTACCTATTTGAATTTCGGCTTTTTTCTCTTCAATATTTGATGATAAATCCTGGAGTATTTCGCCCAAAACTACATTCAAATCCGTTGTTACAAAAACTTTATCGCCTTTTATAGTTCTGGAATAATTGACTAAATCAATTAATAACGTTTGCATTCTGTTAGCTGCCACTCGTACTTTAGAAAAATATTCCTTCCCTTGTCGTGAAATCAAGTCCAATTCTTTTTCTTCCAGTCTGGAAATGAACATTTGAATCTTACGAAGCGGTTCTTGCAAATCATGGCTTACAATGTCATTAAAAGCTTCCAGTTCTGTATTAATATATTTTAGTTCTTTGTTACTTTCTTCTAATTCAAGTGTTTTTTTATATTGATTAGTGATATCATAATTTACCCCAATTTTTATTAAATCTCCTTTTCCATTAGTAGTAAAACTTCCAACACCCATAATATATTTGATATCGCCGCTTGGTGTTAAAAACCGAAATATCATGGAAGTCGACTGGTGATTTATCAAAGAATCCAGGTGTACTTTAGTTACATATTCTAAATCATCGGGATGTATGTACGGAATCGAATTTTCAATATTAGGTTCGAAAGCTTTAGGCTCAACTCCCATTAAACGGAATAAATTATCTGAAAAAGTATACTTTTTTGTTTCTATATTAACCATCCAATGTCCAAAACCTGCTGTTTTTTCTGCAGCGTTGTAGGATTCGTTTAGTAAATTTAATGCGTCATTTGCTTTTTTGAGTTCGTCAATATCAACATTCATTTTTTGAAAGGAAAGCAATAAAATCAAAAGCGAGAGGATGACTAATAAAAAAGCCGTAATTAAGGAGTCCTGCAATTCAAATTGATGGTTGTCATTTTGAAATTTTGTTTTTCTACTTTCCGAAAATATAATTTCGGTCACAAAGGATTTCATTTCTTCAGTGACTTTACTACTTTCGAGTAACTTTGCATTTAAATC
This sequence comes from Flavobacterium sp. RSP46, assembly GCF_003984825.1. Classification (NCBI taxonomy): domain Bacteria; kingdom Pseudomonadati; phylum Bacteroidota; class Flavobacteriia; order Flavobacteriales; family Flavobacteriaceae; genus Flavobacterium; species Flavobacterium sp. RSP46. The sequence continues at coordinate 59,900 of NZ_RYDM01000005.1, forward strand.
AATCGGGCCGGAATTTTTACTTTTAGCAATAATGTAGGTTTGTCTGAATAACTTAAAGCGGTAATCGATGATTTTTTCGAGCTGTTCAATATCTTTATTTCTCAAAGCGTTATTAGCGGTCAACTCTTTTAACTTTTTGATGCTTTCTTCTATTTTTCCTCTGCTCAAAAACCGGTTCTCAATATAGCTGTCTTCTTTTGTTATGATGAAACTCCGCAAACTCGTTTCGTAAATACTAATAATCGACAAAAGTTTCTCTAATTCGATTTGGGTTTCATTTGAATTTGCAATTAATTCAACTGTTGAATCCAGTTTTTCCATTTGAGAATAAAACATTGAAGCAATATAACAAACCACAACAATTGCAATGGCCAATGCTATTTTAAAGACTTGAGAATTTTTATATAGTCCTAAAATTTTCATTTATTCTTTTTTATATGCTAAAGAAAAAAGTTTCTATGTTTAGTCCTGAAGAATGAAATTGCCAATTCATGTGTACAACTTCCTTGATTACTTTTTTCAACATTATAAAGTCATTTGGCTTTTTAATATAAATATTGGCTCCTTTAATAAAAGTATCTTCAATATCTTTCTCTGAGGAAGAAGTAGAATATATTGCAATTGAAATCTCTTTAAATCGGCTGTTGGCTCTAATCTCATTCAAACAATCCAGTCCTGTTTTTCCGGGCATATTCAAATCCAAGAATAAAACATGAGGCAACTTACTTAATGGATTTTCTAAATAATCCATCAGATCTTTACCATCTTTAAACAGCGTTAAATCATTGTTCATTTTGAGTTCTTGCAAAGCTTCACTAAAAAAAGTGCGATCATCTTCGTCATCATCAGCCAGAAGAATATGCATTGAATCTTGGTGTGCAATCATAAAATAGGGAATTATTTTTTAAATTTTATTTATTCTTTGTTTGATAATTTCCTTCTTTTACCTACAATTCTTTTAAACAAGGAAGGAGTTAATCCGGTTACTTTTTTAAATTGCGTAGACAAATAGGCTACACTGCTATAGTTTAACTCATACGAAATCTCCGTTAAAGTCAGTTTCTCTTCAATTATTAATTTTTTTGCTCTTTCAATCTTTTGAATAATAATGAAATTCTCAATAGAGGTATGGGTATATTCTGAAAAAACATTAGTGATATACCCATATCTGAAGTTCAGTTTGTCTGCTAAATATTGAGATATCGTTACGTCCGGAAATTTATCTTTATCGTACACTATTTCTATAATAGCATCTTTAATTTTTTGGATTAATTGTGCTTTTGGATTATTGATAATTTGAATCCCATATTTTTTTAAAACATCCTGAAGTGCGTTCAAACTCTCTTCTGAAATAGCATCCACAATTTCAATTTGCCCTAAGTCTAAAAGTTGATAATTAATCTCTAATTTTTCTAATTGCTCTTGCAATATAGCCCTGCAAGCTATGTTTCCATCATAATTAAAATTGAGCTTCATAGCAATAGATAATTGTTAGAATTAAATTTAAAAACATAAATATAAATCAAAAAATATAAATTTACAGCAAAAAAAAATAGTTTAGAATTAAAACAGCATTCTTTAAAAAGAAATAAAACACAAATTACTGATTACTAGTATAATTACGCGAATATAAATTTATTTAAAATAAAAACACAAACACAGAAAATAGATTTTATCCATGAATTGTTTCTTTATTTCCATAATTTGTTATAACATTCTCCTCAAATTCCAGCCATTCTCTCCATCGTTTTTCAACATCGATTCCTACCCCATATTTACGTGCATAGGTTATAAAAGTGGTATAATGTCCTGCTTCGCTTTCCATTAAATTCCTATAAAAAATAGCTAATTCTTCATCGTTGATATTCTCTGAAAGCACCTTGAAACGCTCACAGCTTCTGGCCTCTATCATAGCTGAAAACAATAACCGTTCCACTAAAGCAGAAATCCTGTTTCCGGTAGCGTTTTTTTTCATGTACAGATACAGTTCATTGACATAATCATCCTTACGCTCGCGTCCCAACTTTAGGCCGCGTTTAATGATAATATCATGTACTTGCTCAAAATGATCAAGTTCTTCTTTGGCCAAAGCCAATAAATCCTTCACTAGATCCTGATGCTCCGAGTTATTGGTAATTATTGTAATCGCATTTGTAGCTGCTTTCTGTTCGCACCAAGCGTGATCTGTGAGAATTTCCTCGATATTTTTTTCTACAATATTGACCCATCTGGGATCTGTTGGTAATTTTAATCGTAGTACGGACATTTTTTTAGTCTTAAAGTTAGAAAGTCATAAAGTCATAAAGTCATAAAGTCGAAAGCCAAAAACTAAGACAGAATATTAAATTCTAATCAAAGACTTTCGACTTTCGACTTTAAAACCTTTAAGACGTATTTTTTAGTATACGAAGATAGCTCTTTCGCTCATCATTTCGTTTACTTTATTGGCTACTTCTTCGATAATATCTTCATCCGTATGGTTCATTAATACCCGATCTATTAATGCCACAATGGTTTCCATATCTTCCTCAACCAGACCACGAGTGGTAATAGCTGGAGTTCCTACACGAATACCTGAGGTTACAAATGGTGATTTATCATCAAAAGGTACCATGTTTTTATTCACAGTAATTTCTGCTTTTACCAATGCATTTTCAGCATCTTTTCCAGAAATATTTTTATTTCTTAAATCAATTAGCATCATGTGATTGTCCGTGCCGCCAGAAATGATTTCGTACCCTCTTTTTACAAAAGCATCTGCCATTGCATTTGCGTTTTTTTGCAATTGTAACGCATAGGTAAAAAATTCATCTTTCAAAGCTTCGCCAAACGCGACTGCTTTTGCAGCAATAATATGCATTAACGGACCACCTTGATTTCCTGGGAAAACGGCCAAGTCTAATAAGGAAGACATCATTCTGATTTCTCCTTTTGGAGTGGTTAAACCAAATGGATTTTCGAAATCTTTACCCATCAAAATTAATCCTCCACGAGGGCCACGCAATGTTTTGTGAGTTGTAGTAGTTACAATATGGCAATGGGGCAATGGATCATTCATCAAGCCTTTGGCGATAAGCCCGGCAGGGTGAGAAATATCTGCTAATAAAATAGCGCCAACACTATCAGCAATTACTCTGAATCGCTCAAAATCCATATCACGAGAATAAGCCGAAGCGCCTGCGATGATTAGTTTTGGTTGCTCTTTAGTGGCTATTTCTTGAATTTTATCGTAATTTAACCGTCCAGTTTCTTTGTCAACACCATAAAAAGACGGAGTATACAAACGTCCCGAGAAATTTACAGGAGAACCATGCGTTAAGTGCCCACCATGAGACAAGTCAAAACCTAAAATTTTATCTCCTGGTTTGATACAAGCGTGGTAAACCGCTGTATTGGCTTGAGAACCAGAATGTGGCTGTACATTTGCATATGCAGCACCAAATAATTCTTTAGCTCGATCAATAGCAATTTGTTCCACAACATCAACTACTTCACAACCGCCGTAGTATCTTTTGCCAGGATACCCTTCAGCATATTTGTTAGTTAAAACAGAACCAGCTGCTTCCATTACTTCATCACTTACGAAGTTTTCCGAAGCGATAAGTTCTAATCCGTGAATTTGTCTTTCTTGTTCTTCCAGAATAAGGTCGAAAATTTGTTCGTCGCGTTGCATTTCTTTGATTTTCGTTAATTTTGATGCAAAAATACAAAAAAACGTTTGGTTAATAGTTAGATTATAATATATTTGATGAGTAATTTTTTAACAAAATAATTAACAAAATATGCCGATAACAGCTAACGATACCAATAGAAAGTCCTGGCTAGAAGTACCATTCAATAGTGATTTTCCCATTCAAAATATTCCTTTTGGTGTTTTTTTAACCAAAGAAAACATCGTAACAGTTGGAACTAGAATTGGAGATTTCGCAATCGATTTGGGTGCTTTACAACAATTAAATTATTTTGAAGGTATAGAACTGACCGATGATATGTTCATGCAGGACACTTTAAATGATTTTATTTCAGACGGCCAAAAAACCTGGCGTTTGGTTCGAAACCGAATTGCTGAAATTTTTGACGAAAAAAATCTGAAATTACAAGATAATACCAAAGACAGAGATATAATCATCTTTGAAATGGAAGATATAGAAATGCAGTTACCCGTATTAATTGGCGATTATACGGATTTTTATTCAAGCAAGGAACACGCTACAAATGTAGGAAAAATGTTTCGCGATCCTGAAAACGCATTATTGCCCAACTGGCTTCACATTCCTGTAGGATATCATGGGCGAAGTTCTACCATTATTCCTTCCGGAATTCCTGTACACAGACCTATGGGACAAACCTTACCTAATGGTGAAACCACACCTGTTTTTGGGCCTTCCCGTTCTGTTGATTTTGAACTGGAAACCGCTTTTATCACTACGGATGTCAATATCATGGGAGAAAATATTGCAGTATCCGAAGCCGAAGATTATATTTTCGGAATGGTTTTATTGAATGACTGGAGTGCTCGCGATATTCAAAAATGGGAATACGTGCCGCTAGGCCCCTTCTTAGCAAAAAACTTTGCCACTTCTATTTCACCCTGGATTGTTACTATGGATGCTTTGGAACCCTTTAGAACAAGAGGACCCAAACAAGAACCGACGCCACTTCCCTATTTGCAACAAAAAGGAAAACATTCTTTTGACATTAATTTAGAAGTAGCCATACAACCTGAAAAATCAGAAGCAACTGTGATTTCACGTTCGAATTTCAAATATATGTATTGGACCATGAGCCAGCAATTAGCACACCATACCTCTAATGGTTGCCGTGTAAATTCTGGCGATATGATGGGCTCTGGCACCATTTCAGGCCCTACACCGGACAGTTACGGTTCCATGTTAGAATTATCATGGGGCGGGAAAAATCCTATAAAACTAAAGGATGGAACTGAACGTAAATTCATCAATGATAATGATACTGTTATTATGAAAGGATATTGTCTAAACGGACAAGTACGCATTGGCTTTGGTGAAGTTTCCAGCAAACTGCTCCCTCCTTTTGTTCGCAAATAAAAAATAAAATACTCCTTCAAAAACCTAACAATTGTACTCTTTTTGTTGGGTTTTTTTATGGCCTTTTTTAAGCATTAAACTAAAAACAACAAAAAAAATCCACTTAAAATAAACTATTGGAACAACACCATTATTTAATACTAAACCACCGGGAAAAAATCACCTTTTTATTCTCCTTTTTTGTACTACTCTCCTCATGTGGCGTAAAGCAAACCCAAAACTTGTTAAGCTCCGGAAATTACGATCAGACAATTGATAATGCGATTTCGAATTTGAATATCAATAAAGACAAAAAAAGCAAGCAGGAATATGTTTATTTGCTGGATGAGGCTAAATTTAAAGGTTCTGATTATCTTTCGGTTTTCACTAAAAACGAAACGAACATGATTATTCCGGTTCGTCTTCAAAATGATTTGTTGGACTTCTGCACATTGGGATTAAACGATAAATGGACTGTTTACCTCAGCAACAAACAAAAAGGAATTGGGTATGATTATGGAATGGCAATCCATTTTAGATAAATTTATATTTCGCCAGAGCAAATTAAAGAAAGATAATTTGTAAAAGAACGCATCATCAAAGACAGTGTCAAAAAACTGATTGATACTAATGGGAAAGAAGTTTTAGACGAAAAAGGAAAGTTGTTATGGTGGATAACCTCAAAACTATAAATGCCACTTACAAAGGAGACCGACTCGCCACTGATGATAATTATTCTTATTTTGACAGAAGTCCAATTCCTTTTCCTAGTAGCGAACAAATGGTTTATGACACTGGAGAAGATTTAAAATCTAAAATTAAAGAAATTATCAACCAAAACAAGTTTAGAAACTGATGTTTTAAAGACTTTACTATTCGATAAACGCCTTGATACTTATGCCTGTAAATGCGTTTTTCTTGGATTAAAAAAAAACAACAATCCATTAAAATTTTGTTACAAAAGACAAAATTAGCGCTGTGTTATCAAAATATGTGTACTTTTGTACTAATGAATAAATTAAGTTTACATATTATTTCTTTGTTACGGACAAACAGTCGTTCTACTTCTCCCGAAGTACGGATACTATCACTATAGTACCCAAAAGCTGTTTCGTATCTTTATTCATTTTATTTTTTTGTTTTGAAATTACCGCTATTTTTCACTGGATCAATCTATCCACAAATTAAAACTAAGGCATCATTAGTGCACTTTAATTCATTTTATTGTACTGCCCTGACCCGTTTTGAAAAAACAATAGATTTTAGAAAAAATGCATTTCAAAAAAGACCCCTAAATCATTTTATAACTCAAAAATCCAGCTTTTGACATGAACATTTCTATCATAACAACTCAGGAAGAACATTATAAATATTCACAGGAAATATGCGAAACCATAGAATTATCCGCACTATTGAGAGGTACGGGAATTGCTAAAAGAACTCCTGAATACATCCAGAAAAAAATGGAAAACAAAGACGCCATTATCGCATTAGACAACGGGAAATTTGCCGGTTTTTGCTATATCGAAAGTTGGCAACACGGAAAATTTGTAGCACATTCCGGGTTGATTGTACATCCGGATTACAGAAATCTAGGCTTAGCAAAAAAAATTAAATCATTTGTTTTTGACTATTCGTTAAAAAAATATCCAGAGGCTAAAGTTTTTGGAATCACCACTGGTTTAGCGGTAATGAAAATCAATTCCGATTTGGGGTATAAACCTGTTCCTTTTTCAGAATTGACGAGCGATCAAAGTTTTTGGAAAGGATGTCAAACCTGTACCAATTATGAAATTCTAAAAAGTAAAGACAACAAAATGTGTTTATGCACCGGAATGCTTTATGACCCAAAAGAAAAGCCTAAAGATCCGCCTAAGCACCCCTTTAATGTCAAAATATCAAACCGATTAAAATCAATTAAAGAAGCGCTTTTCTTAAAAAAATAACCCCCTCCCCAGCCCTCCCCGAAGGGGAGGGAGCCAAAGAGAAAAATAAAATAATCATAACAAAAAATTCCCCTTTGCCAGTTTCGGCTCCCTCTCCTTCGGAGGGGTTGGGGGAAGAAAAAACAATAATTATGAAAAAAGTTGTATTAGCTTATAGCGGAGGATTAGATACCTCATATTGCCTAAAATATTTAAAAAACGAAAAAGGATATGAAGTTCATACCGTTCTTATAAATACAGGCGGATTTGATGATGCTGAACTAGCCGCTATTGAAGAAAGAGCCTACGAATTAGGAAGTGCGCAACATGCAAATCTTACCATTGTAGATAAATATTATGACAAAGCCATTAAATATTTGATTTATGGAAATGTATTAAAAAATAATACCTATCCATTATCAGTAAGTGCCGAACGTGTTTTTCAAGCTATCGAAGCGATTAAATATGCAAAATCTGTTGGTGCCGAAGCAATTGCCCACGGAAGTACTGGTGCAGGAAATGATCAAATTCGTTTTGATTTAATTTTCCAAACCATCGCTCCCGAAATTGAAATCATAACTCCTATTAGAGATTTAAAATTATCAAGACAGGAAGAAGTGGATTATTTATCTAAAAATGGAGTTCATTATTCTTGGGAAAAAGCACAATATTCCATCAATAAAGGATTGTGGGGAACAAGCGTAGGCGGTAAAGAAACATTGACGTCAAATCAAACTTTACCAAGTGAAGCGTACCCTTCTCAATTGCAAAAAACTGGAGAAGAAAAAGTGACTCTACAATTTGAAAAAGGACAATTAGTAGGCATCAACGGAACATTGGATACCCCAACAAAAAACATCGTTACCTTAGAAAAACTAGCAAACGCTTACGCTATAGGTAGAGACACGCACGTGGGCGATACCATTATCGGAATTAAAGGAAGAGTTGGTTTTGAAGCCGCTGCACCTTTAATCATCATCAAAGCACACCATTTATTAGAGAAACATACGCTGGGTAAATGGCAACAATACTGGAAAGAACAATTAGGAAACTGGTACGGAATGTTGTTTCATGAAGGACAATTCTTGGACCCTGTGATGAGAAACATCGAGGCTTTCCTTGAAGACACTCAAACGACTGTAAACGGGACCGTTATCGTTTCTCTAAAACCATATCACTTTACATTGGACGGAATTGAATCTAAAAATGACTTAATGAATACCACTTTTGGTCAATACGGTGAAATGAACAACGCTTGGACATCTGACGATGCCAAAGGATTTATCAAAATTCTGGGGAATGCCCAAAACATATTTTCATCTGTAAATAAACTGACCCATGATTAATTGAAATTCTGAATTAATCAACAAATATAAAATTTAACCACATAGAAACATAGAAAAAAGAACTTATACAGACCAATTCTTGGTTACACAAAGCTATATTTTACTCCAATAAGTGAAACGCTATATAAAATTAATAAAATCTATGTATCTATGTGGTTAAAAAATAATACAAATCGAATTACTCCAATAAGGATTAATTCTAGTACGTTTAAAAAATAAGATTATGATTAATATTGGAATAATTGGCGGTTCAGGTTATACTGCGGGTGAACTCATCAGAATATTGATGTTTCATCCCAATGCTACACTTGATTTTGTTTACAGCACGACAAACGCCGGAAAACCACTTCATGTCGCGCATCACGATTTGATGGGTGATATCGAAATGAACTTTACCGATACTGTAAATCCAAATGTGAATGTAGTTTTCTTGTGTTTAGGTCATGGTAAATCAAAATCGTTTTTAGAGAACAATCAATTTGCGAGTCATACCAAAATCATCGATTTAGGAAATGATTTCAGATTAACAAAAGACAAAGAATTTAACGGAAAAACTTTCGTTTACGGTTTGCCCGAATTAAACAAAGCGAATATAAAAAATGCCCAATTTATCGCTAATCCAGGTTGTTTTGCAACAGCAATTCAATTAGCGTTATTACCATTGGCTAAAAACGAAATGCTTACGACTGATGTTCATATCAATGCCACAACCGGAAGTACAGGAGCTGGAGTTTCACCTTCGGAAACGACGCATTTTAGTTGGAGATCGAACAATATGTCACATTATAAAGCTTTTGAACACCAACATTTGGGCGAAATAAATCAAAGTGTCAACCAATTGCAGGCGGACTATAAAAACGAATTGATTTTTGTACCCAACAGAGGGGATTTTGCCAGAGGAATTTTCGCTACATTATACACAACAATTGAAGAAAATCTGGAAGATGTAGTTGCAAAATATGAGGCTTTTTACAAATACCAACCTTTTGTAACGGTTACCACCACTGGAATCAATATGAAACAAGTAGTTCAAACGAATAAATGTATTATTAGTTTAATGAAAAAAGGAAACCGGCTATTGATTACTTCAGTAATTGATAATTTAACAAAAGGAGCTTCAGGACAAGCCATTCAAAACATGAATCTACTGTTTGGACTGGATGAAACCACAGGATTACATTTGAAACCAAGCGGATTTTAATCCCCTCCCCAACCCTCCCCGAAGGGGAGGGAGCCAATATGCAAAAAAATAAAATAATCAAATTCTATCTCGTCACCCTCCCCTTCGGGGAGGGCCGGGGTGGGGAAAAATATTTATTATGAACTTATTTGACGTTTACCCATTATACAATATCACACCTGTTAAAGCACTAGATTGTACTATTACAGATGAAAAAGGTGTGGAATATTTAGATTTATATGGCGGTCATGGTGTAATTTCCATTGGACACACCCAACCGGATTATGTTTCCAAATTAAAAAATCAATTGAATAATATTGGTTTTTATTCCAATGCGATTCAGAATCCATTGCAAATAGAATTAGCAGAGAAATTAGGGAAACTTTCAGGATTGGAAGACTACACTTTATTCTTGTGCAGTTCTGGAGCTGAAGCCAATGAAAACGCCTTGAAATTAGCCTCTTTTCACAACAATAAATCTCGTGTGATTGCTTTTGATAATTCCTTTCACGGAAGAACTTCGGCGGCAGTTGCGGTAACAGATAACAAAAAAATTATTGCTCCAATCAATGCACAACAAATCGTTACTTTTTTGCCACTGAATAACATTGAGTTGGTAGAAAACGAACTAAAAAAAGGAGATGTTTCTTCTGTTATAATTGAAGGAATTCAAGGAGTTGGCGGTTTAGACCAAGGCACAACCGAATTTTTCCAAGCTTTAGAAAAAACATGTGCAGCTTATGATGCTGTTTTAATTTTGGACGAAGTGCAATCAGGATACGGAAGAAGCGGAAAGTTTTTTGCACACCAACATCATGATATCAAAGCAGATATTATTTGTCTGGCCAAAGGAATGGGTAACGGATTTCCTATTGGCGGAATCTTGATTTCTCCAAAATTCACAGCGAGTTATGGATTATTGGGAACTACTTTCGGTGGAAACCATTTGGCTTGTGCCGCTGGAATTGCTGTTTTGGATGTGATTGAAAACCAAAAATTAATGGATAACGTAAATGACGTTTACGCCTATTTTTTAGAAGCTATCAAACAAGTTCCTGAAGTTATCCAAGTAAAAGGAAGGGGATTAATGCTAGGAGTAGAATTTGATTTTGACGTAAGTGCACTTCGTAAAAAAATGATTATGGACAAGCATATTTTTACCGGAAATGCGAACAATAAAAACTTATTAAGAATCCTTCCTCCATTGACAATCAAGAAAGAAGCAATTGATACTTTTATTGTAGCTTTACAAGAAACATTGGCAGAATTGAAATGATTTTTTAAACATATAAGTCATCTAACCTCTTAAACTTTTGTGCCTTATATGTTTATATTTTTTTAAAATAGTAAACCAAAAACTAATGAACCACGTATTAGCAATAGAAAAACGAAATGCCGTTTTAAGCCATATGGCTAAACTTCTTGAACTAGAAAGAGCCAACCTTAAAACGGTGAATCAACAGGATATCAATAATTATTCTGGGGATGATTTGGCTATGGAAAAACGTTTACTCGTTGATGACGCCAAAATTGACGGTATGATTTTGTCCCTGCAACAATTAGCAAGTCAGGAAGATCCTATTGGCGTAGAACGTTTTAATTTCGACCATGAAAACGGAATGAAAATCATTAATAAAACAGCGGCTTTTGGAACCATAATGATTATTTATGAATCCAGACCCGATGTTACTGTTGAAGCTGGCGGAATCGCTTTTAAATCCGGAAATAAAATTCTATTGAAAGGCGGAAAAGAATCTTTGAAATCCAACTTGAAAATTGTGGAATTGTGGCATCAGGCTTTAATAACAAACAATGTATCAAAGGAATGGGTGGAATACTTGAATTACAATCGGGAAGACACGCAGGCATTTTTAGAAAAACCCACACAAAAAGTGGACTTAATCGTTCCTCGTGGTGGCGAAAACTTAATCGCTTTTGTAAAAAAACACGCTACTTGTCCCGTAATAATTAGTGGTCGAGGTAATAATTTTGTGTATGTAAATAAAGAAGCCGATTTAAAAAAAGCGCTAGACATTATTATTAACGGAAAAACCTCTAACATATCTGTTTGCAATGCTTTAGATAAAGTTTTAATTGATACTAATCTTGAAAACTGGGAAGCTTTTGCAAAAAAAATAACTACCGAATTACAACAAAGAAACGTTACGATTTTGGGAGATGAAAGCATTTCCAGAGCAACAGCTGTTCCTCAGATTGAATCGGATTTAATTTGGTACGAAGAGTTTTTGGATTATAAAATTGTTATTGGAACAACCAATTCGGATCAGGAAGCGATTGACAAAATAAATAAATATTGTGGTGGACATTCCGCTTCGATAATCACAAAAAATGATGCAATTGCCCAGAAATTCATGGAAAATGTAGATACGGCAGCCGTATATCAAAACGCCTCTACCCGATTCACGGATGGAGGACAGTTTGGTTTAGGTGGCGAATTGGCGATAAGCACGGACAAATTACACCAACGTGGGCCAATCGGCTTGCAACATCTAGTTACTAATAAGTGGTATATTTACGGAAATGGACAAATCAGGTAAAAATTAGTAGAGACAAGTTGCGACTTGTCTAAACAAAAAATAAAAATGGCCAAAAAAAGAATTTTATTAAAGTTAGGAAGCAATACATTAACCAAAGAAACCAATCACATTTCGAGAGGAAAGATTGAAGATATTGGAATGCAAATAGCGGTTTTACAAGACGAGTACGAGTTTATCATTGTGAGTTCGGGCGCGATTGCTGCGGCCAAACAATTTGTAAAACTGGACAACCACGACAAAGATGTTTTTGTAAAACAAGCACTAGCTTCGATTGGTCAGCCACATTTAATGCGGATTTATCATGAAAATTTCCGTGATTTAGGATTGCTGATTTCGCAATGTTTACTTTCTTATTCTGATTTTGAAAAAGAACAATCTAAAGTAAATATCGTAAACACCATCAATGTGTTAGTCAAAAATAATTACATCCCAATTATCAATGAAAATGATACCGTAGCAACGGATGAGATCCAGTTTGGTGATAATGATAAATTAGCTGCTCTAACAGCCGTTTTATTAAATGTTGACCTTCTGATTATCGCCACCAATACGAATGGGATTTATACCAAAGCATCCATCCATGATGCCGTTCCTGAAACCATTTCTTTGGTAACTGATTTAAAAGTATTGGAAAAAGAAATCGGCGATTCAAAATCCTCACATGGAACTGGCGGAATGCAGTCTAAAATTGAAGCATCGGCAATCGCCAAAGCCGCTACTATCGAAACCTGGATTGTAAATGGCTTGGAAGACAATTTTATTTTAAAAGCTTTAAAAAACGAAATACCATTTACTAAAATTGTATAAATGTTGATGCGGTTAATCGTTAATTCGGTTAATTGATTAAACACACGAGCAAAGCGAACTGACGAAGTAAATAACCGATTAAACAAATTAAGATAATGAACTACATATCCATACAAAACATAGATTCGCTCGACGAATGGGTGAAACAAGCATTAAAAATCAAGAAAAAACCACTTAAAAATAAAAAACTGGGTAAGAACAAAACCTTAGGAATGTTGTTTTTTAATTCCAGTTTAAGAACACGTTTGAGTACACAAAAAGCAGCTTTGAATTTGGGAATGAACGTCATGGTAATGAATTTCACCAGCGAAGGTTGGACATTAGAATTTGAAGATGGAGCCATCATGAACTCCGGTGCTTCGGAACATATTAAAGAAGCGGCTGCAGTAGTTTCTCAATATTGCGATATTATTGCCATCAGGGCTTTTGCCGGATTGGTAGACAAAGAAAAAGACAATGCCGAAACCGTTCTTATGGGTTTCTTAAAATACGCCACGGTACCGGTTGTCAATATGGAAAGTGCTACAGGACATCCATTACAATCACTAGCCGATGCAATTACAATGGCTGAACACAAAACGGAACACCGTCCAAAAGTAGTTTTGACTTGGGCACCACATCCTAAAGCTTTACCTCAAGCGGTACCCAATTCCTTTGTGGAAATGATGCAATTACAAGAGGCTGATTTTGTAATTACGCATCCTGAAGGCTACGAATTGAATCCTGAAATCACGAAAGACTCCAAGATTGAATACGACCAAGACAAAGCTTTCGAAAACGCCGATTTTATCTATGCCAAAAACTGGAGCAATTATAACGAGTATGGTCAGATTACAAATTCCGACCCAAACTGGACCGTAACTGCCGATAAAATGAAGCTGACCAATAATGCTAAATTCATGCACTGTTTGCCAGTAAGACGTAACGTAATTGTAACAGATGAAGTGATTGACAGTGAAAATTCAATTGTTATCGAACAAGCCAATAATAGAACCTATGCCGCGCAATTAGTGTTGCAGAAGATTTTAGAAAGTGGAAAATAGAGAAAAGATTTTTAAAATATTAAAAATGAGTCCAAAACCCAAAACCCAGAACCTAAAATCCCTTTCAATCATAAAAATTGGTGGAAACATCATTGATAACCCAACGGAATTGTCACAATTTTTATCCGATTTTTCTAAGATTGAAGGCTACAAAATACTCGTTCATGGTGGTGGAAAATCAGCTACCAAAATGGCTGAAAGTATTGGTTTAATTCCACAAATGATTGATGGAAGACGCATCACCGATGCCGCTATGCTTGATGTAGTTGTGATGATTTATGCAGGTCAAATCAACAAAAATATTGTTACCCAATTACAATCAAAATCAACTAATGCGATGGGGTTCTCTGGTGCTGATGGAGATTTAATTCTATCGGATAAAAGAAACCATCCTACAATCAATTATGGTTTTGTGGGCGATGTAAAAAAAGTGAATACGGAATTGTTAGAAACATTACTTTCAACTGGAATAGTTCCTGTATTTTGCGCAATAACACACGATGGAAAAGGACAATTATTAAACACGAATGCCGATACCATTGCTAGCGAATTGGCAATTGCTTTATCAGAATTTTTTGATGTAACTTTAAATTATTGTTTCGAAAAACCCGGCGTTTTACATGATGCCGAAGATGATTCTTCCGTAATCGAGAACATCAATCAAGAGTTGTATTCTAAATTAAAAGTCGAAGGCACCATACATTCTGGCATGATCCCTAAATTAGACAACTGTTTCAACAGTTTATCCAAGGGAGTTCAAAAAATAAAAATTGGTCATCACCGAATGTTGAAAGATTCAAAGGCAATTTGCACACGCATCAAATTATAAAAAAAGTTGAACACAAATTTCACAGATTTGCACAAAATTTTTTATTTCAATTAAAAAAAAATCTGTAAATCCGTGGCTAAAATAAGTATGAAAAATATAGAAATCCTTACACAAGAAGCCATTTCGCTATTAAAAGCACTGATTGAAACGCCTTCATTTTCAAGTGAAGAAGACCAAACTGCACTTTTAATCGAAAATTGGTTTACACAAAATAGTATTCCTTTCGAAAGAGAGAATAACAATATTTGGGCTTTCAATAAACATTTTGATACCACCAAACCTACGCTATTACTCAATTCGCACCACGATACTGTAAAACCAAACCAAGGTTATACTAATGATCCATTTGAAGCTATCGTAAAAGACGGCAAATTATTTGGACTGGGAAGCAATGATGCGGGAGGTTGTCTGGTTTCACTTTTAGCCACTTTTGTACATTTTTATTCGAATGAGAATCTGCCTTACAATATTGTGATGGTAGCTTCAGCCGAAGAAGAAAGCAGCGGGAAAAATGGATTAAACAGCGTATTGAAACATTTACCGGAATTGGAATGTGCCATTGTTGGAGAACCTACTTTAATGCAATTGGCCGTAGCCGAAAAAGGATTATTGGTACTCGATGTCATCGTAAAAGGCACTGCAAGTCACGCCGCACACAACAATCCTGATAATCCTATTTACAATGCGATACCCGTTATCGAATGGTTTAACAGCTATCAATTCGAAAAAATATCGGAGGTTTTAGGTCCTGTAAAAATGACCGTAACACAAGTCACTGCAGGTAAACAACACAACGTAGTTCCCGCCGAATGTCATTTGGTTGTCGATATCAGAGTGAATGATCGTTATAATAATCAAGAAATATTAGATATTGTAAAAAAACATTTGACTGCCGAAGTCAATCCACGTTCGATGCATTTAAATGCGTCATCAATTCCTGTTGCACACGAATTAGTACAAGCAGGAATAACATTGGGAAGAACCACGTATGGATCGCCTACCCTTTCGGATCAATCGGTTTTGAGTTGTCAATCCTTGAAATTAGGACCTGGTGAAACCCTGCGGTCACACTCGGCAGACGAATTTATATTTATAAACGAAATAGAAGAAGGAATTCAATTGTATATCAAAATACTAACTGATTTTTTTAAATAATAATAATAATAATAATAATCTGTAGGGACAAGTCGCGACTTGTCCCTACGAAAAAAAAATAAAAATCATGAAACTTTGGGAAAAAGGAATACCAACAGATAAACAAATAGAACATTTCACCGTTGGTAACGACAGAGAACTGGATTTAGTGCTGGCAAAATACGATGCTTTAGGTTCTATAGCACATGCAAAAATGCTGGGACAAATTGGTCTTCTAACAGATTCCGAAACCGTTTCTCTGGTTTTGGCTTTGGAAGAAATTATAAGAGACGTTGAAAACGGTAAATTCGAAATCGAAGACAGTTTCGAGGACGTACATTCTAAAATCGAGTATCTATTAACGGTAAAATTAGGCGATGCCGGAAAAAAAATTCATACTGCTCGTTCTCGTAACGACCAAGTTTTGGTAGACGTTAATTTGTATCTAAAAGACGTGGTTAAAGAACTAAAGCAACAAGTAAAAAGTCTTTTTGATTTGCTAATGGAGTCGGCCGAAAAACATCAAAATATTTTATTGCCAGGATATACTCACCTTCAAATTGCGATGCCTTCTTCTTTTGGAATGTGGTTTTCTGCTTACGCCGAAACCTTAATTGATGATGTAACGATGCTGAATGCCGCTTTGAAAATTGTAGACCAAAATCCATTAGGTTCGGCCGCAGGTTACGGAAGTTCGTTTCCTATCGATAGAACATTTACGACTAAAGAATTAGGGTTTGAAACCTTAAAATTCAATTCTGTAGCGGCACAAATGAGCCGTGGAAAATCAGAAAAAACGGTTGCTTTTGCCATGAGTAGTGTAGCAGCTACTCTAGCTAAATTTTCTATGGATGTTTGTTTGTATATGAGTCAGAATTTTGATTTCATCACTTTGCCTGCCCATCTTACAACAGGCTCGAGTATCATGCCGCATAAGAAAAATCCGGATGTTTTTGAATTGATTCGTGGAAAATGCAACAAGATTCAAGCATTGCCATACGAAATTACTTTAATTACCAACAACCTTCCTAGTGGTTATCACAGAGATTTACAATTATTGAAAGAAGGTTTATTTCCAGCAATTCAAAACCTGAAAGCATGTTTAGATATCGCTATTTTTGCGATTAAAGACATTAAAGTGAAAGAACACATTTTAGACGATAAAAAATACGATTATTTGTTTACGGTAGATTCCTTAAACGAAATGGTTGTTGCAGGAATGCCTTTTAGAGATGCGTATAAAGCCGTTGCTGAGCAATTAGAAAATGGTACTTTCCAATCTCCAAAAGAAACCAAACATACACACGAAGGAAGTATTAATAATTTGTGTTTAGATCAAATTAAGAAAAAAATGGACGATTCCTACTAATTATTTTTACCGGTTTGTCTAAAAAATAAAACCGCAAATTCGCTAATTTAATACAGTGATTAATTAGCGAATTTGCGGTAAACTATTTAAAACAATCCTATTTACTATACTTTTCTTCCTAACTCCTCCGCATCAATATCACTGTGCGAAACATTATAAATGGCTTTTCCGTCTTTTATTAAAATCAATTGTGGAGATTGATGGGTCACGCCAAAACGATTCGCAATTTCATTAGAAATATCACGATGCGTTATTAAATCTAAAAAATAAGGCGTAACTTTATCTGAACTATTGAACTCATTTTCAAACTGTTTTAGCGCCATTCTACTTATACTGCATCGAGTACTGTGTTTAAAAATGGCTACCGGTTTTTCATTTGAAATAGCGATAATTTCATCCAGTTGTACCAAATCAGTTAATTCATTCCAGTTGATTTTGTTTTCTTTAAAATCCTTGTCGTCTGAACTACTAAAAATATTTTTGAAAAAACTCATAATTGTCTTTTTTTAAGACATTTTGACTTTAAAGTATGATACCAATCATAAATTTTCCGTCAATTTGTCTGTATTATTGTATTGGAATATATATTGAATATAATTCGTAAAGTTAAGTAAAAGATACAAAACAATGTACCATCATGAACATAAATAAATTTACAATCAAATCCCAGGAAGCCATTCAGCTTTCCCAACAATTGGCACAAAGCTATGGGCAACAACAAATAGAAAATGAACATATTTTTAAAGCTATTTTTGAAGTCGACGAAAATGTGGCACCTTTTATTTTAAAAAAACTGAATGTAAATGTGCCCTTGTTTCTTCAAATATTAAACAGTACAATCCAGAGTTTTCCAAAAGTTTCTGGTGGCGAAATTATGCTTTCCAGAACTGCAAACACCACGCTGAACGAAGCCGAAATTATTGCAAAAAAAATGAATGATGAATTCGTTTCTGTGGAGCATTTAATTTTAGCAATTTTTGATTCTAAAAGTAAAGTATCCCAAATATTAAAAGATCAAGGCGTTACCGGAAAAGGGCTAAAAGCTGCTATCGATGAATTGCGAAAAGGAGAACGGGTAACTTCGGCATCTGCTGAAGAAACCTATAATTCCTTAAATAAATATGCCAAAAATCTTAACGAATTAGCTCGAGCAGGGAAACTCGATCCAGTAATTGGTCGTGACGAGGAAATACGCAGGGTATTACAAATTCTAACCCGAAGAACTAAAAACAACCCAATGCTCGTGGGAGAACCAGGAGTGGGAAAAACCGCCATTGCTGAAGGATTGGCACACCGAATTGTAGATGGAGATGTTCCAGATAATTTGAAAGATAAAATCGTTTATTCGCTTGATATGGGAGCTTTGATTGCTGGCGCCAAATACAAAGGAGAATTTGAAGAACGATTAAAATCCGTGGTGAAAGAAGTGACTTCTGCCGAAGGCGATATAGTTTTATTCATTGACGAAATCCATACCCTTGTGGGAGCCGGTGGTGGCGAAGGCGCTATGGATGCGGCTAATATTCTGAAACCGGCTTTGGCTCGTGGAGAACTTCGTGCCATTGGAGCCACAACATTGGACGAATATCAAAAATATTTTGAAAAAGACAAAGCACTCGAAAGACGTTTCCAAAAAATTGTGGTCGAAGAACCGGATACCGAAAGTGCTATTTCTATTTTGCGCGGAATTAAAGAAAAATACGAAACGCATCATAAAGTCCAAATCAAAGACGATGCTATTATTGCCGCTGTCGAACTATCGCAACGGTATATTACCAACCGTTTTCTTCCAGATAAAGCTATTGATTTAATGGATGAAGCCGCTTCAAAACTACGTATGGAAATCAATTCGAAACCCGAAGAACTGGATGTTTTGGATCGAAAAATCATGCAATTGGAAATTGAAATTGAAGCCATTAAACGAGAAAAAGACGAAAGCAAACTTAAAATTTTGGGAATGGATTTGGCCAATCTCAAAGAAGATCGCAACGAAATCTACGCCAAATGGAAATCAGAGAAAGACGTTGTCGATAATATTCAAGCCGTAAAAACGGAGATTGAAGACTTTAAATACGAAGCAGAACGTGCAGAACGTGAAGGCGATTATGGAAAAGTAGCTGAAATTCGGTATGGTAAAATCAAGGAAGCGCAAGAACGTTTAGCCATTTTACTCAAGGAATTACAAGAAAACCAATCCGGAACTTCGTTGATAAAAGAAGAAGTCACTCGTGAGGACATTGCCGAAGTAGTGGCTAAATGGACCGGAATTCCAGTAATGAAAATGCTTCAAGGCGAACGAGAAAAACTACTGAAACTGGAAGATGAATTGCATCACAGAGTCGTAGGACAGGAAGAAGCCATTGAAGCCGTAAGTGATGCCGTGCGCAGAAGCCGTGCCGGATTGCAGGACATGAAAAAACCGGTGGGAACCTTTCTTTTCCTTGGAACTACGGGAGTTGGTAAAACCGAATTGGCGAAAGCCTTGGCCGAATACCTGTTCGACGATGAAAATGCGATGACCCGTATTGACATGAGTGAATATCAAGAACGCCACAGCGTAAGTCGTTTGGTGGGTGCGCCTCCGGGATATGTAGGTTATGATGAAGGCGGACAATTGACCGAAGCCGTACGTAGAAAACCGTATTCTGTAATCTTATTGGATGAGATTGAAAAAGCCCATCCGGACACGTTTAATATCTTGCTACAAGTCTTGGATGAAGGACGTTTGACAGATAACAAAGGGCGTTTAGCCGATTTTAAAAACACGATTATCATCATGACTTCAAACATGGGAAGCCAGATTATTCAGGAGAAATTCGAAAATCTAAAAGGAAGTGTGGAAGCGGCAACCGAATTGGCCAAGATAGAAGTTCTAGGGTTGCTAAAACAAACGGTGCGTCCTGAATTTATCAATCGTATTGATGAAATCGTAATGTTCACGCCATTGACTACTAAAAATATAGCTCAAATTGTAGGTTTACAACTAAAAAGCGTAAGCAAAATGTTGGCACAACAAGGCATCACGATGGACGCGACTCCGGAAGCTATTGCCTACTTATCAGAGAAAGGATACGATCCACAATTTGGAGCCAGACCCGTGAAAAGAGTGATTCAAAGAGACGTGCTCAATGAATTATCCAAAGAAATTCTATCCGGAAAAATAACAACCGACAGCATTGTGTTGATAGATGCTTTTGATGGAAAACTGGTTTTTAGAAATCAAAGTGAGTGAGTTTCTTAAGTTTCTAGAAACATTTAAACTTATGAAAACACTGGTCGAAAGGCTAGTGTTTTTTTATACTTTACAGTTTTTTTTGAAGTAAACCAGCTGATTTAATTGCTATTTTATAATTATTCTCCAAAAAAAGTAAAAACGACATTCCAACTTTAATTTATACCTGCAACTTCACAAGTTGGAAAGTGTACAATTGGAAAATTACACGAATTGGCTATAAAACAGAGTTTGTTTGCTTTTTTATGCAAGCTAAGTGCCTCTTCTACTTTTTCTTTGTTAGTAATACGAACTTTTGGATTCAGTTTAATCACAATAAAGCGCCCGCTACCGTCGTCCGAAACCTCCAGAGTTGCCTCTGCCTCGTCCGTATAGGTTATCACGTCGATACCATTTTGTTTACAAACATACAAGTAAGACATCATGTGACAGGATACCACGCTACTCAATAACAGGTCTTCAGGATTGTACAAAGCAGGATCTCCTTTGAAAGCTTTAGCAGCCGAAACATTTAAAACAGCCTTACCATCAATAGTTATGGTATGACTTTTAGTATACGTCGCCGCTTCCTTCTTGAAAAAAAGCCAATCTAATTTAGCTTTAAATACATGTTTAAATTGCATACTTATTTTTATTTCAAATGTAATTAAAAACAGTATCGCTACTACAGAAAGATTTTGGGTGAATATTAACTAAAAATTTACCTGTTTTATAAATAGAGTAAATCAAAAAGTAGTAGCTTCGCATCACTAAACAATCAATATGCGTAGATTAGATTTGGGTACAACAATACCAAAATCCGCGCTGTAAAAAACAATCAAAATGGCATCAGGTTTTTTCGCACTATTAGATGATATCGCAGCAATCATGGATGATGTTGCAGTAATGAGTAAAATTGCAGCCAAAAAAACGGCTGGTATTTTAGGTGATGATTTAGCCGTAAATGCCGAGAAAGCTTCCGGATTTATTTCGTCAAGAGAACTCCCCGTATTATGGGCAATTACAAAAGGTTCTTTCCTAAATAAAGTAATCATTTTACCCATCGCCTTTCTACTGAGTGCATTTTTACCGGTAGCTGTTATCATAATTTTAGTACTTGGCGGACTTTATTTAGCTTACGAAGGCGCCGAAAAAATATACGAATACTTCTTCCCGCACGAACATGCAAAACACGAAATTTTAATGGAACTGTTGACCGAGGAACAAATTTTAGCTTTCGAAAAAGAAAAAATCAAATCAGCTATAGTAACCGATTTTATTTTATCCGTAGAAATCGTAATTATTGCATTGGGAACTGTAATTGGCAAACCCATTTCATCACAAATAATGGTAGTTTCCATCATTGCAATCATAGCAACCGTTGGTGTTTACGGCATTGTGGCCCTAATTGTCCGAATGGATGAAGCAGGTTTAAAACTGATGCAACTGAGTTCCAAAGAGAAAAGTTTTTCAAAAACGTTAGGAAATATTCTGGTACAAGCCTTGCCAAAAGTCATCAAAAGTTTATCCGTAATAGGTACAATCGCTTTATTATTAGTGGCTGGCGGCATATTTGTACATGAAATTCCGTTCCTGCACGACATACTACCACAAATACCGTCCATAATAACTGAATTTATAATCGGCCTTGTATTTGGTGCTATTGTCTTGGGAATTGTAACCCTGTTTAAAAAGATAATTGGCAAAAAGTAAAGACACTTTAGTCTCACTCATGAATATCAACAAAAACTGACTACTATAAATTTGTAACGGCAAGAGCAGAACACTTGCTTGCACAGAAAGTGATCTAAAGAACTGCACCAAAGAATTAAAGAATACCAATATACTAAAACAACTTATATATTCTGTGAATTGGAATCATCACACCTTGCTTTAAGATCACATTTTTGTCTGTAACACCCCAAACCGTTGTGTCAACTATTTTTTTTGATTCGTTATCCTCAAAGTAAATTTTAATTTTTGAATGTTCTAAATTACCCAATGCTAAAGCCCTGTTGATCTCACTTATTCTAGTTTTTATTTCGTCAACATCGTTAAGGACGTCTGTTTGTGGAAATTTAAGAAGAGTTATGTCTTCTTTATCGATGATTTTGAATTCTTCTTTCATAATTGTAAAAATTTAATAAATACTAAATTACAGTATTTTGGTAAAGTAAAAACTTGACCCCTTTTATTTGCTGTAATACTACCTACAAAAATAAAACCTCCTTGTTTTGTTAGTGCCAATTTTATATTAATTTTTCTATGGCTCAAAATCCGGATGTTTAAAGTAAATGTTCTCTATATCCATGTACAAATTCTTTAAAAGTAAGTGTAAATCTAAAAAAACCAATAAATATGAACAACGACTAATTAAAATCCTAAAAAAAACACATTATCTCTATTTTCTACTCTTTATAAAATTCACTATTTTTGCAGTCTAAAATTTTAGTCATGCCAAACAAGAAATACAAAATAGCAGTCATCCAATTAAACCTTAATGATATTGCCGAAAACAACCTGAAAAAATGTTTAAGTTGGGTTCGTGATGCAGCAAATCAAGGTGCCGAAGTTATTTCGTTGCCAGAATTATATAGCAGTCATTATTTTTGTCAAAGTGAAGATGTAGATAACTTTGCTTTAGCAGAACCTTTGTATAGTACTTCTTTTATCGCTTTTAGTGCTTTGGCAAAAGAATTAGGAGTAGTAATTATTGTTCCTTTCTTCGAAAAAAGAATGGCAGGAATATACCACAATAGCGCCTACATTATTGATACTGATGGTTCCGAAGCAGGATTATACCGCAAAATGCACATTCCGGACGATCCTCATTTTTATGAAAAATTCTATTTCACCCCCGGTGATTTGGGCTTTAAAACGATTCCAACTAAAAAAGGTAAGGTTGGAACGCTGATTTGTTGGGATCAATGGTATCCGGAAGCAGCTCGTTTGACGGCTCTACAAGGTGCTGAAGTATTGTTTTACCCAACCGCAATTGGATGGCATCCACAAGAAAAAGAACAATACGGTGAAAACCAACATGGCGCCTGGATGAGTGTAATGAAAGGACATGCGGTTGCGAATGGCGTTTATGTTGCTGCTGCAAATAGAATTGGCTTAGAACAGTACTTGCCTGATACGGCGGGAATTCAGTTTTGGGGATCTTCATTTATTGCGGGACCACAAGGCGAAATTTTGGCGCAAGCCTCACACGACAAAGAAGAAATCCTGATTGCTGAAGTAGATTTAGACTTACAGGAAAATGTGCGTCAGAACTGGCCATTTTTCAGAGACAGAAGAATTGATGCTTTTGGTGATATTACAAAAAGAGCCATCGACTAAATCGTCATTATATAATTAAAAAACCCCTGCTAAGAAATTATTCTAAGCAGGGATTTTATTTAAAACTTCTACTTTTAATTTAAATCTGGTTGAAATATTTTAACGGTACCGTCACCTTCACTGCTCACCACTACTAAACTTCTTTTGGTTGGACTTTTCGAAGCTGGAATAAAAAGTAATCCCTCAGGAGCATCACCTGTTTTAAAAGTTTGTAAAAATTTTGGCGCAGCAGGATTCGAAACATCGTAGACCATAACCGCATCAGCTCTTTCTAAACCTACAAAAAGAATCGTTTTATCACCCATTTTTGTCACCACAACTGATTCTGGTTCTACTGATTTATCATCACTTCTTGCGTCATCATAAATCCCCAATTCTTGTGCTTTCTTGTCTAATTCATTCTTACTATCAAAAACTAATTCGCCAGTATTTCCATTCCAAATAGAGAACGAACGGGCTCCAAAAGAAACTAATTCATCAAAATCACCATCGCCATCCGTATCACCCATTTTGGTATTGATATTCAATCTTCCCATACTTGCCTCAGCTTTTAAAGCCGCCGCATTAGGAAACGCTAATGGATCCAGAACAACCGAAGAGCTGCTAATTCTTTTTACATCAACAAAACCAGTATATTCTCTAGCATCTCCTTCATTTGCAGTAACAAAATAAGGAATATTATTTATTTCAAAATTACTAATTGCATCGGGTTGAAACATTCCTTTAACTTTCCATGTATTAGCCAAAACACCTCCATCTTTATCACTAATATCAATAGCATTTTCGGCAAGATTGTAGTCTTTAAAACCTAAAGGAAAAATAGTAGTGATCGTTTTGGTTGCCAAATCAATTTTAGCTACTCCGTTATTTTCCTGTAAAGTCACCCAAGCCGTTTTTGAATCAGCAGAAATCGTGATGTATTCCGGTTCAATATCTGAGGCAAAATTATTAGTTGGGCTTGCAATTCTGAATCCTTTGGTTTTCAATGTACTCAATTGATTGCTAAAACTTCCGAAATTTAAAGTCGTCACTGCATAATTATTATTGACTGCGATAATCGAAACAGAACCGTCGGGATCTATAGAATAGGTATCATTTGGCTCACCTTCATTGGCAGTCATGATATAATTTCCGTCAGGAGAGAAAGTAATCATATCCGGTAAAGCACCAACCGTAATTTCTTTGATGACACTGTACTTAGCCGTATCAAAAACGACCACCTTTCCTGCATCTTGCTTATTTGGTTTTGCTTCTAATGCAACTGCTAATTTGCCATTAAAAGTTGCAACGCTATTTGAAGTTCCATTAAACGGCGTTAAATCGATACTTGCTACAAAAACCGGACTTGATGGATTAGATAAGTCGATAACATCAATTCTATTCGTATTACTGTTGTTTACGGTAAATAACTTTTTAGAAACCTCATCATACGCACTTATTTCAGCAGCTCCGACTCCACCAATCACAATTGAACCAATTTCTTTGAAAGTGGCAGCGTTTTCATTGATAACCAACTCAGGAGATCCCTCTTTATCAGAGTCCTTTTCGCAACTTGACAATACCATAATTGCCGCTAATAGTGTAATACCATATTTTTTCATAAGTGTATTTTTAATTTTTATCAAAAATAACTAGCAGAAGCTCAACAAGAATTAACTAAATATTATATAATCATTACCAAAACTATTCTTATAAATTTATGAAATATCGGAAATGAATGGTTGCAAACTATTTTAAAATCCTACTGAATGTTTATATTTGCAGACTTTAAAATTAGATATGCTGTATGACTACAAATAATAGAAGATTTCCAGCTGAATGGGAAAAGCAACAAGGCATTTTACTTTGTTTTCCGCATAACGGTAAAGACTGGCCGGGGAAATACGAGACTGTTCAATGGGCTTTTGTAGAATTCATTAAAAAAGCAGCTTCTTTTGAGCAAGTCTTTTTAGTAGTTGCTGATGAAAACCAAAAAGAAAAAGTCAATACGATGCTGGAAACAGCTCATGTTGTGCTAACAAATGTTTCCTACATCATTCATAAAACCAACAGAAGTTGGATGCGTGATTCAGGTCCGATAATTGTCAAAAACGGAGCCGAAAGAGAAGCTTTGAACTTTAATTTTAATGGTTGGGCAAAATATAAAAACATTCAATTAGATAAATTTGTTCCTGCCAAAGTAGGAGAATTTCTGAATATTCCTATTACTCAAGTTTTATACAAAGGAAAACCGGTAATTGTAGAAGGTGGCGCGATTGATACTAACGGAAGAGGAACTTTATTGACTTCAGAAGAATGCTTGATGCATCCGGATATTCAGGTTCGGAATCCCAATTTCACTAAAGCCGATTACGAAGCCGTCTTCAAGGAATATCTTGGGATAACCAATGTAATTTGGTTAGGCAATGGAATTGAAGGTGACGATACGCACGGACATATTGATGATTTATGCCGATTTATAAATGAAGATACGATTGTGACCATTGTGGAAACCGATCCTAAAGACAACAATTACAAACCATTGCAAGACAATTTAAAACGCTTGCAAAATGCCAAACTGGAAAATGGTAAATCTCCAGTAATTGTAGTTTTACCAATGCCAAAACGTTTGGAATTTGACGGCTTGCGATTACCAGCAAGTTATGCCAATTTTCTAATTTTGAACAATTGTGTTTTGGTACCTACTTTTAACGACAGTAACGACCGAAAAGCATTGAACATCCTTGCAGAATGTTTTCCTGATCGAGAAATTATTGGGATCAGTGCTACTGATTTTATTTGGGGTTTTGGAACATTGCATTGCCTAAGCCAGCAAATTCCTGAGTAAATTTAGAACAAAAAAATATAACACATAAAAAAGACTTGTGGATTTAATTCCTACAAGTCTTTTCTTTTTTTAATATTTTATGACTATTTATGTAATAACCATGGTATAATGTCGTATTTTAAAATCAGGATAAAATTATGTAACAATCTGATTTAAAGCTATTTTACTTAAAGTTAATTCTTTTGACTTTACGACTTTTAAACTTTCGACTTACTTATCTCTTGTAAACGGTATTTTTTGCCCATCAGGAATCAACATATCAAATCCCATTAGACTGTCATTAAATTCAAATTTAAGTCCCGCAAGTTTCGATGCAAACGTATTTTTTCCAGTTGGCTCCACGGAAAAGCTTGGATAATTGGTAATCAAAACATTTAACAACCCATTTTTCTCTGAAAAAACAATTTTTATAGGCGCCATTGATGTAGAAAAAGTTCCTAAATACCCATCCAGAATCACATCTTTTTCAATCAATCCTTTGTCTGCTGTCCAGGTGTTATTTGCTGTGTTGCTGTCCGGTAAAACATGATCCGGATCTAGTGTGATACTTTCGATTTCTTCCGTCGAATTGTGTTTAAAAGACCACGCTTTATTTTTTTGCCAAACTTCTACCGGCAATTGAACGCGCGTTATTTTTCCGCTTTTCGTTTTTACGTCTAAACTTACCGGCATAGCCATTTTTTCGAAGTTTTCAATCGAAATCACAACTCCTTGTTTTGGGTCGTTTTTTACGTATTTGATTGAATTAATCCCTTGGTCTAAACGCCAATTGTATTGAAACCAACCACGCCAGAACCAACTCAAATCTTCTCCAGCAACATTTTCTATTGTTCGAAAGAAATCGTCCGGTTGCGGATGTTTGTATGCCCAACGCTCAATATAAGTTTTCAAAGCCCGATCAAATCGTTCCGGCCCAAGAACTTGCTCTCTTAAAATCACTAATCCTGAACTTGGTTTCGAATACGCCAAAAGACCTATATTAGACTCTTTCATGTTATCCGGAGAACTCATTATGGTTTCCAGATTTGGACTCGTGTACACTTCCGCCCTTTGATGCATATCCGCACGCGGCTCTTTATATTCCCCATTATTAAAATCTACTGAACTCAATGAATTAATAAAAGTATTGAAACCCTCATCCATCCAGGCAAACAGTCTTTCATTGGATCCTACAATCATAGGAAACCAAATATGACCAAATTCATGATCTGTAACACCCCATAAATCTGCTCCTTTTGACTCCCAGCTACAAAAAACAATTCCTGGATATTCCATTCCGCCTTCATTTCCGGCAACATTTGTAGCCGTTGGATACGGATATTCTAACCATCTTTTTGAATAATTTTCTATAGTAGCCTTTGTATATTCTGTGGAACGTCCCCATGCGGCATCTCCGGCACTTTCTATCGGATAAACGGAAATTGCCAATGATTTTTTGCCGCTAGGTAAATTGATTTTTGCTGCGTCTAAAATAAATGCTGCTGAAGAGGACCAAGAGAAATCACGGGCATTTGTGATTTTGTAATTCCACGTTTTAGTAGTTGCAGTAATCATTTTTGATGAATTTTCAACTTCGGCAGCAGTACGGATAAAAACTGTTTTATCACTTTGTTTTGCTTGCGCTAAACGCTTTTGCTCTTCGGCAGAATAGACTGTGGTAGGATTCAGTAATTCGCCGGAAGCCACCACAATATGATTGGATGGTGCTGTAATACTGACATCAAAATCACCATATTCTAAATAAAATTCCGACGCTCCAAGATACGGATTCGTATTCCAGCCTCGTACATCATCATACACACACATACGCGGATACCACTGTGCTATGGTAAAAATTTTTCCATTTTTAGTTTCTAAAACTCCCATTCTGTCTGACCCTTCAAAAGGAGCTATAAACGAAAAGTCGATTTTTATTTTAACTGAACCGCCTTTGGCATTTAATACTTGCGGGAGAAATACCTGCATTCTAGTATCCGTAATAATGTACTTAACTTCTACTTCAGTAGATTTTCCTTTTACAGTAGTAATTACTTTGACTGATTTTATTTTATGTCCGCCATCAAAAATTTGGCCTTGAGCCCCATTTCTACTTCCTGTAATTGGAACAACTGCATTTCCTCGGGAATCCGCTTTGAATAAATTCTGGTCTACATTCATCCAAACAAAAGCCATTTTATCCGAACTGTTGTTCGTATAGGTGATGATTCCTGTACCCGAAATTTCGTTGTTTTTTTCATCCAGTTTTGCCGTTAATTTATAATCAGCGCTATTTTGCCAATATTCAGCTCCAGGCTGACCACTCGCAGATCGTGTACTTGTTCCGTTTTTGGAATAAAAAAACGGAGCAAAAGCATCGTGATAATCGTAGTTAGAAACTGCATTACCGGATGCATTTGCTGGGGTTTGCTGTGCCCAAATAGATGTAAATCCCAATAATAAAGCCAAATGCAGCATGACTCCGAGGCGAATTTTTTTCATTTTCTAATTGTTTATATCACAAATTAATGAAAAAAAAGAGGATTTTGAACTATTGAGATCGAATTGATTCCATTATAAATCAATAAAATCATGTTTAAAGCGTATCAGAATTAAAAATTATAAAATATATTTACGCCAGAAAACCATTTTTAAAGTAACCCGAAAAAATAATTTTGACAACTCTAATTAAAAACTCGAATCTCACTGCAGAAATTAAACATTTTGGAGCTGAATTAATTTCTTTAAAAACAAACCACGATAGAGAATACATCTGGGAAGGAAATCCGGTATTTTGGGGCAAGCACGCTCCTGTTTTATTCCCAATTGTTGGGACTTTAAAAAATAATTCCTTTCACTATAATGCAATGGAA
The DNA here is from genome assembly GCF_003984825.1 of Flavobacterium sp. RSP46. Classification (NCBI taxonomy): domain Bacteria; kingdom Pseudomonadati; phylum Bacteroidota; class Flavobacteriia; order Flavobacteriales; family Flavobacteriaceae; genus Flavobacterium; species Flavobacterium sp. RSP46. The sequence continues at coordinate 89,365 of NZ_RYDM01000005.1, forward strand.
TATCATTTATCGCGACACGGCTTTGCCAGAGATATGGAGTTTGAATTGATCAATGCAACAGAAAACAGTGCTGTTTTCTCCCTACACTCTTCTGAAGAAACTTTAAAAGCATATCCGTTTGACTTTGAATTGCAAATCATTTACACATTACACGGGCATAATTTATCGATTGCATATAAAGTAATCAACAACGGAAAAACTGCAATGCCGTTTGCTATTGGCGCACATCCTGCTTTTGCTTTGCCAAATCAATTCGAGAGTTATGCTATTGCTTTTGAAAAAGAAGAACCATTGAAATATTATCTTTTGGAGGATGATTTAATTTCAAATAAAACGAAGAAATTAGACGTTCTTAATAAATATATTCCGCTGACGTATGAGTTGTTTGAAAACGATGCTTTGATTTTCAAAACATTAAAATCCAACTCGTTGACTATTTTAGAAAATAAAAATCCAATTCTAAAAATACATTTTGATGATTTTCCAAGCTTAGGGATTTGGACCAAAATAAATGCGGCATTTATTTGTATTGAACCTTGGTTTGGTTATTCGGATACCAATGAAAGTTCCGAAAATCTATTTGAAAAAGAAGGCATTCAAATTCTAGAAACCAAGGAAACGTTCCAATCAAAATACAGTATCGAAATCCTTTAATTACTAAGATATGTTAGCTATAAATTTTAGTCCATTTCCTGATTTAGAAACCGAACGCTTGCTTTTGAGAAGAGTAAACACTAATGACATTAAAGAAATTTTCGAATTGCGATCCAATCCAGAAACTATGAAATATATTCCAAGACCTTTAGTAAAAACGAACGAAGATGCCTTGGAACACATTGCAATGATCGATACAAAAATTGAAGCTAATGAAGGTATCAATTGGGCTATTACGTTGAAAGACAACCCAAAACTTATTGGAGTTATTGGTCATTACAGAATAAAACCCGAACATTATCGTGCCGAAATTGGCTATATGTTATTACCTGAATATCATGGAAAAGGAATTATATCTGAAGCAGTGAAAGAAGCTGTTAATTATGGTTTTCAAATCATGAAATTGCATTCCATTGAAGCGATGATTGATCCTGATAACGATGCATCTGCAAAAGTTTTAGAAAAAAATGGGTTTGTCAGAGAAGGACATTTAAAAGAAAATGAATTTTTTGATGGTCGTTTTTTTGATACTCTAATTTATTCTCTTTTGAACAAATACTAATTTTATGTCCTTTTTATTTAAAATTTAGTTGCGTGACTAATATAAATTAAAAACATAAAAACCTTACAGATAAATATTTTACATTTGTCTTTGATTTTCTCCAATAAGCTATTGGTCTAAATAATAGAAAACACTTTTTATGAAAAAATTATTTATTGTTTCTTTTTTTCTCTTCTGTATTGTATCCCAAAGTCAAACGTATATAAAAGCAAATGCTATGACTACTTTATTGACCATTCCTAATGTAGGTATTGAAACCAGCATTGGAAAAAAATCTACTTTTCAATTTGATATTACAGCCTCTTTATGGAAATCAATAAATGGTAAACCTAGAGAGTTTTATACTTTCACACCTGAATATCGTTATCATTTCAAAGAAAAATACAATGGTTTTTATGCAGGAGCACATATTGGGGCAAGTATATTTAATTTCCAAAAATGGAATTATATAAATACTACTTTGTATGAAAAAGGCGTTGGATATTTTATAGGTGCAACAATTGGATATCAAATAAAAATAAATGATAAATTTATGTTAGATTGTTTCTTAGGCGGTGGTTCGCATCAAGGTTTTTATAAAGGATATGACTTAGCTACGGGAGAACGATATGAATCGGCGAAAGGGTACAATAAAAGTGGCGAATGGTTGCCCTACAGAGGCGGTTTTATGGTTTCCTATAAATTAAACTAGATTTATTTGGGCAATTTAGCTTCTGATTTTATATACAAATCTTCCACTTGTTTTCGTGCCCAATCTGTTTTTCGTAAAAAAGTCAAACTGGATTTTACACTTGGTTTATCTGTAAAGCATTTTACTTTAATGAGTTCCCCCAAAGTATCAAATCCGTAATGATCCACTAGTTGCTCTACTATTTTTTGGAGTGTAATTCCGTGAAGCGGATCTTTCGATTTTAAGTGTTCCATTTTGCAAAGATATTAAAATCCCAAATACTTTTTTTTTAAAATTGATTCAAATGAAAAAATTTCTCGCACTGTTTACACTGTTATTTTTAAATATCAGTTTTGGACAAAGCACCACCACCTATTACTTTATTCGTCATGCCGAGAAAGTAGATAATTCTCAAAATCCAGATTTATCTGAAAAAGGGTTGAAAAGAGCTGAAAAATGGAATACAATATTCTCAGAAATTAGTTTTGATGAAATCTATTCAACGGATTACAAAAGAACTTTACAAACTGCAAGTCCAACCGCGACAACAAAGAAGATGAAGGTTAAGCTGTATGATCCTAAAAATATACCTATTGAAGTTTTCAAAAAAGAAACGATAGGAAAAAAAATTTTAATTGTGGGACATAGTAACACAATACCAAAATTTGTCAATCAAATGATAAATCAAAACTCATTTACTGACATTCAAGATAAAACTTTTGGTAATCTTTATATCGTAACTATGGTTGATGAAGCAATCACATTCCAATTGCTGAAATTGGACTAAATAATTGCTAAACCTTTAATTTTTGTTACCTTTGCACGCTATGTTAAAAACAATAAATATATTCAATAAGAGAGCCCGATTTGACTATGAAATAATCGAAACCTTCAATGCAGGAATTGTTTTGGCTGGAACGGAAATCAAATCCATTAGATTAGGAAAAGCAAACATCACAGAAAGTTTTTGTGAATTTAGCAATAACGAACTTTTTGCGATAAACACCTATATTGAAGAATATACTTTTGGTAATCAGTTCAACCACAAGGCAAGAAGCGAGCGCAAATTACTTTTAAAAAAAAAGGAATTAAAAGGTTTGCTGAAAAGTGTTCAAGCAAAAGGATTGACAATAGTTCCTTTGAAATTGTTTACTAATGAAAAAGGATTGGCCAAACTCCAAATTGGTCTTTGCAAAGGAAAGAAAACCTATGACAAACGTGAATCTCTCAAAGAACAAGATACGAAACGGGATCTAGACCGAATCAAAAAATCATTTTAAATTAAGAAAGTAATGTATTAATTATTATTTTTATTTATAAAAAATGACTAAATTTGTCAAGACAATTTAAAGCTTTTTTTTAAATGAAAACACTACTCAAAAACGCAAGAGAACAAAAAGGACTCAAAACTAGAGAAGTCGCACAACTTTTAGCAATTGATCAAGCCTTAATTAGTAAGTTTGAAAGTGGAACTAGAAAACCTACAAGAGACCAAGTCGTAAAATTAGCATCTTTACTAGAAATAGATTTAGAAACAATCATGGTCGCTTGGCTTAAAGAAAAAATTCTTTATGAAATTGGTCAGGATGAATTTGCTCTAAAAGCATTATTGGTTGCAGAGCAAGAAATTAGATATCAAAGCAAACCAATAAAGAAAAAATTATCGGTAACTCTTCAGAAAATTTTAGATGAAATAGATACTTTGAAGATACAACTGGATGGGTTTCGCCAATTTGACAGCTATCGGATTGCACAAGCATTAGAGCTAGAATATACGTTTGAAAGTAATCGCATCGAGGGAAACACAATGACTTTACGCGAAACGGATTTAGTTATCAATGAAGGTTTGACGATTTCTGGAAAAAGTATGCGGGAACATCTGGAAGTCATTAATCATCAGGAAGCCATTGCTTATATCAAAGATTTAATGCAAAAAAATACTGCTATAAAGGAACGAGAAGTTCTTTCTATCCACAATCTTATTTTGAGAGGAATTCAACCCGAAGATGCAGGTAGCTATAGAAAAGTCCAGGTGATGATTCAAGGAAGCAGTTACGTGCCTCCACAACCTTTTTTAGTCGCCAAAGCAATGGAAGATTTTTTTATTTGGTATGAAACTAATAAATCAACCTTACATCCGATAATTTTAGCTGCCGAAATGCATGAACGCTTGGTTACTATTCATCCCTTTATTGATGGAAATGGCAGGACTTCGCGCTTAGTCATGAACTTGGTTTTATTACAGCATGGTTACATAATTGCCAATATAAAAGGGGATTATGAAAGTAGAATGCGCTATTATCAAACACTGGAAACTGCACAAACTAAAAACAACAAAGAAGATTTTTTGTTATTCATTGCTCAAATAGAAAAAGAAAGTTTAGAGCGGTATTTAACCATTATTGGTCAATAAAAACCCGCTGCTTGGCGGGGTTTTGTTTTAATTTTTATCTTCTAATAAAGGAACAAATCGAAACTCTCCAAACTCATGTTTCTCAAATTGAGTTTCATTTTTTCTGATTAATAAGGTCATAATCTGCACCTCTGTACCTAGTGGAATAACTAGCCTTCCTCCTATTTTGAGTTGCGCCATCAACGGTTGCGGAATAAACGGAGCGCCTGCAGTTACTATAATACTATCAAAAGGAGCGTAATTTGGTAATCCTTTGTATCCATCTCCAAAAGAGAGATATTTGGGCCTAATATTCAGTTTTGGAAATAAAATTGAGGTTTGCTTAAACAATTCTTTCTGTCTTTCTACACTAAATACTTTGGCACCTAAAAGGCATAGAACAGCTGTTTGATACCCTGAACCTGTTCCTATTTCTAAAATTTTGTGTTCTTTTTTGACTTCTAATAATTGGGATTGAAAAGCAACAGTGTACGGTTGCGATATCGTTTGGCCTGCAGCAATAGGAAATGCTTTGTCTTGATAGGCATAATCTTCAAAACTGGAATTTAAAAATAAATGTCTTGGAATCTTTTTTATCGCCTCCAAAACACTTTTGTCAGTAATTCCTTTTTGCTCTAAAACGCTTACTAATTGATTCCGAAGTCCTTGATGTTTGCCTGTGTCTTTCAAAGTTTATTGTTTTATTTTGGTAAAAATAGAAAACAATTTCTGAATTCAAATGTTGGATTTTAAATTTTAAATTAACTGAAGAATTGTCCGGTATCAATAATAGATTAATCATTTTATTGTTATTTTTGTAAAAATTACATCATTATGCTGAAAATTGGAGTATTAGGTGCTGGCCATCTAGGAAAAATACATTTGCGTTTATTACAACAATCTAAAAAATATGAATTAGTGGGATTTTATGATCCAAATCAAGAGAACGCCGAAAAGGTTTCTAAAGAATTTGGATACAAACATTTTAGCACAATTGCCACCCTTATTCATGCCGTTGATGTAATCGATATTGTTACCCCAACCCTTTCTCACTACAAATGTGCCAAAGTAGCCATCAAATCCGGTAAGCATGTTTTTATTGAAAAACCTATTTCAAATACGGTCGAAGAGGCCGAAGAAATTATCGCTTTATCAAAAGAATATAATGTTAAAGGTCAGGTGGGGCATGTGGAACGTTTCAATCCAGCATTCATCGCTACCAAAAACATGATCGAAAACCCTATGTTTATTGAATCGCATCGTCTGGCTGAATTCAATCCTCGCGGAACTGATGTTCCTGTAGTCTTAGATTTGATGATTCATGATATTGATGCCATTTTGAGTGTTGTACAATCAAAAGTAAAAAATATTAGTGCTAGCGGTGTTTCAGTTATCAGTGATACACCGGATATTGCCAATGCAAGAATAGAGTTTGAAAACGGTTGTGTTGCTAATTTAACAGCGAGCCGAATTTCGATGAAAAACATGCGTAAATCTCGTTTTTTCCAGAAAGACGCTTACATCTCCGTAGATTTCTTAGAAAAGAAATGTGAGGTTGTAAAAATGAAAGATGCTCCGGAAGTTCCAGGCGATTTTGATATGATTTTACAAAATGCGGAAGGTGTAAAAAAACAAATCTACTTTTCCAATCCAGATGTAGAACAAAACAATGCTATTCTGGATGAACTGGAATCATTTGCAGATGCCATAAATACTGATTCAACACCAATTGTGACATTGGAACAAGCCTCTGAAGCGCTTCGTGTTGCGTATCAAATTATTGATTGTTTTAAAAAATAATTTTTACATAAATATTAAACTATTTTAATCCAAAATAAGAATGAAAACAATAGCCGTAATTGGAGCAGGAACAATGGGGAATGGAATTGCTCACACCTTTGCACAAAGTGGTTTTACCGTAAAATTAATAGATGTTTCAGAACAATCATTGGATAAAGGAATGGCCACTATCGCCGCTAATTTAGACCGAATGATTGCAAAAGGAAGTATCACCCAAGAAGACAAGGCAAAGACGATTACTAACATAATCACCTATACGGATATCAAAGATGGCGTTGTAGGGGTTGATTTAGTGATTGAAGCGGCCACTGAAAATGTAGCATTAAAACTGAATATCTTCAAGCAATTGAACGAAGCTTGTTCTCATAATACAATTTTGGCAACTAATACTTCTTCTATTTCAATTACTCAAATTGGAGCCGTTGTGGCACATCCGGAACGCGTTATCGGGATGCACTTTATGAATCCGGTGCCAATAATGAAACTGGTGGAAATTATTCGTGGTTATAATACTTCTGATGAAGTGACAAAAATCATCATGAATCTTTCCGAGAAGTTAGGAAAAACGCCTGTTGAAGTCAACGATTATCCTGGTTTTGTTGCCAATAGAATCTTGATGCCCATGATTAACGAAGCGGTCGAAACTTTATACAACAAAGTGGCTGGTGTTTATGAAATTGACACGGTGATGAAACTTGGAATGGGACACCCGATGGGACCTTTGCAACTAGCAGATTTTATTGGTCTTGATGTATGTTTAGCCATTTTGAACGTGATGTACGACGGTTTTAAAAACCCAAAATATGCACCTTGTCCGTTATTGGTAAATATGGTTCGTGCCGGAAAAATGGGTGTGAAATCAGGGGAAGGTTTTTACGATTATTCTGGAAGCAAAAAAGCCGAGAAGATTTCTAAACAATTTATATAATTGTAATGTTTAAAAATTGAGGGCCTAAAGTTAATACCTTTAAATTCTCAGCTTTTCACTTTTCACTTTTTATATTATTATGGCTAAAATTGTCCCTTTCAAAGCTGTTCGTCCCACTCGTGATAAGGTTTGCCTTGTTACTTGCCGTTCGTATGAAGAATATGTAAATGCGGAATTAGCGGCGCAATTGGATTTCAATCCGTTGTCTTTTTTGCACATACTAAAACCTGCTTACACCAATCAGGAAACTGTTTCTTTTGAAAAAAGATACCGCCAAGTACATCAAAAATATGAGGATTTCAAAAATGAAATAATTTTAGTAAAAGACAAAAAACCCGCGATTTATATTCATAAAATTGTAACTAAAAAGCACTCTTTTACCGGAATTATCGTAGGTACTAGTGTAGCTGATTATTGCAACAATATCATCAAAAAACACGAAGATATTATCGCTTTCAGAGTCCGATTATTAAAAGACTACATGAAATATTCTGAGTTCAATACGGAACCGGTTTTGATGACCTATCCGGATAATAAAACGATTGAAAACTGGATTTTTAATTGTACCCAAAAATTAGCCGATTTTGAGTTTTCAACCACCAAAAAAGAAATTCACTACTTATGGAAAATTGAAGATGCGTTAGAAATCAATTGGCTTCAGAACATTTTTGAAAAAACAGATAGTCTTTATATTGCAGATGGCCATCACCGTACCGAAGCCTTAAAATTATTATCCGAGGAAAATGATGATCCAGACAACACAGCCAAAAATCATATTCTGAGCTATTTAATTTCTGAAAACAATGTCAAAATATATGAATTCAATCGCTTGGTAAAAGATTTAAACGGTTTCTCGAAAGAAAATTTGATAAAGGAATTAGAAAAGAATTTCATTGTTACAAACAAATTTCACCAGCCTTTTCAGCCTTCTCAAAAGCATCAATTCGGAATGTATCTGGACAATGAATTTTATAGCTTAATTTTACGAAAAGAAAATAAAGTTTTCTTAACGGCTTTGGATAGTTTAGACACACAAATTTTATACAAAAAAGTGTTATTGCCTATTCTTGCCATCGAAGATTTACGCAATGATGAGCGAATAGAATATCTTTCAGGAAAACAATCCGTATTGGAAGTAAAAAACAAAATTGATCAAGGAGAATTTGCAATCGGTTTCATATTATTTCCATCCAATATTGGAGAAATAAAAGCCTTGGCCGATGCCAATTTAATAATGCCTCCAAAAAGTACGTATATTGAACCAAAGTTTAGAAGCGGATTAGTCGTGTATGAACTTTAACACATTAAAATTTAAACATTAAAATGTCTATAAAAAATAATTTACTCCAAATAAAATCCACTTTACCGGAACATATAACCTTAGTTGCGGTTTCAAAGACCAAACCTGTTTCGGATTTAATGGAAGGGTATGAGGCCGGTCAACGCATTTTTGGAGAAAATAAAATCCAGGAAATGGCGGAGAAATGGGAACAAATGCCAAAAGACATTCAATGGCACATGATAGGCCATGTTCAGACCAATAAAGTCAAATTTATGGCGCCATTTGTGAGCTTGATTCACGGTGTGGATAGTTTGAAATTGCTACAGGAAATCAACAAACAAGCACTAAAAAGCAATAGAATTATTGACTGTTTATTACAAATGCATATTGCCGAAGAAGAAACTAAATTTGGTCTTGACCAAGAAGAACTTGCTTCACTCCTATCCTCAAACGAATTCCAGGAATTAAAAAACATTAGAATCGTTGGATTAATGGGAATGGCAACTTTTACAGACAAGAAAGATCAAATCAAGAAAGAATTCACCCATCTGAAATCTATTTTTGATAAATTCAAAATTCAAAATTCAAAATTTACCATTCTTTCTATGGGAATGTCCGGTGATTATCAACTTGCAATTGAATGTGGAAGTACGATGGTTCGCATTGGAAGTAGTATCTTTGGAGGAAGAAATTGACTTTTGATTTGAGATTAACGAATATTGACCCGAGCGGTAGCGAACTGGCGAAGCATTTCAGATTTAAAAATCTCTACTTCAAAACTGAATACTAAAAACTGAACACTGAATACTTATTTTGTACGCAATACTAGACATAGAAACCACTGGAGGACAATTCAACGAAGAGGGAATCACGGAAATCGCTATCTATAAATTTGATGGACATGAGGTCGTGGATCAGTTCATTAGTTTGGTAAATCCGGAAATCCCAATTCAACCTTTTGTAGTTAAACTTACCGGTATTAATAATGCCATGTTGCAATCTGCTCCCAAGTTTTTTGAAGTAGCAAAACGCATCATCGAAATGACAAACGATTGTATTATCGTGGCTCATAATGCTTCTTTTGATTACAGAATCTTACGAACCGAATTCAGACGATTAGGATACGATTTTGAAGCCAGAACACTTTGTACGGTTGAATTATCAAAAAAATTATTGCCGGAACAACCGTCCCATAGCCTAGGAAAACTCGTTCGTGCGCTTGGAATCCCAATGGCAGACCGCCACAGAGCCAGTGGTGATGCTTTAGCAACAGTCAAATTATTCAAAATTCTTTTAGAAAAAGATTTAGAGAAAGAAATTGTAAAAGATTTTATAAAGCTGGAAATCGAAAAAGGAATCGCTCCAAAATTACTGGATATTGTGTCCGGATTACCAGCAAAAACAGGTGTCTATTACATTCATAATGAGAAAGGAAATCTAATTTACATTGGCAAAAGCCGAAACATAAAAAAACGAATCAATCAGCATTTTACAGGAACTTCTACAAAATGCAAGAAAATTCAAGCAGAAGTGTTTTCCGTAACCTATGATGAAACCGGAAGTGAATTGATCGCATTATTAAAAGAAAGCGAGGAAATAAAAATCAACAAACCCATATATAACAGAGCACAGCGAAAAAGTATTTTTCAACTGGCACTCTATGCTGAAAAAGATAAAAATGGGTATCTCAACCTAAAGCTTCAAAAAGCAGATGGACGCAAAAAAGAAATCACATCCTTTTCCTCCCTGCAAGAGGGTAAAAACGCATTATTCAGAATTACTTCTCATTATAATTTATGTCAAAAACTAACTGGTTTGTATGTTTCTAAAACCAACTGTTTTCAATACACTATAAAAGAATGTGACGGCGCTTGTATTAGCAAAGTTTCACCTGAAGAATACAATATCAGAGTTCTTACTTTTGTCGATAAAAATAGTTTCGAAAATCAAAATATGGTATTGATTGACAAAGGCAGAACCATCAGCGAAAGATCTGCCGTTTTGATCGAAAACGGAATTTACAAAGGCTATGCTTTTTATGATTTAAATTATCAAATCAACAATATCGAAATACTGAGAAACATCCTCATTCCGATGCAAAATAACCGGGACACTAAAAATATTATCCAAGGGCACATACGAAGCAATAAAACCTTGAAAACGTTAAAATTCTAATCGTATGCTATCAATCCATCCATAATTATGCACCGAATAAAGTCAAAATTTGACACTTTCAGACAAAAAACCAATGTCATTATTTATGGCACAAATACGGCTTCCGGGCGCTTGTTTGACCTAGTACTTTTAGGAGTAATTTTGTTAAGTGTTGTAATTGTGATGCTTGAAACCGTAAAAGGTTTCGATACAAAATACCACCAAGAACTCATTATCCTAGAGTGGGTCATTACGATTTTCTTTACCTTAGAATACATTCTTCGAATTATATCTATAAAAAAACCTGTCAAATACGTTCTCAGTTTCTATGGAATCATTGATTTGATTGCCACTTTACCTATGTATTTGTCCTTGTTTTATTTTGGAACAAGCGTTTTAACTGTGGTAAGGGCTTTGAGATTACTGCGATTGTTCAAAATATTGAAACATCCAAAATTCTCCAGTCAATCCACTCACCTAAAAGAAGCGCTAATTGCCAGTAGAGGAAAAATATTAATTTTTATCTATTTCATGTTGATCAGCAGCATCCTGATAGGCTCCGTTATGTATGTGGTAGAGGGTAAAGAAAGCGGCTTTACCAGCATTCCCACCAGCATTTATTGGACCATTGTAACACTCACAACCGTTGGCTACGGTGACATATCGCCCATCACACCATTAGGCCAAGCTATAGCATCAGTAGTAATGATCATGGGATATGGAATAATAGCCGTTCCTACGGGTATCGTTTCAGCTGAATTTGCAAACAGCAACCGTAAAAAACCAAGAGCCGAAAGAATTAATCCATGCACCGTTTGCGGAACTGACGGTCATGAATATAATGCAAAATACTGCTACCATTGTGGCACCGAATTATAATTTATTAATTTGAAGCAATTCCAGCTGTACACTGCAACTCCTCGTTATTCCAGTTGTTTTTCTAAGGCTAAAAAGGAGCTTCCTCCGGTCGCTCTTTTACACCAAGAAAAAAAACTGCAATACCTCCGGGGTTTCCGTTTCCATCTGGGCTAAAAACTATGAAATACCTAATCACCATTATCGGACCCACAGCGATAGGAAAAACTTCCTTGAGCATCATTTTGGCTAATTATTTTAAATGCGATATCCTGTCATGTGACAGCCGACAGTTTTTCAAGGAAATGACCATCGGAACCGCAGTTCCAAACCAAGCCGAGCTAGCAACAGCTACCCATCATTTTATCCAAAACAAATCCATATTCGAGAATTATACCGTAGGTGATTTCGAGAAAGAAGCCATTGCAAAACTGGACGAATTATTTCTGACCAATGATTATGCTATACTAGTTGGTGGTTCGGGATTATATGTAGACGCAATCCTAAAAGGTTTTGATGAATTTCCAGAAATAGACCCTACAGTTCGCTCAGCAATAACACTGAATTATGAAAAACTGGGAATTGGGTATTTGCAACAAAAACTCGAAGTTTTAGATCCTAATTATTACAAAACTTTGACTGTCGAGAATTCTCAAACCTTACAAAATCCACAACGTATGATGCGTTTCGTAGAAGTATGTATTGGTGCCGGAAAACCATATTCTTCTTTTTTAAATCAAAAGCAAAACAGTCGCAACTTCACTCCTATTTTAATTGGTTTAGAAGCCGACAGAAAGAGTATCTATAACCGAATTAATCAACGTGTAGATGCCATGATGAACGAGGGTTTATTAGCGGAAGCAAAAACGTTATTCCAGAATAAAGAATTGAACGCCTTGCAAACAGTGGGTTACAGAGAACTATTCCGTTATTTTGACAGGGAAATTTCATTGGAATTTGCCATTGAAGAAATAAAGAAAAATACCCGCCGATTCTCAAAACGTCAACTCACTTGGTTCAAAAAAAATGAAAACACCAAATGGTTTGATTTTGAAACTCCTTATGAAACGATTGTGAAGTACATCAATTCAAAAAAATAAAAATATCATTATTGACGACGATCAAAAAAATATAACCACTAATTCGCTAATAAAAAACCTATACTTCGAATATAATTAGCGGTCATTATTATTATTTATAAAATGTTTTGTTTTAACAATCCCTATAAACAAAAGAAGTACAACAAAAAAGCCTTTTTAAACCCATTACTAATAATTACAATCTATAAATATGCCCATTTCACCTAACTTCACATCTATTCTTAGCAAAGACTGGGAAATCAATTTTACACAATGTGCTCCAAACGGGTTTTTAAAATACACTGATTTGTGTTCTATATTACAATTAACAGCAGCTGCACATTCAGAAATTGGTGGAATCAGTTTTACGGACATGCAGGAATTTAATCAAGCGTGGGTTTTGAGCAGAATGCGTGTTGAAGTTACTAAATTACCTAAATCCGGAGATGTCGTAACGGTAAAAACCTGGATCAATTCCTTAGAGAATTCCCGTTCAGTACGGGCGCTGGAAATGCATGTAAATGGAGAAAAAATTGTGGGCTCAGAGACTTTCTGGGCTGTATTCAATACTAAAAAAAGACGGCCGGAAGCATTGGCGTTGCCGTTCGAGCATTTTGAAGTATATCCCGAAAAAAAAGCTACTCATGAAGGTTTTTCTAAAATTAATTTCAATCAGGAGAAAGAAATAGTTTTTGAAAAAACCGTTTTCTTATCGGATTTAGACATTGTAAATCATGTTAATAATGTCAAATATCTGGAATGGTGTTTGGATCTAGTTGATGAAAAATTAATCCTAAATCAGAAAATTATTAGTTTAGAAATGAATTTCTTAAAAGAATTATCGCTAAAGGATCACATCATTATTCATGAAAATATTTCTAAAAATAAAACTATTTTTAGTATTACAAAAGAAGAAAAAACCAATTTCGCTTTGCAATTAAACTGGAAATAAATATTTTTAAAATAAAAAAGCCTCAATTTCTTGAGGCTTATGGCTACTTATTCTGCTACTTTATTTTTTACTACTAATCTGAATCCTTCTCCGTGGATATTCAAAATTTCAACATCTTCATCCAGTTTAAGGTATTTCCTCAGTTTTGCGATATAAACATCCATACTTCTTGATGTAAAGTAATTATCATCTCTCCATATTTTTGTCAAGGCTAATTCTCTTGGCATCAAATCATTTTCATGAAGAATCAACATCTTCAACAAATCATTTTCTTTTGGAGATAATTTAATTGGCTCTTCAGTATTAAAAGTTAAAAAACGAAGTTTTGAATTTAAATAAAACTTCCCAATATTAAATTCAAATTGTACTTGTTCTGCTCTGGTATCTGATGATTTTCTTTGAATTATCGCTTTGATTTTCATCAACAATACTTCTGAATCAAAAGGTTTATTTAAGTAATCATCCGCACCCGCTTTGTAGCCTTTCAACACATCCTCTTTCATCGATTTTGCAGTTAAAAAGATAATTGGAACTTCGTTGTTTTTTTCTCTGATTTCTTTTGCTAAAGTATAACCATCTTTGTAAGGCATCATTACATCCAGAATACACAAATCATAAGTATCTTTTTTAAATTTTTCGAAACCTTCCATTCCATTTTTGGCTAAAGTGACGTCAAAATCATTTAGCATTAAATAATCTTTCAAAACCGCACCAAAATTCAGGTCATCTTCCACTAAAAGTATTTTCTTATTTACATTTTCCATATTCTAATTTATTAATGGTAATTTTATTATGAAGGTACTCCCTTTTCCCTTTTCACTTTCTACATATACTTGACCGTTGTGGTCATCTACAATTCTTTTTACATACGCTAAACCTAATCCATGTCCTTTGACATTATGAATGTCACCGGTATGTTCTCTATAAAATTTCTCAAAAATTCTTTTTTGAGCTATTTTACTCATTCCTAAACCGTTATCTTTAACTTTGATAATAACCATATCTTTTACATTTTCAGTAAAAATGTCTATTTCTGGCACATTAGGTGAATATTTTATAGCATTTTCTAAAATATTGACAATCACATTGGTAAAATGAACATCGTTGAGTAATACGGTAGTTCTTAAAGCGCCAAAGTGGCTTCTAATGGTTCCTTCTCTATCTTCTAAAATTAGATTTACATGTTCAATAGCATCATTTATAATGTCATGTACATTGAGCGTCTCTTTGATAATGTCCAGTTCTTTCTTTTCTAGTTTAGAAATTCTTAACACATTCTCTACCTGGGCGTGCATGCGTTTATTCTCGTCTTTAATCATCTGAAGGTATCGTAAAACCTTCTCCTTATCATCTATTATTTTTGGATTTCGTATCGCATCTAATGCTAAATTAATTGTGGCTATTGGAGTTTTAAACTCGTGCGTCATGTTATTAATAAAATCATTTTTAATTTCAGAAATTTGACGTTGCCGGATCAATTGATTCAATGCACTTGAATACGCAATCAAAATAATTAGAGTAAAAACAATTGAAAGTACGGTAATGCTTACGAGTTCCGACAATAAAAATTTCTTTTTAAGCGGAAATGTAACCAACAAATCATACTTACTGCTTCCTTCATTATCAATAAATACCGGAATAGAATAGGTAGCATCTTTATCATATTTAAACTCGCTTGATTTGATTTTAGTCGCTAAATTATTGCTGTAAATACCAAATTCAAATTTTGTTTCAATACCGTGTTCTTCTAATTCTTTCTTGATTAATTTTTGTAAAACACTGCTCGAAACACGTTCCTCAAGCGGCATTGCTGACAATACATCTTTTGCTGAAATTTTAAAAAGAGCATTGTCTAAAATATCTAAATTTCCTTCTTTTTCAATTCTAATATCTGGAATCAAACTTTGATTCCCACCTAATTTGTCAATAGAATTATTGTTATACACTTCTGTAACGCGTTTAGAACTAAAATTCTTGAATTTTTCACTATCAAATTTCTTATCAAAGAACGTAGGAGAAATATTGTAATTCTCAGAAATTATACTGTTTGAGTATATAATAGTTTCGTTTGTTCTTGGATTTTTCTGAACGTAATAAAACTCTAATATATCGTCCTTTTTAGGAACTTTTCCGGTACTATCCTTGTAATGATTTATTTTGTCATAAAAATTATACTCTTCTTGTTTTTGAAGATTATTCGCCACATTACCAATAACTTGCTTAACATGAAACTTAAATTGCTCATCATTATTTTTAAACGAGGTATTGAACCAATATACCTGAACTAAAATTATCCCTATTAAGGACAAGCTCATTAATAAAACAAGTAATCTAAAAAAAAGTTTATTCATCAAAACAAATTTAGTATTTTAACAATATATTAAATAATAGATTAACCAAACATTAACAACTATGCTTGTTTTTATACAATCTTTAATATTTTAAGAATTTCATTTGCCTCCTGCTTTGCTGTTTCAAGTGAAACATTATGAATAACAAAATCACTTTTGTCAATTCTCTGTTTATCAGTCCATTGTGAATTTATTCGTTTCAAAACAAGATCTCGGTTTGATTTATCTCTGGCAATTACCCTTTGAATTCTCAATTCTAACGGTACTGTAACCGTTATAATAAAATCACATTCTTTATCACGCCCACTTTCAAATAAAATAGCCGCTTCATAGATAATAAACGGCGCCGTCTCTTGTTGTAAAATCCATTGATCAAAATGTTTTTTTACTGCCGGATGAATAATAGCATTGAGTTTTTCTAATTTTTCAGGTTCCTCAAATACGATTTTAGCTAATTTTTCTCTATTTAACAGGTTAATTTCAAAAACAGAACTCCCAAATTCGTTTTTTATGGCTTTTAAAATCACAGCAGATTCCATCATTTTTCTGGCCTCCGCATCCGCAATATAAACGGGAATCCCAAATGATTCAAAATATTTTGCAAGGGTAGTTTTGCCACTTCCTATGCCTCCGGTTAAACCAATGATTTTTGTCATCTTACACTTTAAAAAATAATTCTGGAAAAGCCTCTTGTGGTTTTTGCCTTAAAATAATAACTTTATAATAGGATTTTATGAAACCTAAACCGTAACCATAAAACTGTTTCCAAACCGCTATTAATGATAAATAACCTATTTTAAGGCTCTTATTCTGGTAAGAAGAGACCAAGAACAATACCAAAAAGTAAATAAAATACAACTGAAGCAGATAATCAAAATTAAAAATTAACAACAATACAATTGAAAAGAAAAATCCAATGATGAAAACCGAAGGAAAGAAAAAAGTAAGCTTATTGTATTTTGGATACCAACTGTTAAGAATTGGTCGTGCTTTTCCAAATTTATTTACCTGAGTTGAAAACTTATCCCAGTCGATTCTTCGTTTGTGATATACAAATGCTTGTGGGAAAAGTGTGGTTTCAAAACCTAAGTTCCACAAACGAATTGACAAATCAGGATCTTCTCCTGGATGAATATTTCCAAAACCTTTGGACGCTTCAAAAGCTTTGCGAGACAGCCCCATGTTAAAACTTCGGGGCTGAAACTTATCGATTTTTTCAGAACCGCCTCTAATTCCTCCTGTGGTTAAAAAAGAAGTCATTGCAAAATTAATTGCTTTTTGGATGTCTGAAAAACTATCTAAAGCCTTGTCCGGTCCTCCAAAACAGTCTACATAATTTTGCTTTAAAGCCGTATCAACTTCAGACAAGTACTGCTCAGGTATAATACAATCCGAATCAAAAATGATAAAGTAATCCCCTCTGGCTTTTTTCATTCCATAATTTCTGGAATCGCCAGGTCCTGAATTCTCTTTGTAATAATAGGAAATATCAAGTCTGTCTCCATATTTTTGAGCAACATCCTGACACACTAAAGCAGAACCATCTTCTACGATTACAATTTCAAATATCTCTTTATAGGTTGTATGAGACAAACTTTCTAAAAGTTCATCTACTTCGTCTGGGCGATTGTAAACTGGGATTATTAAGGAAAATAACATAAATCAAAATGAGGTATTAGTAGTCTGTTTTTAGGTCTTTAAAATTTTAACAAATATAATGGTTATCCATAAAAAAACCATCAACTATTAATTGATGGTTTTATAAATACTATTTTAAGGTACAATAATTAAGAAATACTTTTAATGTTTACCACTTCGTTTGTATCCGCTTTGTAATCTACACCATCCACGTCAAAACCAAATAAATTGTAAAAATCTTTTCTGTATCCTACTAAATCTCCTATTTCGGATAAATTTTCAGTTACAGCCTCCATCCACAATTTAGCTACTTTTTCCTGAACATCAGGACGCATCTCTAAATCATCAATCCTAATTCTTCCTTTTTCGTCAACAGGAACTTCATTGCCGGTAAACAATCGTTCTTGATACAAACGCTGAATTTGCTCAATACATCCTTCGTGTATACCTTCTTCCTTCATTATTCGATATAATAAAGAAATATACAATGGAATAACCGGAATTGCAGAACTTGCTTGTGTAACCAATGCCTTATTTACAGAAACAAATGCTTTTCCATCAATAGCTGCTAAACTGTCCGTGATTGCAAATGCAGTCGATTCAAGATGATCTTTGGCCCGACCAATTGTACCTTTTCTATAAACGGCTTCAGTCAATGATGGCCCAATATAGGAATAAGCAACAGTTGTAGCGCCTGGAGCTAATAGATTTTGAGCTTTTAGAGCATCAATCCAAATCGCCCAATCTTCCCCGCCCATAACGGCGACTGTGTTTTCTATATCATCACCAGTGCAAGGCTCAATTGAAATTTCAGAAACTTTACCAGAATGAAAATCAACTGTTTTATTGGTAAAAGTACCACCAATTGGTTTCAAAACAGAACGATGCAATATTCCTGTTACAGGATGCATACGAACGGGAGAAGCTAAACTGTAGATTATTAAGTCCACTTGACCTAAATCAGCTTTTATAAGATCTAATGTTTGTTGCTTTACTTCATTCGAAAAAGCATCTCCATTGATACTTTTTGCATACAAACCTGCTTTATGCGCTTCATTTTCAAAAGCTGCAGAGTTGTACCAACCTGGTGAAGCTGTTTTTCCTTCAGAAGGAGCTTTTTCAAAAAATACACCAATAGTTGCTGCATTAGAACCAAAAGCACTTGTAATTCTGGAAGCCAAACCAAAACCGGTTGAAGCCCCAATTACTAATACATTTTTAGCTCCGTTGATTGCGCCTTTTGATTGTATGTATTCTATTTGATTTTTTACATTTTGCTCGCATCCTTTTGGGTGTGATGTCGTACAAATAAATCCTCTCATTCTAGGTTCTATAATCATAATTCTATTGTTTCCGTTTTTATATTGTTGGAAATCCTTATTTTTTAATTCAAAAAAATATAAATTCCTTATCTTATTATTTTATTAATATTTTCCCTAACCGTGATTATATCTATTTTTTTGTTTTCACATTTCACGTTTTCTAATTGGTGACTGGTTAAAAATTCATTAAAATCCTTACAGTCTTTTAAAACATTAAACTCTTTTTTATTGATATCAAATACAATTCCTTTTAGTCTATTCATTGAAGAACCAATTACACCACCAATAGCTCCACCACTTCCATAGGCCAATCCTTTTGACCAACCATTAGCAAGCTCCGCCTCTAAATATAGAAACTTTCCGGCTTGCAAAACCCTGTGATACGAATTTGGGTTATCTCCTTCTTCACTCTTATCACCTTTCAATGCATATTTACGGAAATTTTTTTGTTGTACATAAAGATTTCCATTTAGTGAAACAGCAAAAACTCCGGTCAATTTAGTTTCGTCAGCAATAGTGTACAGAAAAATATGATCAACAATAGAATTTTGATGTATTAATTTTTTTTCTAACCCTACAATTGTTCTACGTTCTACTGGATTAAGTTTGGTGGTTTTTTTATTAATGAAATCTTCTAAAGTAACGTAAAATCCCTCTGGATAATCACTCATCGAAAACATGTAATTATTGGCTGGAATAGAACCAACTGTATGGTTCGAATCTAACACTTGCCCAAAAGAGCTGTTAAAAAAAGAAATACTAATTACACTCAATATTACGATCGATTTTTTGAAATACATATTTTATTTTTTTAAATAGATAATTTTAATTGAATTCGTCTTGATTTTTTAGAGACAAATATAATTTAAAATATTAGTTCAACAAGGCTTTGGCATGATTTAAGGCTGAGTCGGAAACGATTGTTCCAGATAACATTTGCGCGATTTCAACCACTCTTTCTTCTCTACTTAATAATTTCAATTCAGATTGCGTATCCTCGCCAACAGTCGATTTAAACACTTTGAAATGAGCATTCCCTTTTGCCGCAATTTGGGGTAAATGCGTAATTGCAAAAATTTGCATTTGCTGACTCATTTCCTTCATAATTTCCCCCATTCTAATGGCTATTTCTCCGGAAACACCAGTGTCAATTTCATCAAAAATCAATGTTGGTAATTTTGAATAGTGTGCCAATATCGCCTTAACAGCAAGCATAATCCTTGACATTTCTCCACCAGAAGCTACTTTTTTTAACAAACCAAAATCCGTCCCTTTATTGGCCGAAAATAAAAACTGAAGCTCATCTTTTCCGTTTTGAAAATAGGTTTCAGTTGATTTTACATCCATTTTAAAGCGCACATTAGGCATTCCTAAAGTTTCTAAAATCGCAATCAACTTTTGGGATAAAACTGGAATCGAATTCAATCTATTCGTATGAATTGTAGTTGAAAAAACATCTAATTCAACGGTTTTTTGCTTTAGAGAAAGCGTCAGTGCAGCGATCTCTTCTTCCATATTTCCTAATTCTAATACTGAATTTTCTAGATTCATCTGAATTTGAAGTAGTTCATCCACAGATGACACCTGATGTTTCTTTTGCAAGGTAAAAATCACCTGAAGCTTTTGACTAATTAAATCCAATTGTTCCGGATCATTGATCAATTTTTCAGAACAACGATTCATTTCTTCCAAAACATCTTCAAATTCAATCGTTACGCTTGTAATTCTTTCTAACAAAGATTGGTAATCCGCTGAAAAAACAGCAATTTTTTGTAATGAAACCTTAATTTCATTCAAATTATGCATCACACCCATTTGTTCTTCATTGGCTATAGCCAAAGATTTATCAATAGATTCCTTGATAATTTCAACATTATTTAATTTTTCAAAATCAGCCTCAAGAGATTCTTGTTCACCTGATTTTAATTGCGCTGCTACCAATTCATCCAATAAAAAAGTATTGTATTCCTGCTCTTTCTTAGATTCGCTTTGTCTTTTCAGTAACGAATTTAATTTGGATCTATCCGATTTATATTTTTTTAAAAGCGACTGATACTCCAGAATTATATTTTTATTTGTGGCAATAGCATCTATAATTTCAAACTGTACATTTTCATCCGAAAGTTCTTGAGTTTGTTGTTGCGAATGAATATCAATCAAGAATAAGCTCAATTCCTGCAATTCCTGAAGATTTACGGGGCTGTCATTAACAAACGCTCTTGATTTTCCTGAAGGCAGGATTTCGCGTCTAATTATAGTGTCATTTTCATAGTCTAAATCATTTGTTTCAAAAAAAGGAAGTAAATTATACTTAGAAATTTCAAAATGAGCCTCAATAATACACTTTTCTTCTTTGTTTTTTAGAGAAGTCAAATCGGCTCTTTTTCCTAAAACCAGCCCCAATGCACCTAAAATTATTGATTTTCCTGCACCAGTTTCTCCAGTGATTGTTGAGAAACCTTTTGAAAAATCGATTGTCAATTTTTCTATTAAAGCATAGTTTTTTATCGAAAGTGACGTTATCATTTATTTGTTTTTTTTATTGGAACCGGCGATTAAATTAAAATCTGGCCGCTAATTAATAGTGTATCAGTGCCCATTTGCTAGAATTCAAAGGAGAAATTTTATTTAGATTATCAACTAAATCTGAAATTGTGATACTAGGACCACCTGAAAATACAGCTACAATTTCATCTGATTTAGCATCAAAAAAGACACGGGTTAAAAACGCATTAGGTCTTGAAGCATTTAACTTAGCTAAATCAATTAAAGATCCTTTTATTTTTTCTTTAGCCTCTTTTAAATCCTGATTCATCAAATCTAATCCGGAATGGTACTCAAACATCGTTTGTCGAACTTGTTTGAATGCCGGGGATAAAATATCATTTATCAAAAAATAACGGTTTTGATTTCCATCGGCCTGACTCCATCCTTTTGATCCTCCTTGCTGTGCTACATTCAAAATATTCTGAGCAGTTTCAAAATAAGGATTTCCGGATTCCATCACAAAAGTATCCGCATCCATTCCTAAAATGACATAACTGTAAAAAGAAAGAACAGAAACTAAATTAGAATCAAAACTGCTGGGGTTAAAAATTAAATTTTCAAACTCAGTATACCGAAAACTAAAATCTTTGTCGTTATAATTTAAAACTGGTGAAGTGTACGATGAATTAAAAACCGGACGGGATGATTGTACCTGGATGGTGGCTATAAATTGATCGGAATTATTAGCAGAAACAGTAATATAAATTGAGCAATTAATTTTTTCATTTTGCTTCACTGTTTGACCAGTCCAATCTGTTTTGTTTACAAACTCACTGATCGAGGTTTGCAAGGTTTTAAAAACTTGTTGATTGGTAACACTCAATCGCTGTGCATCAACCGTTACAGTACAATTCAATTGTTGTGCTTGGACACCTCCAAAAATAAAAAGCAGCAAAAAAGTAAATATTTTATTCATCTGTAGATTTCTGTTTTTTTATCTATCACTATAAATCACAACCGTTATTACCTCATAGAGTGTCATGTGCTACCTTAGTTTTTCAAAATGCGCTATTACTTTATTTAGTATATCATCCGCAACAGCCTCTTTCGATTTTAATTCCATTGGTTCAAGATTAAAAAACTGGTCTATAAAAGTAACTTTATTCGTTGGTTTTCCAAAACCGGCACCCTGATCTTGAAGGGAATTCAAAACGATCAAATCTAAGTTTTTTTTCTGAATTTTCAGCTTTGCATTTTCGATTTCATTTTCTGTTTCTAAAGCAAAACCAATCAGAAACTGATTTTTCTTCAGCGTTCCCAAAGAAGCTAAAATATCCTTGGTTTTCTCGAGTTCAATTACAAAATTATCAGCTGCCTTTTTAATTTTTTGTTTAGCTACATTCTTGGGCTTATAATCCGCAACTGCTGCTGCTGCAATGGCAACATCTACATCAGTGTACCTCTGGTGGCAGGCTAGATACATCTCTTCGGCAGAGACTACATTAATAACTTCAATCAAGGAATTTGAAACTGTAAAATGTGTTGGTCCACTTACTAAAATTACTGAAGCACCTAGATTAGCAGCGCTAATTGCTATATCAAAACCCATTTTACCCGAAGAATGATTTCCTATAAAACGCACGGGATCGATTGCTTCATAAGTAGGACCAGCAGTAATTAATATTTTTTTTCCTTTAAGAGGTAATTTATTGTTTAAATCCGCCTCAATAAAAGCCACTATATTCTCTGGTTCCGCCATTCTGCCTTCTCCGGACAATCCACTTGCCAATTCGCCTGTTTCGGCAGGAATTATAGTATTACCAAATTGTGTCAAAGAGGAAAAATTAGCAATAGTTGAAGGATGTTTGTACATATCTAAATCCATTGCAGGAGCAAAATACACGGGACATTTTGCGGATAAATAGGCTGCAATTAATAGATTATCACAAATACCATTTGTCATTTTAGACAATGTATTTGCTGTAGCTGGCGCAATAATCATCAAATCAGCCCAAAGTGCCAATTCAACATGATTGTTCCATTTTTCATCTTCATTGTCTTGGTTATAAAAACTAGAATAAACCGGATTTTTGGATAACGTAGATAATGTAAGAGGGGTTACAAAATCCTTAGAAGCAGGTGTCATTATCACTTGGACATGTGCACCTGCTTTTATGAAAAGTCGTACTAATGAAGCGGTTTTATAGGCTGCAATTCCACCAGAAATTCCTAGTAAAATTTTCTTACCGTTTAAAACTGACATAGCATTTATTATTTATTAGAGTCTCTGTGGTAAATTTTACCATCTAACCATTCTTGAACTGCTAAAGCGTGTGGTTTAGGCAGTTTTTCGTAAAATTTTGAAACCTCAATTTGTTCTTTGTTTTCAAAAACTTCTTCAAGACTGTCATTATATGTTGCAAACTCTTCTAATTTCTCTGTCAATTCTTTTTTAATTTCTGAATTGATTTGGTTTGCTCTTTTAGCCATAATGGTTATTGCTTCATACACATTACCAGTAGGTTCTTCAATAACAGTTTTATTATATGTTATTGTATTTACTGGAGCATTCGTCTTTTTTAAATCCATGACTTTATTTATTTAGTAAATTTTTGTAAATCTTTTTCTATTTGAGCTAACATTTGGTTCGCTACTTTTATATATTTCGTTTCAGCATTAAATTTTATCAAATTTGCTTGCGCTGTTTTTGCAACATTCAAACGTTCTTCCATTTTTGCAGGAACACTATTTATTGCCAGTTGGTAAGCTGAATCTAATTTAAAAAACAATGCGTCCTCTTTTAGTGGTGTTCCTGGATAATCTGCAACAAAATTATCTAAAGCAATTATCGCTGATTTAAAATCAGAAATCGTATGGTATCCTTTAGCATTTTCAAATACTTTTTTTTGTATTTTCTCGCTAAGCACTTTAACGGAACTATTGGCGTCAGCCATATATTCTGAGTTTGGATAACTATCAATAAACAGTTGTAATTTATCCAATGCTTTGTTCGTGTCCGTTTGATCTAGACTATAAGAAGGAGAAAGCATAGAGTAACTTTTTGCCCCTAAATAAGCTGCTTCTTGTATTTTTTCACTTTTAGGATATCCTGAAACAAAGCTTTCAAATTGATATCCTGCTAAATAATATTGCTTTGTCTTGTAATAGGATTGCGCAAACATATAAAACAATTTTTCTGCTTGAGGCTTTCCTCTGTATGCTGGGCCAATCTGCTCAAAAATACGAATTGCTTTAGAAAATTTTCCTGTATCGTATAATTTAGTCGCCATTTCAAACTTGACAGCTACATCTTCGGTTTTTAGTGCTCTTTGGTATTCGTTACAAGAACTAAAAAAAACTACAAGAAGCAATAGAGATATTATTTTTTTACTCAACATTTAATATTGTTTTTTAGATTTCGTGAATCTTTGATTTCATTTTTTTACTTTTTTCATGATTCCTTTGGCTGAAACAACCTACCAAATCATACCGAAGTTTCGGTGGCAAATTTAGTTATTAATTTAGCGACTTCAAAATATATTTTTTGTTTAAAAAAATGCTACTTTTTCATCCTTATTTATTCATTTTTTTTACAAACTGATCAATTCTATTTGCTAGTGAATCATCTACTTTTACCAGTGGCAAACGCACTGTATTTTCAGAAATCCCTAGTGACAGAAAGACTTGTTTGATTCCTGCTGGATTTCCCTGCTCAAAAATCATGTCAATACAATCTGATAAAAGATACTGTGTTTTGAACGCTTCATCTGTCTTTCTGTTTAAGCCCAATCGAATCATTTCAGAAAATTCTTTAGGGAAACCTTGACCAATAACTGATATCACACCTGCTCCACCTGCTAAAACCATTGGTAAAGCTATCATATCATCACCAGAAATTACAAGAAAATCTTTTGGTTTGTTTTTCAATAATTGCATTGCCTGAACAAGATCTCCTGCTGCTTCCTTTATGGCTACGATATTTTCGAAATCATTTGCCAAACGCAAAACAGTCGAAGGCAACATATTACTTGCCGTTCTTCCCGGAACATTATATAAAATCACTGGAATGGGAGAGGCTTCAGCAACAGCCTTGAAATGCTGGTAAATCCCTTCCTGAGTAGGTTTGTTATAGTACGGAGAAACGGAAAGTATTGCCGTAAACGCAGTTAAATCTCTTGTTTTTAACTCTTCAACAACTTTTAAGGTATTATTACCTCCTACTCCAAGCACTAAGGGCAAAGTGCCATTATTAGCTTCGATTACAGTACGGATGACCAATTCTTTTTCCTCTGGAGACAAAGTTGCATTTTCTGCAGTGGTACCCAATACTACCAAATATTCAATTCCTCCATCGATAGAAAAATGTACAATTCTTTTTAAAGCTTCGGTATCTATTGAAAAATCTTGTTTAAAAGGAGTTACAAGAGCAACACCTGTTCCTATTAATAATTGCATATTATTTTATATTTTGTTTAATAATTTTAAATATTTGAATAACTCACTTGAAAAAATACGGTAACTATTAACCTCTGTTTTAATCATGAAATGATTTAATCTTTGGTCTATGGATGAAAAACCAACCTTGAATTGTGCTTTTGAATTATGGGTAACTTGCAATAAAATTGCTTTTTCTATATCGTAATAGCTTATTAATAAATCGAATTTTTCATTGCTAAAAGCATTAACCTCCGTGGATGCAATTTGTCCTTTCCAATTGAGATCTCGAGCACTAAATATAGGATATTTTTTTTCGCTAATTTGTTTTAATTTATCGTTATAAACAATAATTTTGATGTTTTCAGGCAAAATTCCATAGGATAAAATTTCCTTTACCAGCAATTCAGTCTCAGCAAAACCAGTAGTATCAACGACTAAACCAATTGTTTGCACACCAGCCACAGATCCATTACTTTTTAAATTCTGAAAGCTGTTTTTTAATGTTTTTTTTACAAAAAAATTCTTTATATAATTTAAAAACATAGTACTTTTACTTGATTACAAAATTAATTAATTAAGTTGCATTTAAAATGGTAAATCTAAAAAAGTATAACGACGTTTCTAAACTTTTTGTTATATTCTTAACATTTTTATTTGTTGCTTCGTGCAGCAAACAAAATTACTATGTTACTAAAATTGAAGGAAAACGAATTCCTGTCACTGAAAAAGAAAATCAAGTCTCTACTACAGACCCCATAGGAAAACAAGCCCTGCAAATTGAAAATTTCATCAAACCGTATCGGGAACACATCAATAAAGATTTAGATAGTGTCCTTGCGTATTGTCCGGAAACATTAGACAAGAGTTCTGGAAAATGGCAAACTACAATTGGTAATCTGATGGCCGATGTCACGTTAAAACGAGGTAATGTTGTGTTTCAAGCTAGAGAAAAAAAGAATATCGACATTTGTTTGCTGAATAGCGGAGGGATTCGCTCTATACTTCCAAAAGGGAATGTCACCGCCCGAACGGCT
Organism: Flavobacterium sp. RSP46; assembly: GCF_003984825.1. Classification (NCBI taxonomy): domain Bacteria; kingdom Pseudomonadati; phylum Bacteroidota; class Flavobacteriia; order Flavobacteriales; family Flavobacteriaceae; genus Flavobacterium; species Flavobacterium sp. RSP46. Next base: position 115,962 of record NZ_RYDM01000005.1, read on the forward strand.
TTTGAAATTATGCCTTTTGAAAACAGTCTGGTCGTTATTGCGCTAAAAGGAGAACAAATCCTTGAAATCGTTTCCTACTTTATTGCTGAAAAAAAACCGCATCCATTAGCTGGATTAACCTTTACTATTGACAAAAACAATCTTCCAAAAAATATATTGGTTCAAGGAAACCCTGTTCAGCAAGAAACTATTTATTATGTAGGAACCAATGATTATTTATCAAATGGTGGTGACAATATGAATTTCTTTAAAAAAGGAGTTCAAAAATTTGATTTAGAGTACAAACTACGAAATATACTGATTGATTATTTTAAAGAAGTGGATACTATTCCTGTGATAAATGATGTTCGGATTACGGTTGAATAAAAAAGGGTAATAAACAATCCAAAGTAATTTTGAAAACATAAAGCATAGCCCCGATTAAAGTGAAAATCCTTTTTTATCGTTTTTTAACGATAAAAAAGATTGCAACGAAAAGCGGGAAATAGCTCCAAAAAAATATAAAATGAAAAGAAGAGAATTTATTGAGAAAACAGCTGCTGGATCAGCTTTATTAGGTTTAGGTGTATCCTTGAGCAGTTTTGAGTGGTCTAAAACCAAACAACTAACAATTTTACACACCAATGATGTGCACAGTTATATTGATCCTTTCCCAGCAGATCATCCCAGAAATGCTAATATGGGTGGTGTGGCCCGAAGAGCCGCTTTGATTGAAACGATTCGGAAAGAAAATCCAAATGTATTATTGCTGGATGCAGGCGATATTTTTCAGGGAACCCCTTATTTTAATTATTACGGAGGTGAATTAGAATTCAAATTGATGAGCATGATGGAGTACGACGCTTCTGCAATAGGGAATCATGATTTTGACAATGGTGTAGAAGGTTTGCATGCGCAAATGCCACACGCTAAATTTGAGTTCCTATCTGCCAATTATGATTTTAAAAACACGGTGATGGATGGTTTTGTAAAACCCTATAAAATATTCAACAAAAACGGAATAAAAGTAGGTGTTTTTGGACTCGGGATAGAGCTTGCTGGCTTAGTAGACAAGGCAATGTATAAGGAAACGGTGTACAATGATCCGATTGAAACGGCTCAAGATATGGTTCGGATTTTAAAGAAAGAACAGCAATGTGATATCATAATTTGTTTGTCTCATTTAGGGTATAAATACAGAGACGAACCTGCCAAAATATCTGATTTAAAATTGGCCGAGCTGACTCAGGATATAGATTTGATTATTGGTGGACATACCCATACTTTTCTGGACAAACCAACGGTTATAAAAAATCTTGTAGGCAAAGAAGTTTTAGTAAATCAGGTAGGTTGCTATGGTATAAATCTGGGTAGAATTGATTTTTATTTGGATAACAATAAAGCAAAAGCTTTTGAAGGAAAATCGATCATAGTGTAACTGTAATCGATTTTTTCGATGAAATTAAACCATTTTATACCAATTATTTTTTGAACAAAACCAACCGTTATTCTGTTCATTGTTTATTTTTAAGTCCGGATTTAAACTTTGGGCATTAATTCCAAATTTATAAAAACAGATTAGCGTGCTATAAATAAGACCAATTGTTTAATAACATAGAACATTACTATGTAAAAACACCTTTACAAGAATTTCAAACAATACATCAAAAAACAGACAATTAATATTCTGGCAAAAAAATATATTTTTAATCAGTCTCTGCAGTAGAACTATGAATTAAATTGATAAAATCATCTTCGGAAATTATTGGGACATTTAGTTTATTGGCTTTATCTAATTTAGCAGGCCCCATATTGTCTCCAGCTACAACATAATCCGTTTTTGCTGAAATAGAATTCCCTATTTTGCCTCCATTATCTTCAATTGCTTTTTTCAAATCGTCTCTGGAAAATTTCTCAAAAACTCCTGAAACTACAAAAGTCTTTCCTGAAAGTTTATCCGTGGCATTTGGATTTATTTTTTCAAAAATTTCAAATTGTACGCCATGTTTTTTTAATCTTTCAATGATACTTCTATTTTCTTGATTTTCGAAAAAATCAATTACGCTTTGTGCAATTCGGTCTCCAATTTCATCCACTAAAATCAAATCCATCAAAGTCGCCTGACCCAAGGTATCAATGTTTTTATAATGTTTAGCCAATTTCTTCGCTACTGTTTCTCCTACAAAGCGAATTCCAAGTGCGAACAAAACGCGTTCGAAAGGAATATTTTTCGAATTAGCAACACCATTCACTAAATTTTCAGCCGATTTTTGTGCCATTCGCTCCAATGGTAAAATCTGATCTACCGTCAATTCATACAAATCGGCATAATTATGCACTAATCCATTATTAAAAAGTAAAGCTATCGTTTCTCCGCCAAGACCTTCAATATCCATGGCTTTTCTAGAAATAAAATGCTGAATTCTTCCAATGATCTGCGGTGGGCAACCATAAAAATTTGAACAATAATGATTGGCTTCACCTTCACTTCTCACTAATTTTGTATTGCATTCCGGACAATGCGTGATGTATTTTGTAGGCTCCGAGACATCGGATCGTTTTGTTAAATCGACTGCTATAATTTTGGGAATAATCTCTCCTCCTTTTTCTACAAAAACAGTATCTCCTTCACGAATATCTAGCTTTTCTATTTGATCTGCATTGTGTAAAGAAGCCCTTTTTACAATGGTTCCAGCTAATTGAACGGGTTCAAGGTTAGCCACGGGAGTTATAGAACCAGTGCGTCCTACCTGATACGAAATAGAATTTAATTTTGTTGAAACTTGTTCTGATTTGAATTTATAAGCGATGGCCCAACGAGGCGATTTAGCAGTAAAACCCAGTTCCTCTTGATAATGAAAAGAATTTATTTTAACTACTACGCCATCCGTTTCATAAGGAAGAGTATGTCTATGAGTGTCCCAATGATTAATGAATTCAAAAACTTCTTCTAGATTATGAGCCAGTTTTGCTTCTTTGGGTGCTTTAAAACCCCAATTTCTTGCCGTTTCTAATCCTTCAAATTGCGATTTAAAAGGCAAATTATTGCCAATTAAAAAATACAACAAACAATCCAAAGGTCGTTTTGCCACTTCAGCACTATCTTGCAATTTTAGACTTCCTGAAGCCGTATTTCGAGGATTTGAATAGGGAGTTTCTCCAATTTCTATTAGTTCCTGATTCATTTTATCGAACCCGGCAAAGGGCAAAATGATTTCACCGCGAATATCAAATGTCGCAGGGAAATTTCCTTTCAACTTAAGCGGAATTGATTTTATGGTTTTAATATTATTAGTCACATCGTCCCCTTGAAAACCATCGCCACGCGTAACAGCACGTTTTAATTTTCCGTTTTCATACGTAATACTGATAGAAGCTCCATCGTATTTTAGTTCACAAGTATATTCTAATGGAACATCTCCTAAAACCTTCTGAACACGTTTTTCCCAATCGATTAATTCTTCTTTGGAATAGGAATTATCCAAAGAATACATTCTATATTCATGCGGAACGGTTTGGAAGTTTTTTGTTATTGTTCCCCCAACTCGTTGCGAAGGTGAATTCTCATCAAAATATTCCGGATACTGGCCTTCAAGTTCTTGTAGTTTTTTTAATTTCAAATCAAAGTCATAATCAGAAATTATTGCATTATCTAACACATAATAATTATAGTTGTGCTGATTTAATTCCTCCCTTAATTTTTGAATTGTATTCTGAATATCCATAGAAAATAAATTGGCCATTTTAGTTTTGAAAAAGTGTACTAAAATAACCAATTAAAAATAAATAGCAATACAATTACGATGCTATAATAGTATTTATTTGTTGGTACAATAGACCATCACTCAAAAACGAACCTTGCTGTATTAATTCAAAAATTGAAGAATTTCGTTCTTCTGTAAACTCTTTTTTACCCACTTTCATTTCAATAGTATCCGTAAACATATTATCGCTAAGCCATTGCAATCCTTGTTTGGTCAAGAAATCAGTTTCTGGAACTAAAGATTTCAAGACAATTGATTGCACATGAGTATCAAAACAATGAAAAAGGAAAATATGATTTTTAGAAAAATGTTCTAAGTAGGTTGCTTTTGAAAGTACTCCTTCCCAAACCAAATCAGAAAACACATCTAATTCTTGTTCGGCAACTTCCGGTTTTTCTGCTTTTATTTTATCCCACTCGGCTTTATCGATAGTCTGCGTTGCTAAAAAAGTACTGAATTCCTGATTCAATTCCTCAAATTGTTCTTTTGTTAATCTTGAGTATTTCATTATTGCGTTTTAATATTTAACTTTTGTTTTTTAGCTATTTTTTGAATTTATAAAACAAAAAAAGCCCTCTCAAACGAGAGGGCAAATTTAATCTATATTTTTATCTTTTTTTAGAAAATATATCTAATTCCAAACTGTGCCTGCCATCTTGATAATAAACTTGCATCATAGTTGAAGGTTTTGGTTTGAGTACCGTTAAAAGTATAGGTTGGTATTTTTGTAGTTTTATCAACAGATACTCCAATTGGCTGTACACTTGTTGGTACTTGAACCAATCCCCAATCCGAATTAATCAAATTACCCAAGTTCAGTACATCAATACTAAATTGAATGGTATTCGTTTTATTAGAAGCTGAAGAAATTTTAAAATTATAATCTTGCATTATTTTAAAATCCCATTTTCCTCTCCATGGAGACAGCGCACCATAACGCGCTGCGTACTGACCTCTTCTATCACTCAAATAGTTATCCTGCTTGATAAAGGCATCAAATGCGGCACCTTGACTAACTCCTCCTGTAAATAGCATAGTACTTATTTCGGCTGAAGTTGGTATATAAATTAAATCATTTCCAGTTGCCCCATCATTGTTAATATCTCCACCATACGTATAATTAAAACGGCCTCCTTGTGCGTATTCAAAGAAAGTCGATACAGTAGTGGCCCATTTGTCATTAGTACCGTACTTCCATTTTTTTGAAGCTACGCCTATAAAACGGTGCGTATCGCCATACTTAGAATCAGATAAAACCGCATCATTCACATTCCCCAAAGCCGGATTAAAAGCAAAAGCATCACCCGTAATTTCTGCTTCAATAGAATTAACATCCTGTGACTTCAAATAGTTGTAAGCTAAACTTGCGAACAATCCATTGTCAAAAGTCTTTTGTACTTTGATAGAAGAGTTGAATGCACTTCCTTTATTTGTATTCGTCAATACATATCCATTAGTTCTCGCCGGAAAACCATAATCTGTCCAAGTACCATAATCCGCACTACCGTATATTGCTCTATTATCAACACCTGTCAATTGACTTGTTGGTCTTTTTAATCCCCAATTTTGTATATGAACCCCATTTAAATCTTTATTATAAGACATGTCTATGGTTACAATATAATCATTTTCGAATTTGTGATCAAATCCTAAACTCGTTCTCCAAACCTGTGGAAATTTAAAATCTTCGTCTACTACTTGATAGAAAAATGGGTCTATACCACCTACTTGATTTCCAATCCATACAAAAGGAAGCTTACCGGTAAAGATTCCTGTACCTCCGCGTAACTGTTGTTTTTTATCTCCATTAATATCCCAATTGAAGCCAACTCTTGGCGACCAAAGTAAATTATTATTAGGTAATTTAGTTGAATCAAAATTCTTTACACTTCCATCAGCTGGGTTGTAATAATCAATATTTGGCAAATATCCTTCTGAATTATCTGTGTCAATAAATTTTTGAGCTAATTCAGATGTATTGAAATACAATGGTTTATCAGCTCTTAATCCATAGATTAATTTGAAATTATCACTGATATTCCATTCATCCTGAACGTAAAAAGCTAATTGTCCTACTGTCGTTTCAGCTAAATTCCAACCCCCATCAACACCGTCTTTCAATGCATTTTTTGTATCAAAAGTTGTTTGTGCGTTTTTTATTGCAGTGCTGTAATAACCATTTGCAATATTCGCATCAAAACCTGCCATATTTGTACTTCCAAAAACATCAAAACCATACCCTTTTAGGTTAAATGAATTTTTGAAAATGAACTTTTCGAATGAGAAGCCTACTGTATAGGTATGATTTCCTCTGACAATATTTAAATTATCAGTAATTTGAATTACTTTTTGATCTAATTTATTATTGATAGAGAAAGGCTCATGACCTGCTATAATGTAAGGCGAACCATCTTTAGTAATTGTAATTACAGGCGCAGGAGTAGAAAAAGGATTTCTAAAATCATTAAAATGAGTATAACCTGCTTGTAATTTATTAGAAACCGTCTCACTAAATTTAGAATTTAATTCTACTAAAAAAGAGCTAATTTGGTTGTTAATTTGGTACCCTGAATTTTCAAATTGTAACGTATTTACATCAATTCCTCTACGAATAATAGCGGTAGGATGTGCAGGCTTATCTTTTGAAGCATCTAAAAAATTATAAATAACAGCTAGTTTATGGTTGTCATTAATATTCCAATCCAACTTTACAATTCCTTTACTTGAATTAGAATTATGTGTAAATCCTTGATAAGCTCCCGTATTATAACCTAGCTTTCCTAACTCAGTAGATACATGCATTAAATCAGTTTCTAATACTCTGGATTCATTCACTCCAGTAGTTCCATTTCCATCATTAGCAACAAAATTTGATCCTGAATCGCTTCTTTTATCAATTTCAAAATTGGTAAAGAAAAACAATTTGTTTTTAACAATTGGACCACCAAGACTAAAACCGGTTTGTGTTTGCTCTAATGAGGGCACAAATATTTTTTCTCCTTTAATTTTATTACCTGTCATATCCTGATTTCTATAAAAACTATAGGCAGTACCATGGAATTCATTTGACCCTGATTTAGTGACTGCATTTACAGAAGCTCCAGTAAAACCAGATAATGTAACATCATAAGGAGCAGTGGCAACTTGAATTTGTTCGATTGCATCCAATGAAATAGGCTGAGAGCCAGTTTGTCCACCCGGAGTTGCTGCATCTAAACCAAAAGGATTATTAAAAACGGCACCATTAAGCGAGTAACTATTGTATTGATCGTTTCTACCTCCAAAAGAGCCTCCACTTGCTGTTGGTTCTAAACGGGTAAAATCATCAGCTGATCTAGAAATTGAAGGCAGCGCTGATAATTCTCTTCTACCGATAGTGGTTTCTGCACCAGTTCTTCCACTTTGAAAAACTCTATTTTTAGAACCTACTACTTTTACTTCCGCTAATTTCTGACTTTCATCTTTCAAGACAACATCTAAACTGAATACTTTACCTAAATCAAGGTAAACATCATTATATTCTTCACTTCTATATCCTACATAGGATACGACAATTTTGTAAGGACCACCAATTCTCATATTCAACATACTGATTCTTCCATCCGCATTAGATAACGCAGAATACTTAGAACCTGTTGGAATATGTATTGCCTGAACCGTCGCTCCAGGAAGCGTCTCATTGCCTGAACCTCGCACAATCCCTTTGATGCTAGAAGTTGTAGTTTGCCCAATGACAGCACTGAAACTACATAAAATTAATAATAAAGTAATGATTTTTTTCATTTGTGTAAATGTGTTATTTTGGGTGCAAAAATAAACAAAAAAAAATCACTCCTAAGAGTGATTTTAATAATTTATTAACAATATGTTAACAAATTTATGCTTTTTCAGCAACAATTTCATAATCCAATTCAACTATTACATCTCTGTGCAAACGAACGTTGGCAGTATATTTACCAGTACGTTTAACAATTCCGCTTGTGATGAATTTTCTATCAATTTGTTGTCCACCTTTAGCTAAAGCTTCAGCGATATCAATATTCGTGATTGAACCGAATAATTTTTCACCACCTGCTTTTGCAAAGATTTTAATTTCGATAGCTTTCAATGCTTCAGCCAATGTTTTTGCATCATTAACTACTTTAGCTTCTTTATGAGCTCTTTGTTTTAGGTTTTCAGCTAATACTTTCTTTGCAGAAGATGTTGCTAAATGAGCGTGTCCTTGTGGAATTAGAAAATTACGTCCGTATCCGTTTTTTACAGAAACGATATCATCTTTAAATCCTAAATTTTGAACGTCTTGTCTTAAAATAAGTTCCATGTTGTTGTCCTTTTATATAGAAGTTAGGTTTCGTATTTCAGAAAACCAACAACTGTTAATTTTTTATTATTTTAGTAAATCAGCCACATATGGCATTAATGCTAAGTGACGTGCTCTTTTTACAGCAACAGACACTTTTCTTTGGTACTTCAATGAAGTTCCTGTTAAACGACGAGGAAGTATTTTTCCTTGCTCATTAACAAATTTCAATAAGAAATCAGCATCTTTATAATCAATATATTTGATACCTGATTTTTTGAAACGACAATACTTTTTAGTTTTGTTTGTTTCTATATTTAAAGGCGTAAGATATCTGATATCTCCGTCTTTTTTTCCTGAAGCCGATTGTTGTAGTGTAGCCATGATAATTAAGCTTTTGTAGATTTTAATTTAGTTCTTCTTCTTTCAGCCCAAGAAATAGCGTGTTTGTCAAGACTTACAGTCAAGAAACGCATTACTCTTTCATCACGTCTAAATTCAGTTTCAAAAGCAATAAGGACTTCTCCTGCTACTTTGAATTCGAATAAATGGTAAAAACCACTTTTTTTGTTTTGAATTTCGTACGCCATTTTTTTAAGGCCCCAGTCTTCTTTCGACACCATTTCTGCTCCTCTACTAGTAAGAAAATCTTCAAATTTGCTTACTGTTTCCTTTACCTGAACTTCAGATAAAACGGGATTTAAAATGAAAACAGTTTCATAATGATTCATAAATATATATTTATTTGTTATTTGGGTGCAAAAGTAATCAATATTTCTTATCTCACAAACCTTATTTCGTTTTTTTGCTCTAAATTTAAAAAAATCGATGATATTATTTTTATTTCTAAATAAAAAAGTAGTAAATTTACTTAACCATATCTAATACTGAAATTTTATGAAACTAAACTGTGTTGTAGTTGATGATAGTTCTATCCAGAGGATAATTATTGCAAAGTTAGTTAATAATAATCAAAATTTACACCTAATAGGGGATTTTTCTAACGCTATAGAAGCAAAAAGTTGCATGGCTATTCACAATGTAGACTTAATATTTCTAGACATAGAAATGCCTGTCATCAGTGGTTTTGATTTTCTAGATGGCTTAAAAGTAAAACCCCAAATTATTTTCATTACTTCCAAGGCAGAATACGCCATGAAAGCGTTTGATTATGACGCAACAGACTACCTTCAAAAACCAATCGCAATTGATCGATTTAACGCCTCTGTAAAAAGAGCTATTGATTTTCATTTACTTAAAAAAGAAAATAAAGAAAATGAAGGCGAGCATATTTTCATTAAAAGTAATTTGAAAAAATTGAAAATTTTCACTTCTAAAATAAAATGGATTGAAGCCTTTGGAGATTATGTCAGAGTCGTTACTGAAGAGGACACTAATCTGGTACTCTCTACAATGAAATCTTTTGAAAATGATCTGTCAAAAGATAAATTTATCAGAGTTCATAAGTCCTATATTATTAATATCGATAAAGTAGAGCGCTTCAATAGCAAATATGCCGAAATTGGGATGACAAAAATTCCTTTAAGCCGACACAAAAAAGAAGATTTAGTACGAGCCCTTTCCTTTTCTTAATTTCCATTTATCAATAAAAATCTACATTTGAAGTTACTTTTATAGCTCTGAACTGAGCAACAGCCTCAAAACTATTTAGCATTTTCTGAATCGTTTTTTTTGTGTTCCCAATAGACACATTTTGAGGTATTTTGATAATAATCATACGAATGTATTCGTTTCTAATCCTGCTGATAGCTGGTTCTTCCGGACCCAATACTGGCATATTTAAGTTTTGACTTATCACTTGATACAGCCACATAGCACCTTCCTTTAACTTATCAAAATCACGTTGTTTTAGCGTTAGTTTTATAAGCCTGAAATACGGTGGATATTTATAAATTTGTCGGTCATACAATTGTTCGTTATACATTCCAAAATAATCGTTCTTAGTCACTTGTTGTATTGTATTGTGATTGGGATTGTAGGTTTGTATGATCACTTTCCCTTGTTTTTGAGAACGTCCTGCTCTACCGGCAACTTGAGTCATCATCTGAAAACTTCTCTCAAAAGCTCTAAAATCAGGATGATATAACATATTATCCGCATTCATTATTCCTACTAAACTCACGTTGTCAAAATCCAACCCTTTGGCCAGCATTTGGGTTCCTACTAATATGTCCATTTCTCTGTTCTTAAAACTATCAATGATTTTTTCGAAACCAAATTTTCCTCGGGTCGTATCCTGATCCATTCTCCCTATTTTTGAATTTGGAAAAATAGACAGTAATTCTTGTTCAATTTGTTCGGTTCCAAAGCCTTTTGTAGTCAAATCAACACTAGAACATTCGTGACAATGTGTAGGTTTAGCCATGGTGTATCCACAATAATGACAACGCAACTGGTTTTTATGCTTGTGATAAGTCAAACTTACGTCGCACTGTTGGCATTGAGGTACATGACCGCAAGTGATACATTCAATTACAGGAGAATATCCTCTGCGGTTTTGAAACAAAATCACTTGCTCTCCTAAAGACAACGCGTTTGTAATTTCTTCAATTAAAACGTCACTAAAATGTCCTGTCATTTTTTTTCGAAAGTATTTGTCTTTCAAATCCACCAATTCAATATTGGGCATCCTGACATTCCCGAAACGTTCCGAAATTTCGACCAGACCAAATTTATCTGATTTGGCATTAAAATACGTTTCTATACTTGGCGTAGCCGAACCCAAAAGCACTTTTGCCTTGTGGGAATGTGCTAAAACTATAGCCGCATCCCGGGCGTGATACCGCGGAGCCGGATCTGCCTGCTTGAAGGTTTGCTCGTGTTCTTCATCTACAATTATGAACCCTAAATTATGAAAAGGCAAAAACAAAGCGGACCTCGCTCCAATTACCACTTGCGCTTTCTCAGAATTTTGCAAAACTTGATTCCACACCTCAATCCGTTCATTATTGTTATATTTCGAATGAAAAACCGCTACTTTATTTCCAAAATAACTTCTTAATCGACCTACTAATTGAGTCGTCAAGGCAATTTCAGGCAGTAAATACAGGATTTGTTTTCCCGTTGCCAAATATTCTTCGATGAGTTTGATGTAAATTTCCGTTTTTCCACTGGATGTTACTCCGTGTAATAAACAGACTTCTTTTAGAATAAAACGATCTTTAATTTCTTCGAAAGCAGCTTGTTGCGCCTGACTCAACTGTAATTCTTCATCACGAATTTTTCCGTTGAAATGTACTCTGTCTTCCTGCAAAAAATAATCTTCGAATATTTCTTTCTCGATTAAAGCTTTAACAATTGCCGAAGAAGAATTAGCTTGCTCAACTAATTTTTTTACGGTAATGGGTTTAGCTCCGTTCCTTTCGGCCTCGCCTTGGGACTTTTGCGTTGCGCTCAATTGAAAATAGTGCATTACAATTTCCTTTTGTTTGTTGGCATTTTTCAGCGTCTCAAGTAATTCGCTTAAGCCTTGATTGGATTCGTATTTAGGGTGCAGCCGCACGTAGCGAACTAATTTAGGTTTGTAGCTTTCCTGTATTTCTTCCTGAAGCACCAAGATGTTCTTATCAACTAGTTTTTGAATAACAGGAAAGATATTTTTCTTGTTTAAAATAGCAATAATATCTTGAATTTTTAGCGAATTCTGCTGTTGCAAAGCTTCGTAAACCAGGAACTCATCATCCGAAAGAAGATTGGTATCCACAAATAAATCCGTTTTTTGAGAAATTAGGGTTTCGCTTTCCAGCAAAAGAGCACTTGGCATGGCACCACGATACACATCTCCAATGGCACACATATAATAGGAAGCGATCCACTGCCAATGTGCAATCTGGATTTCAGTTACGATGGGCTTTTCATCCAGAATTTGATGGATTTCCTTCGCATCATACAACTCTGGTTTGTTTTGATGAGTTTCAATAACTAAAGCCGTAAAAATTTTACTTTTCCCAAAAGGAACAGCTACCCGCATTCCTTTTTTGATGTATAAAAACTCCGTTTCGGAAACGCTATACGTGAATGTTTTAGCTAAGGAAAGAGGTAAAATTACTTCTGCAAAATACATTTATAATCAATTATGAGTTATCAATTTGAGTGATGTGTTGAATTTTTACTTTGAACCCATAACTCCTAATTTCACACTTATTTTACTCTGTTCCAAGTTTGTGTTCTTCCAAATAAGGCCACACCAATATATCCTCGAACGTTCAGTTTATCAGTACCATTCAAAACCAAAGAACATTTGTAGAGCTTCCCCGTAGTTGGATCCAAAATTTTTCCTGAATTGTATTCTTTACCATCTTTAGTAAGGCCTTTGATAATCACAAGCCCCATAATAGGCTTATTTTTTTCATCACCGGAACATGCTGTACATACACTTTTTTTCTTTTCGGTATCTAATATGTCAACGATTTTTCCGTAAATTTTACCGGAACGTTCGTAGATTTCGACTATTGATTTGGCTTTGCCTGTTTCGTCATCAATGGTTTTCCATTTTCCGATAACGCTATGCGTTTGTCCATAAAAGGCCATCGAAATAAATAATACCAGAATTGTAATTGTATTTTTCATCTTTTTCTTTTTAGAGCCCTGATAGCCTTGAAAATCCTGTCATGGCAAGAAACGAATAACAGGAAATAATTCTTAATTTTGATACTATTTTGGTTTGAAAATTATATTTTTTTTGCTTTCAGTTTATTTACTGTGGCATTCAATTCAAAACCCAACAGTAATATCATGCAGTTGATCCAAATATAAAACATCAAAACCAATAATGTTCCTATTGAGCCATATAATTCATTGTATTGTGAAAATTTTGTGACCCAAATTCCAAAACCGTATGAATCCAGCAGAATCAATATTGTTGTAAATACAGAGCCAATAGAGATAAAAGCTCTGTTTTTATAATACTTAGTTCCAAACTTAAAAAGTATAGAAGTAGTAGCTAAAATCATCAAAATCACGAATGCATAACGTCCTAAAATAATTAGTTGCAGCTGATCGCTAAATACTGTTTTCTGTATAAATACCTCAAAAACAACAATTATTGCAACCGTTACAATTAAAAGTAAAGACAGCAATAATGACATTCCTAATGCGACTAAATACTGACGGATAAACCCTCGTTTGATCAGGACGTGTCTGGAAGATTCAAAACCTCCCAGAATTCCATTTAATCCATTTGCCATTAATAAAATGGAGAGCAAAAACCCATAGGAAACTAATCCTGAGTGGCTGTTATTAAGAATATCATTGATGATTTTATAAATAGCATCATAGGTATTGGGCGGAACTCCATCCTTTACAAATTGAAGAAAATCATTCTGAAAACCTTCAATAGGTATGTAAGGAATAAGATTTAAGATGAACAGCGCAAAAGGAAATAAGGCCATGAAAAAACTAAATGCAATTGCACTGGCATGATAGGTTACCGCACTCTCCACAATCCCAAGTCCGTAAAGTTCTAACAAATCGTATAAGGACAAGCCTTCTAGCCAAGGAAGCTTGATCTTTTTTAGCACATGAACCAGATTGCGAATTATCGGGATTTTTTCGAGCTTAACCTCTATCTCTTTACTCATATTGCTTTTAAACTCAAATCCATGTTGTAAACGGAATGCGTCAAGGAACCTGACGAAATATAATCTACTCCACATTCTGCATACTTGCGAATGGTATTTTCATTTATATTTCCGGAAGATTCAGTCCGGCATTTATCCCCAATCAAAGCTACTGCTTTTATCGTATCCTCATAATTAAAATTATCAATCAAAATCCGGGATATTCCTTCACTTTCGAGAATTTCTTTTATTTCGGCTAAATTTCTGGCTTCGACAATGATTTTAAGATCCAGATTATTTTCCTTGAGGTAGGCTTTGGTTTTGGCAATGGCCAAGGTAATTCCGCCTGCAAAATCATTATGATTGTCCTTGAGCATTATCATATCATACAAAGCATACCGGTGGTTTTCACCGCCACCAATTTTGACTGCCCATTTCTCACAGGCCCTGAATCCCGGTGTTGTTTTGCGGGTATCGAGAATTTTTGTATTTAGCCCTGTTACTAAACGAACGTATTCTTTGGTTTTAGTTGCTATAGCTGACATTCTTTGCATTGAATTCAAAACTACACGTTCTGATTTTAAAATAGATTGTGAACTTCCCGAAACATGAAAAACAACATCTCCCTTTTTTACTGAAGTTCCGTCCTTAATAAAAGTCTCTATTTGTAAATTAGGGTCTACATACTCAAAAATCATTTTGGCAAAAGCCACGCCTGCAATAATACCGTCTTCTTTTACCAATAATTTTGCTTTTCCTGTGGCCGATGCCGGAATACAAGCCAAAGAGCTATAATCTCCAGGGCCCACATCCTCCCTAATGGCGTTTTGTATTAGTATTTGTAACTCGTTATTGAATTGTGCTTCGCTAATCATTTTATAGAAAATTTATGGAATGCTAAAGTAGCATATATTTTGTGGATTTGAAAATTTGAGAGTTGGCTTCTTTGGATAAAGAAACAAATGAATCTATTTTATCAAGAAAAAAACTAGACATATTAAAGATCTAATTGTAGAAAACAACACAGTTACCATACGCAATTACAGCTTTACACATTGACTTTAGGCGCTCTAGCTATTTAAACCCATAAATCAATTGTTTATTTAGGGCAGTACTATTTAAAATCCTATATTTGGATTTAGTAACTAAATCACTATTTTATGAAATCTTATTTTAGCCTGCTTTTTGTATCGTCACTACTTTTTATTTCTTGTAAAAAGGAAGTAGACATACAAAATACTACTCCGACAAATATCGTTCCTTTTACTGAAGTTGGCAGACAAATGCAGAACCAATCGCAAACTACCACTCAGCAACAACAAAATACGGATCCTACTGCTGTTGCCACTGGCGCAAATCCAGCTCATGGTCAACCTGGTCACCGATGTGATATAGCCGTTGGTGCTCCTTTGAACTCCCCGGCTGCTACAAATGCTTCTGCTACGCCACAACAAAACGCGCCTGTTCAGGCTAATACAGTCTCAACTGCAACAACGCAAGACCAGGGAACTCCTACGGCTGAAGGAATGAATCCGCCACACGGACAAACCAATCACCGCTGTGATATTGCTGTGGGTGCTCCGTTGCCTAAATAGGAATTTGAATGCTCCTCAAAAATAAAAACTGGCGTAGATCCTCAAGAGTTTAGGTCCGTTTTAGTTTTTGAATCCTACCGCGTGATAGTAATTTGTTCAGCGAAAAGATGTTACAATACCAACCAACAATGACACCTGTACTAATTTTTGATTTTAATTTAAATAGCGATCTAAGCAATTGGAAAATTGTAAATGATGCTGTGATGGGAGGAATATCCAAAAGTACATCTTATTTAGAACTCAAATGGAAAGGGAACCTTTGAAGGTACTGTTTCATTAGAAAACAATGGCGGATTTTGTGCTGTGAAATATGTTTTTGAACCAATGTATCTAAAACCTGCTAAACATATTGCATCCACATTAAAGGAGACGGCAAACAATACCAATTTAGAGTGAAGATAAATCGTACAGACCCACATTCGTGTGTATTCCCTTTTCAAACTACCACTGATTGGCAAACAATTGAAATTCCATTCACCCAGTTGTATCCAGCTTTCAGAGGACGAAAATTAGATCAGCCTAATCATTGACGGTTCTAAATTAGAGGAAAATGCTTTCCTGATAGGCAATAAGAAAGAAGAGTCATTTCAATTGCTAATTGATCGCATTGAGGTAAAATAAATAGCATCTTAGCTTTCGTAATTTTATAAATTTAAAAATCAGATTATTAATTTCCATTAAAGAGAATGTAATTTAAAACTGCTAATTTTTCTATCTTTGCATCTCTGAAATCTAACAAAAATGAACATCAAATTGATTGCTATCGGTAAAACTGATAACAAAGCGCTACAATCCTTGATCGACGATTACACCAAGCGTTTGTCTTTTTACATTAAATTCGATTTAGATATTATTCCTGATATCAAGAACGTAAAAAACTTATCGGAAAGTCAACAAAAAGAGAAGGAAGGCGAATTAATTTTAGCAAAAATCACACCAACGGACCAACTTATTTTGTTGGATGAAAACGGGAAAAATTTTTCCAGCGTTGGCTTCTCAGAAGAATTACAAAAGAAAATGAATTCCGGAGTAAAGACTTTAGTTTTTGTTATTGGCGGTCCTTATGGGTTTTCGGATACGGTTTATGCTAAAGCACAAGGAAAAATATCGTTGTCTTTAATGACTTTTTCGCATCAGATGGTTCGGTTGTTCTTTATCGAACAATTGTATCGTGGATTCACGATCTTGAAAAACGAACCGTATCATCATCAGTAATTATTTCGTTTGAAGTGTTCTTTTTTTAAAGTTTAGTAAATAAATTCTTGATTACTTTTCATTTGTACTTTTAAACTTTCAATAAAAATTTTGTTTTGTATATAACTTCCAAAGCTTAAATTTTCATCAAACCTAAATAAAAAAGTAGTTGCAACGTCTTTGGGTAAAACAGTATTAATTAAATCTTGAAGCTTTTCTTTTTTGAAAACTTGATTCTCAATTAAAATCTCATTATTCTTATTGAAAATATGATGGTTCCAATTGGTTTTTCCAATTTATAAAACACATTGGTAAAAGGTATAAAAACTAAATTTTTTCCGATTGTATTAGCATAAGAATAATAATTTTCGGTCTTTTCATTCTTGTGTGCTTTTTCTTAGCGCTTCTTTTGTTGCAACCTCATAATATCCGGAATAGCAAGTCGTAACGGTTAACGTTTGTCTACATTGAGAATCCAATTGGTCTAAATAATACTGTTTTTACGGTTTACTTCAGCCAGCGTATCCAAGCCTTTTGTTCTAAAAAAAATATAGATTGGCGAAAGATCCTCTACAACTTTGACAATTGAAATATTTGATTTTGGCAATAAAACCGCTTCTTTATTTCCACAGGAAAAAAGAGTAAAAAGAACAATCAACATAAAATATTTCATCGTTATAAATTGATTTTATTGAATAATGTAACGCATTCCACAGCTTCTTTTACATCGTGAACACGAAGGATTTTTGCGTCTTTGGTCAATGCCAAAGTATTTAAAACTGTAGTTCCATTTAATGCATTTTCGATTGAAGTATCTAGGGTTTTATAAATCATGGATTTTCTGGAAACTCCTACAAGAAGTGGTAATTTCAAGATGTTAAACAAGTCCATTTTTTGAAAAACTTCATAATTTTGTGCTATTGTTTTGGCAAAGCCAAAGCCCGGATCAATAATTAAATCATTGATTCCAAAACTTCTGGCCATAGCTACTTTTTCAGAAAAATAGAACACCATTTCTTTTACAATATCATCGTAATCCGTAAGTGTTTGCATCGTTTGCGGATTGCCTCGCATGTGCATCATAATATACGGAACATTGTATTTTGCAATTATCTCCAGCATTTTGTCGTCTAGATTTCCGGCTGCAATATCATTGATGATAGCCGCACCACTTTCAATCGATGCTCTTGCTACTTCGCTTCTAAAGGTATCAATAGAGATTATTGTTTCTGGAAACTGCTTTAGAATCAAATCAATAACAGGAACAATTCTGGAAATTTCATCTTGTTCCGAAACGAATTCTGCATTTGGTTTGCTCGAATAAGTACCTACATCTATAAAAGTTGCGCCATCAAGCAGCATTTTTTCAGTATGAGAAAGGATTTCGGTTTCATTCTTATACTTTCCTCCATCAAAAAAAGAGTTGGGTGTCACATTCAAAATTCCCATTACTTTGGGAGTTGATAGATCAATGAGTATTCCTTTACAATTAATTGTCATTCTTTTTTAGTTTTAAAACTACTACTTTCAACATTATTTACCCTTCATTCTGCATTCAAAAAAATTATTCTTATTTTTGAAAAAATTTGAATACAAATATACACCAATAATGAAGAATACTTCAAAGGAATATGATGCTGTGATTGCGACTTGTCGGGCACTGTATATCAACAAAATGAAAGATTACGGATGTGCTTGGCGCATTTTGAGACTGCCTTCATTAACGGATCAAATCTATATTAAGGCCCAAAGAATCCGAAGTTTACAAGAAAATGAAATCCGCAAAATTGATGAAGATGAAACGGGTGAATTCATTGGGATCATCAATTATGCTCTCATGGCGTTGATTCAATTGGAATTAGGCGTTGCAGATCAGCCTGATTTAAGTGTGGAAAAGGCAACCAAATTATACGATGCCAAAATCAAACTAACCAAGGAATTAATGGAAGACAAAAATCATGATTACGGGGAAGCTTGGCGCGAAATGCGTGTGAGTTCACTAACAGATTTAATTTTGCAAAAACTACTTCGTGTCAAACAAATTGAAGACAACAAAGGAAAAACATTAGTTTCTGAAGGAATCGATGCTAATTATCAGGACATGATAAATTATTCGGTTTTTGCCTTGATTCTAATGGGTTTTGGAAATAAATAATAAAAAGCAATAACTAAACATGAAATCACTGGGATTCCAAAATCACAAACTGTAATCCAGAATGGCGATACCATATTCCATTAAAAAACAAATATTATCTTCATATGAAAAATATAATTACTCAATTTTCTAGAATTTTCGTGGGAATCCTATTCATAATCTCCGGATTAATCAAACTGAATGACCCTGTTGGTTTTTCTTATAAATTGGCGGAGTATTTCAGTGAACCCGTATTCAACATGCCCTTTTTTGTTCCGTTTGCACTGGGAATCGCCCTGTTTTTAGTGATTCTTGAAGTGGTTTTGGGGATTATGTTACTCATTGGATACAAGACTAAAGTCACGGTTTGGAGTTTATTGGTTTTGATTGTAATGTTTACCTTCCTAACTTTTTATTCCGCTTATTTCAATGTAGTAAAAGATTGTGGCTGTTTTGGCGATGCGCTAAAACTAACACCATGGCAATCGTTTACAAAGGATATTGTGTTGTTGTTCTTTATTCTGGTATTGTTCTTTAACAAAAAATTAATCCAACCCTTATTTAGAACTACCGTTCAAAACATAATTATTTATGCCAGTATCGTTTTATCAGCCTTTATGGGCGTTATCGTTTTAAACCATTTGCCATTAATAGATTTTAGACCATTCAAGGTAGGAAATAATATTCAACAAGGAATGCAAATCCCTGACGGCGCTGATAAATCAGCGGTAGAAATGGTGTTTATATACAAAGTGAATGGTGTAGACAAAGAATTTACCGAAAAAGACCTAATGTCGATTCCTGAAGGCGCCGTATTTGTAGACCGAAAAGACAAAGTCGTCACAGAAGGATATGTTCCTCCTATTCATGACTTCACGATGGAAAAAGACGGTTCGGATTATAAAGATCAGTTCTTGCGAGAGCCAAAATTGATGTTGATTGTAGCCTATAATTTAGTGAATGCCGATAAAGCGGGAATGGGCAAAATGGAAAAACTGTATTTAGATGCAAAAACAAAAGGATATAAGGTAATTGGAATGACATCTTCCTTACCGGAAGAGATAGCTGCAGCAAAAAAACAATATGGATTGACATTTGACTTTTATTTTTGTGATGCCATCACATTAAAAACAATTGAAAGAGCCAATCCAAGTATTGTATTGCTCGAGAAAGGAACAATCACACAAAAACTTCATCATAACGACGTCAAAGACTTAAGATTATAAGAATAGGACGGTTCTGATTTACGGTATTACAGAACTTTAACCGCTAATTATTTTTACCCATTAAAAGCATTTATGTTAAAATGTTTTCTTAGTAAAATTGGATCTGCACTGCTTACTCTTTTTGGAGTGTTTACAGTGATATTATTTTTGTTTACTGTTTTGCCTGGGGATCCTGCACGCATGATGCTGGATCAAAATGAAAATTCAGAACAACTGGCCATTGTAAAAAAGAAATATGGTTTTGATAAACCTATTGCTACTCAATACTTGTATTATCTGAATGACCTGTTGCCTATTTCTTTGCACAGTGATACCCAATCCGATTATACTTTCTGAGCGAGGGAAAATACAATGCGGTACCCCTTTTTGGAATTGGTACAAATGAATTGGTTTTGAAAACCCCCTATTTAAGAGAAAGTTTTCAAAAAAGCGGAAAAAAAGTTTCTCAAATTATTGGACATACATTGCCAAGCACAGCCGTATTAGCCATATTTGCCATAGGTATCGCTATTGTTTTTGGAATTGTTTTTGGTATTATTTCTGCCTTATACAAAGATACCTGGATCGATCGCCTAATTGCTTTAATCAGTACTTTAGGGATGAGCATTCCTTCCTTTTTCAGTGCAATCCTATTTGCCAGGCTCTTTGGATTTGTATTACAAAAATAAACGCAGTTTAATATGCCCGGAAGCCTATAAGAAGTACATAATTTCGGTGAAGGAAGTTATATTCAATGGATTTTGTATATGCATATTTAGATCCCAAAATAAGACTGGGATAATCACTGTATTTTGACAAGAAATAGCATTTCCAAAGTAACAACAGGTTTGATGTTGTCTAAATCTCATCAACTATAACGATATTGCTGAAGCATTTTTGAATTCCGCTTTCAAAATATGGTATTCTGCACAACTCAATCCAATTGTTTGTTTAACTTTGTTTAAAAAACAACTCTATAATGAAACAAATACTACTACTTCTAATATCTATTGTAGCTTTTTCTTGCGCAAAAGAGGGAAAAACTGAATTTTCTAAAACGGCTTTGTCTGAAACCCTACTAGCCACTGACGGAAGTCAGGTTGCTTTTCAGGATGTTTTAAAAAAACACGAAGGCAAAACTATAGTAATTGAAGTTTGGGCTTCTTGGTGTGGGGATTGTGTCAAAGCAATGCCAAAAATCAAAGAATTACAAGCGAACAATCCTGATGTTGCTTATTTATTTATTTCAATGGACAAAACTGCCGATAAATGGAAAGTTGGAATTGAAAAACACGAATTGAAAGGAGATCATTTCATGGCAAATGACCAAATGGGAGGTGTATTTGCAAAAGCCATTGACCTAGATTGGATTCCAAGATATATCATTGTGGACAAAACCGGAAAAATTGCTTTATACCGCGCTATTGAAACTGATTTTGACACGATTAACGAGACTTTAGAAAATTTAAAATAAAGCATTCAAACACCATTTGAGATGCAGTTCTTATCATTTGAAAAACTTCAAAAAACGAAACCAAAAACTAAATATAACACGACAAAATGAGAAAGAAGATTGTTGCAGGAAACTGGAAAATGCATAAAAATGCAGAGCAAACAGAAGATTTATTAAATGAATTAATAGCAAAAATCCCTACAGATACTGCTGTGCAAATAATTGTAGCGCCAACATTTGTAAACCTGGCTTCTGCTGTAGATCATTTAGAATTTACCAATATAGATGTTGCTGCACAAAACGTTCATCAAGCAGAAAGCGGTGCTTTCACGGGTGAAATTTCGGCAGATATGTTAAAAAGTGTAGGTGTAGACATTGTCATTTTAGGACACTCCGAACGCAGAGCCATTTTTCAGGAAACAGATGCTTTAATTGCAAATAAAGTAAATACGGCTTTGGAACATGACATAAGAGTTATTTTTTGTTTTGGTGAAGAATTAAAAGACCGCCAATCAAAAAATCATTTTAATGTAGTTGAAAACCAATTGCGAGATGGTTTATTTCATATTGAGGCTAAAGACTGGGACAGTATCGTTTTAGCCTATGAGCCAGTTTGGGCAATAGGAACAGGAGAAACAGCTTCTCCGGAGCAAGCACAAGAAATGCATGAATTCATAAGAGAAACCGTTCGTAAAGCTTTTGGAAGCGATATTGCTGAAAACGTATCTATCCTATATGGAGGAAGCGTGAAACCGGATAATGCTAAAGAAATTTTCTCAAAACCAGATGTAGATGGAGGCCTCATTGGGGGTGCCGCACTAAAAGCTGATGATTTTGTAGCAATTGTAAAGGCTCTCTAAATTTCAATTTTAAACGTCATAAAAAAGCGGTGATTCATTTCATCGCTTTTTTTATATTCCTATTTCAACCTGAAAACGCAGGTGCCAGTTGTTCTTTGTATTACCGTCAAAATAATGTAGGGTATCAAAAGTCAATTCCGTTTGCAATTTAAAAGTGTGTTCCCAAATATATTTCGTCAAACCAATGGTATACTGTTTTGTGTTTGGTGCTAAAAGCTTAATGTCCTCGCCCACTTTTTGAGTAGAATACCGTCCGATAATCTCATAATTTGATAACAAATTATAACTCAATTGATGATCAAATCCGTTACCAACGTAAGCAAAATTAGATTGTGAAATATCATCCGGATTTATTGTAACTGCATTTCTTGGAGTAATTCTGGACATATAACTTGACATAGCGGCCCATCCGTTGTATTTAATCAAAACATCAAGCATCACTGATTTCATAGTGCGAGCTTCAAATAAATCATTTCCTAATTGACCTTGGGTTCTTTTGGCATGATTATTTTGCTGAAAAGCACCCGAAAGCATTAATTTCGGCTTTTTTTCTCTTACAATATCCCCTTCAAAATAGGTTCCGTCTCTTGAAAATGCCCCAAACGGTAACAACTCTACCTTTCCTGTTAAGGCAACACCTTCATCTGTATTCCCCGTGATATTTCGACCTTCTCCTGTTGAAATAGCTGTTTTGAAATTATAGGAAAATTTATCCCGAAATTCATTCATATTGTGAACTTGAAAACCAAAATCCCTGTCAATTGTAAATCTGGCATTGTTAATCGACCGGTCCGTTAACTGTAATCCGCCTGAAGAATTCACACGTTGGCGATTTCCTGGTAATTTTGTTTGTCCAAAACTGATATTCCAGTGTCTATTAGGTCTGTAAAAAACAACTGCATCTCTGATAATATTTATGTTCTCACCTTCTCTAATTTCACCAACATCGCCCGGAGCAAATGACAATTGAACTGCATATAAAAATTTTGGATTTCCCACATATCCGTCAAATCGCAAACGTAATCTTCGGATTTGTCCGTCATATCCCCTTTTTTCATCTTCATTTTCAATATAAGTCACCCTATTTTGCATTCGGAACCGAATATTCAATTGGTATAAACTATCCGGAGAAGTGATTCCAATTCCTTTACCAAAACTATAGTACGGAAGCGCCGATAATCTTAAGTCATTATCTTGTTTGCTTTGCTTGATATTCACCTGCGCATTGCTGGAAATGCAACTTACAAAGATCCAAAATAAAATTATTTTTTTCATGGTGTACTACTGTGTTTTGGGTACAAATGTAAAATAAAATTTGATTTACAAATACTCTTTAATATGCGATTGTTACCTTTGCAAAAAAAACAAGCATGTCAAATATTTATATAGCGTACCATTTTACTATTGAACCTAAAGAATTGGGGTCTGAAATCTTAATCGCGGAATTGGGAGAAAGAGCTTTTGAGAGTTTTACAGAAACTGAAACCGGGATTTCAGCTTTTGTGCAAAAGGATTTATGGAATGAAACCATCTTAGCGGATATCCATATTTTACAATCCGAAGAATTTACGATTGATTATACATTTGAAGAAATCGAACAAGTCAACTGGAATGAGGAATGGGAAAAGAATTTTGAAGCCATTGATGTCGACGGAAACTGTCATGTACGAGCACCATTCCATCCAAAAACAGATGCCGAATTTGATATTATAATTGAACCAAAAATGAGTTTTGGAACAGGGCACCATGAGACCACTCACATGATGATTCAGCATTTATTAGAAATAGATGTAACCGGGATGAAAACGCTCGATATGGGATGTGGAACAGCAATATTAGCAATTCTTGCCGAAAAGAAAGGAGCGCAACCAATTGATGCTATTGATATTGACAATTGGTGTTACTTGAATTCTATAGAAAATGCAGCACGTAATAACTGCAAACACATTACTGTTTATGAAGGGGAAGCCTCTTTATTAGAAGGTAAAAAATACGATTTGATTATAGCTAACATCAATAGGAATATTTTGTTGAACGATATGCAGAGTTACATAGACAGTTTAAATCCTGATGGAACGCTACTTTTAAGCGGTTTCTATCAGGAAGATATACCATTTATAGATGCCTCTTGTACCGAAAAAGGACTAACTTATGTTAAAAAATTTGAAAGAAACAATTGGGTATCTTTAAAATATGTAAATTAGTAGTATTATTTTTTTATTAATTACGAAAGTACAAAAAAACTACAAAATGAGTACTAAAGAAAAAGTAAGAGAAAGAGTCCATGTCAAAGAAGCCACCCGGCTGGATAACGAAATCATCGTTTACAATGATGATGTAAATACATTTGACCATGTTATTGACACCTTAATTCGCGTATGCAATCACACACCGGAACAAGCTGAACAATGTTCGTTAATTGTACATTATAACGGAAAATGTACTGTAAAAACAGGGCCTTACGACAAATTAAAACCACAATGCACGCAATTATTAGAAGCAGGATTAAATGCAGAAATAATTTAAGAATAATAAAAATTCCCTTTGACAAATAAATTACTGTGAATAATTAAAAAACATTCTCTTTTATTCTATATTTGAATAAAAAAAGTGTTCTTATGGAAGAATATGGTAAAATTTTAGTTTTTGTAATGCCCATTTTTTTGATATTAATTAGCATCGAAAAAATTTATGGGCATTACAAAGGGGAAGATACCGCACCTAATATGGATGCTGTTTCAAGCGTGAGCTCTGGAATGGTCAACTCCCTAAAAGATGTTTTAGGACTTAGTATCACACTGGTTTCTTACGATTGGATCGTATCTAAAATAGCTTTATTCAATCTTGAAGCTACCTTTTTAACCTATTTTATTGGATTTATAGCTATTGATTTTTATGGCTATTGGAGTCATCGTTTGTCGCATCAAATTAACTTTTTATGGAACAAACATGCGATACATCATAGCAGTGAAGAATTCAATTTGGCCTGTGCCCTACGCCAGCCCGTTTCCAGTTTTGTCAATCTGTTTACCTTTTTATTGATTCCAGCCGCACTTTTAGGAGTTCCCTCCAAAGTGATTGCGATAACCTTACCAATTCATTTATTCCTTCAATTTTGGTACCATACTAAGCACATCAAGAAAATTGGTTTTCTGGAAAGGATATTGGTTTCACCATCCCATCATAGGGTGCATCATGCCATCAATCCAGAATACATGGACAAGAACCATTCGCAAATATTCATCATTTGGGATAAATTGTTTGGTACTTTTCAAGCGGAATTAGAAAGCGTTCCACCTGTTTTTGGAATCACAAGACCAGCCAGAACCTGGAATCCGATCCGGATAAATTTTCAGCATTTATGGCTATTGATTACAGACGCTTGGCGCGCCGAAAACTGGAAAGATAAGTTTATCATTTGGTTTAAACCAACAGGCTGGCGTCCAGAAAATTTTGAAGAAAAATATCCCGTTGTCAAAATTACCAATGTTTATGATTTTGAAAAATACGGCGTTCAATATTCTAAAAAACTAATGTACTGGTCCTTATTTCAAGCAATTATAACGTTGTTACTTATCAGTTATATGTATAATTCTATCGCGGTGATAGGGTTGCCAAATGTATTTATTTACGGCGCATTCATCTTCCTGACCGTTTACAGTTACACGGAATTAATGGATACCCGCAAAATTTCCATCTTCTGGGAAAGTATCCGTTTTGTTTTTGGAATTGGACTAATTTTCTATTTTGGCGATTGGTTTGGAATGAATCAACTTTTTCCTTTTGCAAGTTATATTATTGGTGGTTATCTCCTTTTATCCTTGGCTGTAACGGTATATTTTGTCAGTATTAATTTTGAAAAAGATGTCATGATTACCGTTCAATCTTAAAAAAAATATGAAACACAACATAAAAGTAAAGAGTTTTATTGGGTTTAGTCTTGTTTATCTATTGCTAATTCTTTTTGGTTGGGAAACTATAGCTTGGTTTTTGAAACCATTTTTATTGCCGTTTTTAATTCTGACAGTTTATTTACACGAAAGATTTAGTACTAAAAAAGTTCTTATAACTGCTTTGACTTTGTCGTGGATAGGGGACATTATTTTGATGTTTGCTGACAAAGGAGAGTTGTATTTTATTGCAGGGCTGATTGCCTTTCTACTTTCGCACATTTCGTATATCATACTATTTAACAAACAATTGAAAATTTATTTAAAGAATAGTAAAATTATTTTCTGGGTAGGAGTTACAGTAATCGTAGTTTATTTAATCGTAATGATGTTGCTTTTATTGCCAAGTTTAGGGGACTTAAAAATTCCTGTTCTATTATATGCCCTTACTATTTCAATTATGTTGTTATTTGCGCTCAAGGGTTTTTTAAACTGGCAAAAACCTGCCAACAGCTATATATTAATTGGCGCTACTGTTTTTGTAGCTTCAGATAGTCTTTTGGCCTTTGATAAATTCTATGCGCCATTGCAATACAGCTCCTTTCTGATTATGGCAACCTATTTACTTGCGCAATATTTGATTGTTTCCGGCATTTTAAAATTAAACAAAAAAAAATAGCATTCCCACAAGAGAATGCTATTTTGATGTCAAGTGTTTTTCGATTAATGAGGTAATTTATTTTTCAATAGTCCATATAGATAGGTCCCGAAAAGAGACCCGAAAAGCACTATCAAAATGGTCCAAAAACCAGCCCCAAGCAAGATGAATATTGGTCCCGGACAAGAACCTACCAATGCCCAACCCAATCCAAAAAACAATCCGCCAATCCAGTATCTGGCAGAGCCTTTTTCTTTATCCGGAATTTCTATAGATTCTCCCTTGATGTCTTTTATATTGTTTCGTTTAATGATTTGAATGCCAATAATTCCCGTCAAGATAGCCACCGAAATAATTCCGTACATGTGAAACGACTGAAATTGAAACATTTCATAAATGCGATACCAGGAAACGGCTTCAGATTTAGTCAAAACAATTCCGAAAACAAATCCAACCAATAGATATTTTAGTATATTTTTCATTCTTTTTATTTTATATTATGAGTCAATGATTGCTTATCTACTTTACAATTAATGGCAATAAAAAATGCGCCATTATCAATCCACCAATGAAGAATCCAATTACGGCTTTCAACGAAGGAATTTGTAAATTACTCAAGCCTGAAATGGCATGTCCGGAAGTACAACCTCCTGCATAACGAGAGCCAAAACCTACCAAAACACCACCAATAAGCAGTATAAAAATATGCTTTGGGGATTCTAAAATGGAGATTCCAAAAAGCGCATCCGGCATTAATTTTCCGTTTGGGGCATCGATACCAAGTTGTGCTAATTGTTCAATTGTTTTGGGATTAATAGTTACATTTGAAGCATCACTCATAAAATGAACGGCAACAAAACCACCTAACATTGCGCCAAGAACAACCACTAAATTCCAGCGTTGTGCTTTCCAGTCAAAATCAAAAAAAGAAACTCGTTTTCCTAAACCAGCCATCGAACAAAGCGAACGCAAATTAGAAGACATTCCAAAAGACTTTCCGAAATAAATAAGTGCCAGCATAATCAAGCCGATCAAAAAACCGGAAACAGACCAAGACCAGGTTTTAAAAATAATATCCATATTGTTTTTTTGTACAAAGATAAGAAGCATTTTACGAGATTTTAAGACAAATGTTATATTCCACAATAGACACTTGTAAATTATTCAGGGAACTCGCAATAAGGTCTGAAGTTCTGGTTATATTTGTGTCGAAGTACTTCCTTGCAATTAAAAGTGCCGTTTAAATTTTGACATTATAAATCTACCTTAAATATGAAAAAATCGATCCTTTTTATTGCTTTGCTAATAGGTACTACTTCTTGTATAAGTACACAATCTACTTTGAAAAATACGGACGATAATGCTCCCGATTTATTGCTCTCACAATACTATACTTTTGTGATTACTCAGTACAGTACAAACAAAAAATATGGATATGATAAGGATTATCCCATCAATATATTCTTTAATAACACTAAAAACGCAACGATCAACCAAGAACGGTTTTTGAACGCATTAGCTGGGCCTAATGGTGAAAAAATAACGTATACCAAACAAGAAAGTTGCTGTCCGTTTCCAACTAAAAGAAGTGACATGGGTGCTGGATTTCTGGACATTTATGAATTAAAATGGAACGGTCAGAAAGAACCGCTACTACTCTACCTGAACATCTATGAAAAAGGAATATTGATGGTTCCGGTGGGACTTACATTGAAAAAAAAATAGTTTTTAAAATCCCAAAAGTCCCTATAAACCAAATCCTTAGCCCTGATGGCAGTGAAAATCCTCCCGTTTTTCAGGGAGATTGCAACGTACAGCAGGAAAAAGCTCCCAAAAAAAAGTTAATGCGATAAATTAATTGGAAAACGTAAATTGGAAATCGCAAATCATAACTACCTTTGCACCTTTAAAAAATCATACTATGAACTTACAACATATTCCACAAATAAAATATACAGACAGTGGTAATTTCTTTCTACTTGCTGGTCCTTGTGCTATTGAGGGAGAAGAAATGGCGATGCGAATTGCCGAAAAACTAGTTGGTATTACTGATAATTTACAAATTCCTTTCGTTTTCAAAGGTTCCTTCAAGAAAGCAAACCGCTCTAGAATTGACAGTTTTTCAGGAATCGGTGACGAGAAAGCATTGAAAATCCTCAGAAAAGTTTCGGAAACATTTAAAGTTCCTACCGTTACGGATATTCATACAAATGAAGATGCGGATATGGCTTCTCAATATGTTGATGTATTGCAAATTCCAGCTTTTTTAGTGCGTCAAACGGATTTAGTAATGGCTGCTGCCAATACCGGAAAAGTAGTCAACTTGAAAAAAGGACAATTCATGAGTCCGGAAAGCATGAAACATGCGGTTCAAAAAGTATTGGATTGTAACAATGAAAAAGTGATGATTACCGATAGAGGTACGATGTTTGGCTACCAGGACATGATTGTTGATTTTAGAGGAATTCCTACAATGCAACAATATGCTACAACTGTTCTTGATGTGACGCACTCACTGCAGCAACCCAACCAAACGGTTGGTGTAACTGGTGGAAGACCTGATATGATTGAAACCATTGCCAAAGCTGGTATTGCTGTAGGCGTAGATGGAATCTTTATAGAAACCCATTTTGATCCTGCCAATGCAAAAAGCGATGGTGCTAATATGTTGCATTTGGATTATTTTGAATCCTTAATGACCAAGTTAGTTGCCATCAGAAAAACAATACACACATTTTAAATTTAGGCACCATATATATTGAAATATCTTTTATATTACGCATCCCTTATTATTTTATTTACCAATAGTATAATTGCACAGGAAATTACAGAAATTCAAACTAAATATACAACTCATAACAAAGGAAAATTTTTCATCTCATGGGGAGGAAACAGAGATACTTACTCCAAGTCGGACATAACCTTTCGAGGTAAAGATTACAATTTTACCTTAGAAAATGTCCAAGCGCAGGACAAACCAAAAGGGTGGCATGTAGATTATATCAATCCAGCAAAAATGACTATTCCTCAAACTAATTTCAGAATGGGGTATTTCATAAGTGACCACTACAGCGTTGCTATAGGTGTAGATCACATGAAATATGTAATGCTACAAGACAAGGCGGTAACGATCAATGGGCATTATCCCAATCCGGGATCTTATGATGAGCTATTAGCCAATAATCAAGTTCTTTTGACAGCAAAATTTCTCAAATATGAACATACCGATGGTTTAAATTATGTGAATACTGAGTTTTCTCGACATGATGATATCTCGTCATTATTCAAAATTAGAAATACGGATAAAATTCAAGTTAATTTAACCGAGGGAGTTGGTTTTGGTCTCTTATATCCAAAAACTAACACCACTTTATTAGGAAAAGATCGTCATGATGATTTTCATGTTTCAGGGTATGGAACTTCTTTGAAAGCAGGATTGAATGTTACTTTTTTTAAACATTTTTATATCCAAGGAGAACTCAAAGGAGGGTATATTAACATGCAAGACATTCGAACTACACAAAGCACCGAAGACAGTGCTTCACAAGATTTTTTCTTTTTTCAGAGAATTATTGCTGTAGGAGGAATATTCAAAATATAAATACTTTACACACAATAAAAAAACGAGGCTGTCTGGATATGACAGCCTTCTTTTGTTTACCAAAATTTTATTTGAATGATCGTGATGTGTTTTGATTTAATTGAAATTGTTTAGCGTATTTCTTTAATTATAAGCCGTTGGGTGCAATTATTCAAAACGTCAGTTCGAGTGTTTTTTGTGTAGTAAAACGGAACAAAACTTCTCAATACGCTTCGCACTCGAAGTGACGTGTATCGAGAACCGTTTTTAATACTAATTTTCTAGTTCTCGATATAATCCCGCCCAAAAGCGGGATCACTCGAACTGACAAAAATTATCATCAAAAATTAATTGCACCCAACGGGTTAATTATAACATATTATTAGCTAAATGTGGTGTACTATTTTCTTCCATAATAATAAAAATTTTATCTATCCAAAACTTGAATGGTAAATACCCTTCAAACTTAATTAAAATCACGTAAAAACACCTATAGCCAGACGAATTACTATTTCTAAATTTGCATGTATAACCTAATTTACATTAAATGAAAAATTCAGCACTAAATTCAGAGGAAAACACTAACCATTTTAATTTTAAAACTATTTTAAAAAAAATTGGATTTTATTTGTTAATTGTGCTTGTTTTTTTACACTTTAAGTTTTAATTATTTTCTTTTATGATGCTAAGTCGAGACCAGGAGACACCACAACCAATTGTTTCAAAAAATTATTATGCTGCTTTATCAGAAGAAATTCTATCAACTGCAAAATTAGGCAATATATGACTTTTCTTATAATATAATTTTTTATATCAGACAACAAAAATCAAAAAGAGTCTGGACACTGATGCTTTAAAAAAAACTTTTTAGATTAATAAATATAATGAATGTAACAAAGATGAATACTGATTCACATGGGGCATATAACTTTGATAATTTTTTTAATATATCTGCTGATTTTATATGTATTGCGGGATTTGACGGCTATTTTAGAAGAATAAATCCGGCTGTTTCAAAATTATTAGGATTTTCAGAAGAGGAATTGTATGCTAGACCCATCAGTAGTTTTGTGTATGCATCTGACCTTAAAATTACTATTGAAACCAGAGAAAAAGTATATAAAAACAAGCCTCTTTTGAATTTTGAAAATCGGTATTTAACAAAAACCGGGGAAATTATATGGCTGTCCTGGACATCGATGCCTGTCGAGTCCGAAAGATTAGTGTATGCGATTGCCAAAAACATTACCCATAAAAAAAGAATCGAAGAAGAACGCAATTTACTTCTTGCCAATCTTACCCAAATTAATAAGGAGCTCACGGTTTTGTCACATAAAACATCCCATGATTTAAAGTCTCCCATTAACAATATGCTTTCGGTCTTCAGTTTGATAGACAGCACTAAAATTCATGATCCGGAAACACTGGAATTGATCAGCACTCTTAAATTGACCAGTGAAAATTTAAAACAAACTTTAAACGATTCGATTGATGAATTAATTGATAATGAAAACATCAACACTCAAATAGAAAAAATAAACCTAAATGAAGCACTCAACGAAGTCTTGATCTCGATAAATTCTTTAGTCCAAGATTCAAAAGCAGAAATTAATATCGACTTTTCAGCTTTTGAAAATGTAACTTTTAACAAAGCGTACATCAAAAGTATTTTTTTAAATTTATTGACTAATTCGATTAAATATGCAAAACCGGATGCCCCTCCAATTATTACTATACAATCTAAAAAGGTAAATGGAATCAATCAATTAATTTTTTCTGATAATGGGCTGGGTTTTGATTTAGACAAAGTAAAAAACAGGATTTTTGGATTGTATGAAAAATTTCACAGCAACAACGACAGCAACGGTATAGGGCTGTATTTAGTGTACAACTACATCACAAGCTTAGGCGGGCGAATTGCGGTTGAGAGTAAAATAAATGAGGGTGCTACATTCACTATTTCTTTCAAATATTGAATGTAGCACCTTCTAAGATTTTGGTTTTTTAATTGACAATCCCTTGCTGATCCACCAGATAAAGTAAGGAAGCCATAGCCGCTGCTCCTAGTTCCAACTCTCTTTTATTGACAGCATCAAATGTGTCATTAGCGGCATGATGGTAATCAAAATAACGTTGCGAATCCGGTTGCAATCCCACCTTTACGATATGATTGGATTGCAGTGGACCAATATCAACACCGGAATGTCCTTTTACAAATTTGTGGATTAGGTATGGTTCAAATAACGTTGCCCAACTACTGATTTTGTTAAAATTTGCTTCATCAGCATCAATTGAAAATCCTCTTGGGGAAAATCCTCCCGAATCGCTTTCTAAAGCAAAAATATGGTTTTCATTATTTTTATTGGACTGTACTTCATATTCTTTGCC
This sequence comes from Flavobacterium sp. RSP46, assembly GCF_003984825.1. Lineage (NCBI taxonomy): Bacteria > Pseudomonadati > Bacteroidota > Flavobacteriia > Flavobacteriales > Flavobacteriaceae > Flavobacterium > Flavobacterium sp. RSP46. The sequence goes on from NZ_RYDM01000005.1 coordinate 148,541, forward strand.
GCCTCGAACTCCGTTTTCTTCGTTCATAAACAATACCACACGCAACGTATTTTTAGGTTTATACCCAATGTTTTTGAAGATATTTAATACCTCCATACTTTGAACACATCCAGCACCATCATCATGAGATCCGTCTCCTAAATCCCAGGAATCAAGGTGGCCGCCAACGACCATTATCCTTTCAGGATGCTCAGAACCCGTTATTTCACCAACCACATTGTAGGATAAAACATCATCAAATGTTTCACAAGATTGTTTGAAATAGAATAGCGAATTTGGATTTTGTTTTAAACTTTTGCTCAACAGTTCGGCTCCATTTGTACTAATGGCAGCAGCTGGAATTCGTTGTTCTTTGGAAATTTCTCCATAATTAGTTGCACCGGTATGCGGTAAATCATCCAATCGCAAATTCATGGATCTTACAATTACAGCTAAAGCACCAAGTTTTCCAGCTTCTCTGGCTCCTGATGATCTTTGGTCAACACAACTCCCATAGGCTTTGAAAGTTTCGATAAATTCAGGATTCATCGCTCTGTTGAAGAAAATGATTTTCCCTTTTACTTTTGCTTCCCCTAATGCGGTTAATTCTTCCAAACTGTTTACTTCAATTATAGTTGCTTGTACTCCTTTTTTTGGAGTGGCCACTGAACCTCCCAGCGCGCAAATGGGGAAATTAATTTTTTGTTTTCCTACTTGTAAATATGCGATTTCTTTTTCGCCACGAACCCATTTTGGCACCATTACTTCCTGGAGATAGACTTTATCTAAACTCAGGGTTTCTAATTGTGCTTTGGTATACAAAACTGCTTTTTCAGCTCCTATAGAACCTGATAATCGGGATCCAATGGTATTGGATAAATGGTCCAGCCAAGGATAACATTTGGCATTGGTTAAGGATAATTTGTAAATTTCTTTTAACATTTGTTCCTCCTTAGCTTGCGCAAAAGCAGTAATTCCACCAAAGAAAAGTGCGGCTAAAACAATTGATTTTTTCATAATAAATTTGGGCTTTTTTGGGTATTCTTCTTTATAATTTTGGTTATGGTTGCCGTCGCAATTTCGTAATTCTTACTGAATATTTTATGCTAGATTCAAAAAAAATCCTGCAAGTTATATTTTCTTGCAGGATATCCTATTTATTTTATTGGTTCAAAACTGATTGCCGTTCCACCTCCGGGAGCTAAATTCAATTTGATTTTTGATTTGCTGGTTACTGTTATCGTTCTTATTTTATAAGCGATAGGATTCTTTTTCCAATCGGCATCTTTAGCATCTTCATAAATGATGGCTTTGTATTTCATTCCTTTGGTCAGGAAATCTAATTTAATTTCTGATTTTCTGGCATTCTCATCTGTTATTGCACCCAAAAACCAGGTTTCCTTTCCTTTTGTTTTTCGAGCAACCGTAACGTAATCGCCTGGTTCAGCTTCTAAATACTTACTTTCATCCCAATCCGTTTCAACGTCTTTGACAAACTGAAAAGCATCCGGATATTTCTCGTAATTTTCTAATAAATCGGCCGCCATTTGCAACGGAGAATACATCGTTACATACAAAGCCAGTTGCTTGGCTAAAGTCGTGTGTACCTGCTCCGTTTTATTTTTATCATAATAACTCATTTTAATTTCAAATATGCCCGGTGTATAATCCATAGGTCCGCCCAGTTGTCTGGTAAACGGCAAAATAGTTTCATGCATAGGTGGATTTCCTACGCTCCAAGCATTGAATTCATTCCCGCGAGCCGCTTCGGCAGCGATATAATTAGGATATGTTCTTCCGTAACCGGTAGGTCTTGATGATTCGTGGGAATTAATCATAATCTTGTAATCCGCGGCACGTCTAACAACAAAATTGAAATGATTCACCATAGATTGCCCGTCATGAAATTCACCACGCGGAATAATTTTACCCACATAACCGGTTTTTACCGCCGGATATTCGTGTTTTTTCATCAAATCAAAAGCACGATCCAAGTGTCTTTCATAATTACTGACAGAACCCGATGTTTCATGATGCATGATCATCTGTACATTTTTTGCTTTGGCATAAGCCGAAATTGCAGCAATATCAAAATCCGGATACGGAGTGGTAAAATCAAAAACTTCCTCTTTCCAGTTTCCGTTCCAATCTTCCCAACCTACATTCCAACCTTCAACAAGTACCCCACCGAAACCATTTTTTGCGGCAAAATCAATGTATCTTTTCGTGTTTTCCGTGGTAGCGCCATGTTTTCCTGAAGCTTTTGGGGCATCTGCAAAATTAGTGGCATTTTGAGAACCGGCATAATCCCAAGTTGATTTCCCAACATGCATTTCCCACCAAATTCCAACATATTTCATGGGTTTGATCCAAGACGTATCGTCTAATTTTGACGGTTCATTGAGGTTCAAAATCATTTTAGAAGCCACAATATCTCTGGCATCATCACTAATCATGATTGTTCTCCAAGGTGACACACAGGGTGTTTGCAAATACGCTTTGTCACCAATAGCGTTAGGAACTAATTCGGCTTTTAATTTGTAATTTGTCACATCAGCATTCAGGTGCATGACCGGATAATTGACAACCGCAGCTTCAAAAATATTGAGATACAAACCTGATGGTGCTTTCATCATCAAAGGTGTTTGAACCATATATTTTCCCGGAATAGATTTTACTCCAATTCCATTATTCATATTGATTTTGCTGTTATCAATTTCAGAAAACTTAGTTTCATTGTATTCGTATTCATTACTGTCAAAATCTCCTGGAATCCAGAATACTTTATTATTTTCGGTCAAATTGAATTGCGTAACCTCATCCGAAATGATAAAATAATTCAACTCCGCTTGTCTTGGAAAATCGTATCTGAAAGCTACACCTTCATCAAAAACTCTAAAAATAATGTTAATTTTCACCTTAGTTTCCTTGTTAATCAGCGAAACATTAAGCTCATTATACTGATTTTGAATACTAGTTTGTTCCCCTAAAACGGGTTTCCAAGATTCGCTGAAACTTGAAGTTTTTGAAGTCAGAATTTCAAAATTAGTGTCGAGATCCGGTTTTTCCTTTAATTTTATGCCTAAAAGACTTTCTAAAACAACTGCTTTATTTTTGTAATTTACAGAATATGCCGGTTGACCATTTCCTGCTAATTTAAAATTTAGGGCTATAGTGCCAGATGGAGACTGAACGGTTTGAGCATGTCCAAAACTGAACATAAAGAGTAGAAAAAGAGAAAGTAAACATTTCATTTTTAATGATTTTTTTGAATTGATAAAAGTAAATAAAATAGTCGTGTATCACAGCCTCACATGTACCAAATACCATTGTTTTGTTTAAAAAAACCCTTCAGTACAAATACTGAAGGGCCGATCATAAATAAATAAACCAAATCTATTTAATCAACTCAAAACTAACTTTCCGGTCCGTGTTCGAATCTGTTCCTACAAAAACTTGAAAAGTTCCCGGTTCTGCAATAAACTTCAAATCCGAATTATAAAATTTCAATTCTTCTAGGGAAATTTCGAAAGTAACTGTTTGCTTTTCTCCTTTTTTAATTGCTATTTTTTGGAATCCTTTCAATTCTTTTAGCGGTCTTGTAACTGAACCTACTAAATCTCTTATATATAATTGAACGACTTCCTTACCATCAAAATTTCCGGTATTGGTGACATCAACAGTCACATTTAATTTCTCGATGAAACTCATTTTATCTGCTGATATCCTCAAATTCGAATACTCAAAAGTGGTGTAACTCAATCCAAATCCAAAAGGATATAAAGGTTCATTTCTTTCGTCGATATAATTCGATCTGAATTTTTCGAACTTCCCTTCTTTGTTCCCTAAAGGTCTTCCTGTATTTTTTTGGTTGTAATAAATAGGTACCTGCCCTACACTTCTAGGGAAAGTAGCAGTCAATTTTCCCGAAGGATTTTCATCGCCAAACAAAACATCAGCAATTGCACTGCCTGCTTCACTACCGGCAAACCAAGTATTCAAAATAGCAGGAACGGTTTCGTTTTCCTGAACCAAAACCAATGGACGGCCAGTAAATAAAACCAAAACCACCGGTTTTCCCGTTTTCAATAAGGCTTGTAATAAGTCTTTTTGCGCTTGTGGAATTTCTAAGTTCGTTCTGCTACTGCTTTCTCCGGACATTTCTGCTGATTCTCCAAGTGCGGCAACAATTACATCCGATTGATTCGCAATTTTCAAGGCTTCCTCCAATAATTCTTCGGTAGTTCTGTCATCGCGATGTAAGGTTTTGCCAAACATAGTTGCTTTTTCCTCGAAAGCGGCATCATAATCCAGATTGCTTCCTTTGGCGTAAAGCACTTTGGTCGAATTCCCAACCACTTCTTTGATTCCTGTCAAAAGTGAAATGGATTTATCCTGATTTGTGGCTACACTCCAGGTTCCTGCCATATTTTCTTTGGCATCAGCCAAAGGTCCGATTAAGGCAATCGTCCCAGACTTTTTCAAAGGAAGCAACTGATTTTGATTTTTTAATAAAACTAAAGATTGAGCAGCTGTTTTTCTGGCTTCGGCTCTGTTGCTTGCTGTAAAAATTTCCTTTTTTGCTCTTTTAGCATCTGTGTAACGATACGGATCATGAAACAATCCCAGATCATATTTGGCATTCAAAATAAGACGCACGGCATTATCGATTTGTTCGATGCTAACTTTTCCTTCCTCCACTGATTTCTTTAGAGTCGTAAGGAAGCCTTCACCCACCATATCCATTTCAATCCCAGCATTTAATGCCAAAGCCGATACGGTTTGTAAATCTCCCATTCCGTGCTCAATCATTTCAGGAATTCCTGTAAAATCAGTTACTACAAATCCTTTGAAACCCCATTGCTTACGCAACACATCAGTCATTAACCATTTGTTTCCGGTTGCAGGAATTCCATCTACTTCGTTGAAAGAAGCCATTACAGAACCTACACCCGCATCAACAGCGGCTTTGTAAGGTGGAAAATAATCATTGTACATCCTGATTCGACTCATGTCAACCGTATTGTAATCACGTCCTGCTTCGGGCGCGCCGTATAAAGCAAAATGTTTCACACAGGCTAAAATGGTATTATTCTTTGATAAATCATTTTGTTGGTACCCATTGACCATCGCTTTTGCAACTAGGCTTCCCAAAAAAGGATCTTCACCAGAACCTTCCGAAACCCTACCCCAACGTGGATCACGGGAAATATCAACCATTGGGGAGAAAGTCCAGTTGATTCCATCAGCACTGGCTTCTTGTGCCGCAATTTGAGCACTTCTTTCTATCAGTTTCATATCCCATGTACAAGACAATCCAAGCGGAATAGGAAAGGTCGTTTCATACCCGTGAATTACGTCCATTCCAAAAAGCAACGGAATTTTCAATCGGCTTTTTTCGACAGCGATCTTTTGAACTTCATATATTTTTTGAACTGATTTGATGTTGAATAAACCACCCACTTTACCTTCTTCGATATTCTTCGCGACATTGGAACTGTTGGCCTGACCCGTGGTAATATCTCCCGAAGTAGGTAAATTTAATTGCCCTATTTTTTCTTCCAAAGTCATTTTAGAAAGTAACTCTGAAACGAATTCTGTTTTCGGTTTAATTTTAACGTTCTTTTTAGTTGTCTTTTTTTGGCTGTAGCCAAAAAGAGAAATTCCAAAAAGTAATATAATAAGTTTAATTTTCATTTTGTCTGTTTTTTGTTTGTTGGAACATCCAATCATAAATTTCTTGGTTGTCATACACGCGCGACCAACTGTCGTGGTTTGCATTATCAAAAATGGTTAATTCCACATTGGAGTTCTTTGGAATGTGCAAAACGTAATTTAGTTCGTAATTTTTAACGACTTCCGTTTTAATTTTCCCCCTCCTCTCAGTTTGAGAAAAAGAATTCCATGACATTAAAAAGGCGAGTATTAAAATTAGACATTTCATCATTCTTTAAAAATTATATTTTGTAGAATTAAAGCCCAATTTTGTCAAACCTGGTTTAATTTCCGGAGCGTTCATAAATAATTTCCATAATAAACCGGAACGGTGATTTTCAATCATAGGTGCAATTGTACCTTGATCAATGGCTAAATATCTTGGCGTTACCCAGTTATAATGCGGGGAAAAAGCATCATAAGGCCCTGCTATTCCAACATATTCTGTTCTTTTTTCATCGTATAAATAATGAAGAAACTTCATGGACTCTACTGGTGTAAAAGGAAACGAAGACAGGGCAGCCGTAGGCGTAATTACCCCTAAATCATTGTTAGGCTGGTGTGCTGAATATCCTGTAGAACCATCACTGTTACGGGAATAACTAGCCGTTAATCCCCAACATTTATCTGAATAACCTTTCCATTGACGTGGATTAGCAATGCAATATTGATTGATGATTTTAGAATGATTTTGGGTCAATGCCCAATAATCGGCATATTGATCCTTCAATGTAGTGGGATCTAATCCTAAATAAGAATATTGCGCCCAGAACAAAGGACCTACATTTCCTGAAGCTCCGTTATAATTGAAAATCACAGGAATTCCATATTGTGATCCTCCATTTGTAATGCCTCCATTTCTGGCCCAAGCCTGATGATAGGCCTGTTCCGAAATAGGATGCGTAGGAGAAGCAGCACCCAAAACATAGGTAATCAAACATTCGTTGTATCCTTCTAATTTAAAATTCATTTCCCAACCGTATTGCGGAGACCAATGCCAGTAAAGGGCGTTTTCTCCTTTGGTATACCAATCCCATTCTACTCCTTTCCAAAGTGCATCGGCTTTTGCAGCTAATTCTTTTTCTGAGGCAGAACCATTTTTAAAATATTCTCTGATGCTTAATAATCCTTGACAAAGGAAAGATGTCTCTACTAAATCACCTCCATTATCTTTTGTTCCAAATGGAATTACTTTTCCGGTTGAACCATCCATCCAATGGGGCCAAGCACCGTGAAAACGTTCTGCTTTTTCGAGAAAATTCATAGCAGTTGTAAGACGTGAAACTGCTTCTGACCGATTTACAAAACCGCGTTCAATACCTACTATTATTGACATTAACCCAAAACCGGAACCTCCCGTGGTGACAATATTAGCTTCAAAACCAGGATCATTGGTATAATACCGTTCTCTTGCCAGTTTAGAATTAGGCTCTGCATACTCCCAAAAATACTTGATGGCATCTTTTTGAACCTGATCCATAACCTCAATATCCGTCAAAGGAACTGTTGGAGTAACAGGAGTTGTTGGCAATGGAGTTCCAGTACCTCCGTTACTCTCCGGAGTTGAGGAAGAGCAGGAAATAAAAAAACTAATACAAAATAGTAAACTCAGGGAAATCTTCATTTTAATAAAAATAATAGGATTAATAGTTTTAAAATAAACCCCTAGTTTTAGAAATCTAGGGGTTAATAGTCTTTTATCTGTTGTCTTTTTCTAATTTATATAAAGCGACAACTTCATTGTCAGAAAGAGCTGCGTTATAAATTCTAAACTCATCCATTAAACCGGTGTAATTCAACATCCAACCATCTGGAGCGTTCCATGGAGCACCTAAATGTTGCTGGAATCCACCAATAATGAACTTTGAAACATTCGAACTGGCAAGATCACCATAGCCAACACCCCCGCTAAGAGGATCACTTGCATATCGCTTGGCAATTGAAGCAGGTAAATTCAGTTTTTGTCCATCAATGTACATACTGTAAGTAGAACTAACTCCACTGTAAGCCCATACAACATGTTTCCATGTTCCAAACATATTTGTTAGAACATTAGCACCACCATGCTCTATAAACTGCCCAGACCATGCAATACTGGGTGTCACATCTTTTTGAAGATGATTTTTCATTAACATAGTAGTTGCCGGACCAGTACCTTCTATTAATGAGAAAATGTTCCCCCAAAAATCTGTTGTTTTTGGCAACATAAATAATGATTGTGCTCCTCCGGAGTGTGGATTTGTATTGATCCACATAGAAACAGTAATACTTTTTAAATCCACCAAAGAACTTGCCACTGCGCTGTAAGCAATAAAAGAATTTGAAGATCCTTGATATGCCTTTCCTTTGATTCCGTTTCCATAGGTCACATTTTTCCCTACCCCGCCTGTTATTCCATTTTTTGAATCTGTAATACTGTTCTCAAAACTAAATTTGGTAACTAAATTAGCGGCAGCAACGTTATCTGAATTTTCATATCCACCAATTGCCTCGTAAGCAATTGGTGTATTGACTTTATCTATACTATCCTCGTTACAGCTCACAAAAAATTGTGAAGCCAAAACAGAAGCAAATAAGAAAATATATTTATTTTTTTTCATTTTACAGTTCTTTAAAATTAATACCCTGGGTTTTGTGTTGACAATCCGCCTGATTGTATAATAAAAGCTTGTGGCAATGGAAACAATTCATGTTTACCTGCAACGAATGTTTTTCCATGAATAGCAAATGCGGTTACTGCTTGTCCCGTACGCACTAAATCAAAAAATCTATCGTGTTCAAATGCCATTTCAACTCTTCTTTCTTTCCAAATTGCAGTTCTCACATCACTTTGAGATAGAGCAATTGTGTTGCTTAATCCAGCTCTTGCTCTAATTTGGTTCAACAAAGAAATCGCTGCAAGAGTTTGATTCAATTCATTTAGCGCTTCGGCTTTCATTAATATAACTTCGGCATATCTCAAATATTTAATATTCACATCGGTTTCCCAACCATCTGTGAAAGCAGATGAATACGCTTTGTAGTTGTATCTTTCATTTTCAACAGTAACTGGTACAACTCTACCATCATATAAAGTGGTACCTCTAAAAATGATTGTTGCATTTTTTCTACTATCGCCTGTTTCATAAGCATTTACTAAACTTTGGGATGGTGTATTGAAGCCCCAACCCCATCCACCATTACCACGAGCTCCTTGCGTATTGGAATATCCTGAGATTCCTTTGGCAGGAACTGAACCTGTGCCTTGAATTTCAAAAATAGATTCAGCATCATTTTCTCCAGCTAATCTAAACATAGAAGCATAATTTGGAACAATAGCATATCCTGTAATCAAATTACAGTTGTCCACTACTTTCTGCCAGTTTTTTTGGTACAAATTTATTTTTGCCAATAAAGCGTAAGCAGCTCCTTTTGAAGCTCTTCCTTTTTCAGCAGCCGCATATTCGGATTTGTTTGGCAATGCCACAATAGCATCATTCAAATCACTTTCAATATAAGCATACACTTCTGCTCTAGATTTTCGTGTTAATTGCATAATTCTATCTTCATCAGAAGAAGGGTTTGGCAAATGATCAATAATTGGAACACCTCCATAGGTTTTCACTAAAGTGAAATACATAAAGGCTCTCAAAAACTTTGCTTCTCCCATTAATCTGGTACGTAAAGCAGGATTAGCTTTGTCTAATTGAGGAATAATACTTAATGCTTGATTGCATCTGTTAATTCCTTCATAATTAGCTGCAAAAACCTCACTTGTTGATGGCGTTGAGGCATTATAGGTTAAGGCATCCATTAAATCTTTATCGGAACCAGTATCTCCTGGAGACGATCCTTTGTCAGCATCATCAGAGGCAATACTTGACAACCCAATCCAAGAAAAGGAAGTCATGTTCCAATCTAAAAACTTACTGTAGATGGCAGTTACAAAAGTGGCAGCTCCTGCATCATTATTGAATAATTCTATGTCTTTTGTAGAAATAGATTCTGTTTGATCTACCTCTAAATAGTCGTTTGAACATCCCGAGAAAAAGTATGCGGATAGCGCAAAAATTGATATATATATCTTTTTCATTGTATTAAAATTTTAAATTAGCACCAATAACTACTGATCTTAATGTTGGATATGCATCCAACTCAATACCTTGCGTTCCATAAGGATCTCCATTACCATTTAATTCAGGGGAGAAACCTGAGAATTTTTGAGTAATAAGTGGATTTATTGCATTTACATATACTCTACAAGAAGTTAAAAATTCTCCTTTCAAAGGAATTTTGTATCCTAGAGTAATATTATTGATTCTAAAGAAATCCCCCGATTCTAAATAATAAGTTGACGCTACCGGAACTTGATTAAACGGTCCAGGATTTGAGGCAGTAGTATTGTTTACTGTCCAAAAATCTGTTGCCAGTGAATCTTCGATATTTTCTCCTGTAAAACGTTGTGCTTTTTTACCGTTATACACTTTTGCTCCAGAGGTACCGTATCCGTCCACTGAGAAATCAAAGTTTTTATAGTTCATCCCTAAAGTAACTCCGTATGTTGAATTAGGTAAAATAGAACCAACGTACTTTTTATCTGCATTAGCATTTAAAGCATCTTGAGTCACTTTGGCTCCTGCTGCAGTGTAGTATAACATTTTACCATTTGTAGCATCAAAACCCGCATATTCATAAATATAAAAACTACCCAATGGTTTTCCTACAGAAGTATTGTCTAATAGTTTTGTCCATTGTCCATTTCCTAAATCTCCACCTGTAATTGGGGCAAGTGTAGCATCTTTTAAACCTGTCAATTCATTTTTGTTGTTAGAAAAATTTCCTCCAACCCAGTAACTCAAATTATCCGTTAGTTTATCATCCCAACGCAAAGCAATCTCATATCCTTTATTAGAAACTTCTCCCACATGTGCCGGTGAAGAATTGCTGATTCCAGAAGCAATATAAGGTCTTGTGTTTAAAATTACATTTGTAGTCGTTTTATCGTACACATCAAATGATCCTTTCAATCTGTTAGTCAATAATTCAAAATCTAATCCTGCAGAAGTTTCTTCGGTGATTTCCCATGATAAACTTGGATCTACTTGTGAATTGATAGTAGTTCCTTCATTCAATAGGGAACCTCCTAAATAATAAGTAAGACCAGAACTATATGCTTGGTTGTTAAGAGGAACATTTTGGTTTCCTAATTTACCCCAACCACCTCTTAATTTCAATAAGTCTATTCCTGTTGCATTGGCCATAAATTCCTCTTTGGTAATAACCCATCCTAAACCAAAGGCTGGAAAGGTTCCCCAACGGTAATCTTTACCAAAATTTGATGAACCATCCCGTCTGATTGTACCTGAAAATAGGTATTTATCCATTAATTTGTATTGAAAACGACCAAAATAAGAAGCTATTTTATTTTCATTAAAAACCTCATCTCTGTAATTAACAACTGTTCCTACATAATCAACACCCGCTAGTGACCAGTAATTTGAATTTGCATTTACATTTTTTCTGGCAACAGTCAATTGCTCTCTAGCACCCCTAACCGAGGTCTCGATACCAGCTGTTAGTTCAATATCATGAATTTCTGCAAAAACTTTATTGTAAGTCAGGTAGTTAGACAGATTCCAATTGAAATATTGATTTCTACCTTTAGTCAATAAATTAATATTTTTATCCGCTGGATAAGTAATACTGCTTAATTGTCCCGGATTATTATTGGATTGCCAAATTGTTTTAGTGTCTTCGAAATTGTAATTTTTCCAAGAATAATATTCCCCGTTAAATTGAGAAGTAAATTTTAATGATTTCAAAATATCATAATCTAATTTCAAACCCCCTTGTAAGGTTATGCTTCTTTGCTCTTCATCAAAATAGTTTAATTGTGCTACAGGATTTCCTACGTTATTAAAAGAAGAACCGGCAGTCCCGGCAAAGCCGTTAGTACCAACATAAGAAACTCCATATTGACCATTTGAAAAACGAACTGGAACGATTGGTGATTGTTTGTAAGCGTTAGTAAAAGCGCTTAATGGTTTTGGAGTAGAATTTGCTGAACCAAAACTAAAATTTTGATTTAAAGTTACTTTTTTAGAAATTTTAATTTCATTATTGTTTCTAAAAGTGGTCCGACTGTAATCCAATCCGTTAAGAATTGCTTTTTCCTGATAATTTCCTAAACTGAAGAAGTATTTAATATTCTCCGTTGCACCAGAAACCGAAACGTTATTTTGAGTATATGAACCTGTTCTGGTAATCGCATCAAACCAATCGGTGTTAACGGGTTGATCTTGTGAAAAAGTAGTGGTTTGCAAAGCAGAATTCGAATAATGAGAGTACTTATTACTTCCTGCCATTTTTACTTTTTTCAAAGGCTCTCTAAAACCTGTGAAGCTTTCAAATTCTACTGTAACTTTGTCTCCTTTGCCTTTTTTGGTTGTAATAATGATTACACCGTTTGCAGCTCTAGTTCCATAAATTGCTAATGCAGAAGCATCTTTTAAAATTTCGTATGAGGTAATGTCATTCGTATTAATGTTATTGATATTCTCCGTAGGCATACCATCTACAAGATATAAAGGAGTACGTCCGCCTAATGCAGTACCCAAACCCCTAATAATTACGGAAGGAGTGCTTCCCGGTAAATCAGAAGAAATTACCTGAACACCCGCAGCTTTACCTTGAATTGCTTGTGAAGCATTGAGTACTTTAGTTTTAGAAATTTCTTCTGCTTTCAGCGAAATTATTGAGGAAGTATTATCAATAATTTTTCGAGTTCCGTACCCTATAACAACGACTTCATCTAATTGTGTATCCTGATCTTCTTGAAGTACAATACGCATCAGGTTTGATGTAGCTACAGTAGAAGTTGGTTCAAAACCTAACATAGAAATTTGTAAAATTTCACCTATTACAGCTCTAATTTCAAAATTCCCATCAAAATCAGTAATTGCATTCGTTTTAGAATCAACTGCAACTATAATACCACCTGGAATTCCGATGCCATTTTTATCTGCTACTTTTCCCTTAATTACTTGTCCAGACATGTATGCCGGTAGTAAAATAAGTGCTAAAAAGCTAAAAATAATATTTCTCATATATTAATAATTTGTTAAAGTTAGTTGAGCCAAATTAGATAATTACAACGTTATAGTTAGTACAACAGAGTTACTACATAAATACATCAAAAAATAAAAGTAGCGAAACAAATCAATGATTGAAAGCTGTTAATAAGGAAAACGGGTATTGCAATAGATGTATATGATGTAGTAATGATGTATTGTGGTTTATAAAAAAACAATACATTAAATATAGTATCTATAAAAATAGAAGGTATTTATATGTTTAACAAAAATTTAGAAAGGTTTTCTTCCTGATTAAGATTTAATTTTTTTCTTAGGCGATACCGTTGCAACTCAACTCCTCTAAATGAAATGTTCATCATTGGAGCAATTTCTTTAGAAGAAAGATTCATTTTTAAGTAAATACAAAGTTTAATATCCTTAGAGGTAAGGTTGGGATATTTCTTTGCTAGCTTGACAATAAATTCATTGTGAATCTGATTTAGGTTGTTCTCAAAAGTCTCCCATTCATGTTTATTCACGGCATTTATTTTTATGGCTTTTTTGATGTCACTTTTTAGTTTATTAAAGTCCGATTCAGAGTCTAAAATACCTTGAATACGTTCTATCATTTCACTTTGCTTTGCTATAGAAAGTGACTTACCGGCAACCTCAGATGACTTTGTTTGCAATTCAAGTTCCAAAATGTGCTTTTCATATTCTTGAATATTCAACTTGTTTTGGGCTTTTAATTCCATTTCCAGAATTTTATTTTGATGTTTTAACTCCTCATCACGAAACTCTAATTTTTGAACATATCGTATTTTATTCCACTTATAATATAGGTATAATATTGTGCTTATCACAATAAGATACAACGAGATCATCCAAAAAGAAAAATACCAAGGTTTAGCCACAATGAATTGAAAATTAGAAATTGTAGTGTAATTCAGTCCATCATTCCCGTAAATAGTAACACTATGGTCGCCACTACTAAGGTTATTCAAAACAATCAATCCCTCCTTGATAGGTATAAAACGAGACGTGTTAGTGGTTTTATAAAATAAATTTGGCTTTGCCGCTCCAAATTTTCCAGATATTACATGTATCTTCAACTCTGAATTGTAATTTATCCGCGATTTATTGTGAATCAAACTATCTTCACTAAAAGCTTCTATTTTTATATTCGTATTTTGTTTTTTTTCTTGTTTTAACTGAAGTGAAATAAAACCATCGTCAAGATTTAATAAATAACTTTCTTTATTTTTAAAAATTTTCAAATTGTCATTGATAATCTTTCCTGAGTAATATTTTTCCTGAATAACATTCCAGACAAATTTATTTGCATTGGCATAAATATGATACAAAAGACCACTCTGAAGTACTATAAAATGATTTTCGTCAATAGTGGCAATATTAGAAATATTTTTGAAATTAGAATTGAATAATTTATCTTTCTCGAGTTGATTCGTGATTGAATTATAGGTATACCAAGACTTATTTATCAGAAAAAGAATTTCATTTCGGAATTCAAATATTTTCACACCAAAATCATTACTAATTTTGCTGCGTTGGGTAACATTTTCAATCGCAGTAGTTTCATAGGCATCATTATACAGAATGCGGTACAAACCTCTGTTGTTATCAGCAGCCCATATTTCATTTTTCCTATTTTGAGCTACATATTTAATTGGTTTTACTAATCCTTTTATACTTTTCTTTTGATTCAAATCATCAATATCATTATAAATAATTACGCCGCTATATGTTGCTTGCAAATACGAATTATTGATACTGCTTTTTGCTACATTCCACCCCCCGTGTACAGCACTTAATTTATAGAACAATCCTTTCTCGTAAACAAAAGTGCCTTCGTTGTGACCTATCAGGTATTTGTTATTAATTTTACTGATATTCCATGCCTGCCCTTCAGTATTGGGAACTATAGAAAATTGATTGCCTTCTAATTTAAAAATACCATGATTGGACGCCATCAGATAACCTTTATCAATAGTAGCGACAGAATATACAGAGCCTAAAACGCCCGAGTTATCATAGAAAATAGATATTGGCGAATTGACCTCAACATGGGCAATTCCATTATCCAAGCCAAGCCATAAATCATTTTCTTTGTCCAACCCCATACTCAAAATCGAGTTGTTCATCAGGACATTATTTCTATTAATGTTTTTATAGGAATTGGTTTTTAAATCAAACAGATAAACCCCTTTACTGGCAGTTCCAATAACTAATTTATTGTTTTTTATAAACGCAGCTGCATTGATATTAGCCGTTTTCAAAATAGTGTTTAAAGGGTTTTTCCAAGTACTCAAAACGCCTTTATCATCAATGTAAACCCCATTTTTTTTAGTAAAAATATAGGTTTTGTTTTGGAACTTTCCTATAGCATGAATCACATTATTTTCTAATATAGACCATCTTTGAATTTTTTCAAAAGTGGAATTATTCATTTTATAGATTCCGTTTTCTACTGAAGCAACGAGCAACTGATCGTCTACTACGAAACAATAAGAAATCAAAAAAGAGAACTTTTCCTTCTTGATTGCTTTTCCATCATACAGAAAAATCCCATTAAATGATTGAAAATAAATTTTTCCTTTGAACTTAAATATCTTCCAAATTTCTTCATTATCACTATCTTCGAAAACCTTCGTTTTATCAGAAAGTGAGACATACAACATCTTCCCTTTTTTTCTGTACCAATACCCAAATTCTTTATAAGAACCCGAATAAATCCTGTCACCATCTACCAGTATCGAACGGATAATCGTTTTGTTGGGCAGTGTGTATTTCTCCCATTTCACACCATCATATCGCAACAAATAATAATTATTAGCAAAGTACATTGCGTCATCATTTCCTTGGGCTACATTCCAAATCTGGTTGTCGCCTTTATAATCTGATTTGTTATAATTTTCCACAAAAGGAAGTAGCTCCTGAGCAAAAAGTTGGGATGAAATTAAAGATAAAAGGATTATTATTGTAATTTTTACTTTCAAAACGCGGCATTTTTATCTCCAAATATAGATAGATTTCTTAAATAAAAGGCATAAAAAAAGCGTCTGAATACAGACACTTTTTTGTGAACGGCGAATTTTCTTAATTCTTCAATAATTCAAATACCTGATTGGCCAATGACTGTTTCTATGTGATTGTCAATCCACCTTCTTCGAAATCCTCAACAATGGCCTGAAACAACCCCCTTTTGCAGTTTTACCAATCAAAATGCTCATCAAGCCCAAAGTTATAATTTACTTCCCGCTATTTTGTTCCGTTGTTGCAATATAAATGGTTTACTCATTTTTTGATATTTGTATTAATTCCAAAACAAATTGGAGGTCATATTGTTATTTAATATTTTTTTGTAATACCCTTTTTATATTAAAACCACTGGCGTTTTTTAAAATATATAATCATCCCTATTACGATCAAAAACATAGCACCCATAACGGTATGATAGCCATATTGGTATTTAAGTTCCGGTAAATTTTCAAAATTCATTCCATACACACCTACAATAAATGTAAGCGGAATAAAGATTGCTGAAACAATAGTCAGTGTTTTCATAATCTCATTCATCTTATGTGTTTGTGCCGAGAAAAAAAAATTAGAGGCACTTTCTAATGACCCCATATCCGATTCTATTTGTTCTAAAAGTTCCAGGCTCTTTTGATGCAATCGTGCAAAAAAGCTAAAATTCTCTTTTTCTATCGCATTAAATACATTATCATCTTTGATGCTCTTTATATTGTACAAAGAATCTCGAAGCGGAACTATAGAGCGCTTCAAAAAATTGAAATTATCCCTGTGTTTTTCAATTTTTTCTAAGATAATTGGGTTGGTACTTTGTTTTGAAAGGTTGATGAGTTCCTCTACTTTATCTTCTTCGTTTTCTATGGTGATGTAAAAATTTTCCATAATGGCATCTAAAAGAATGTACAACAAGTAATCCGTTCTTTTGCTTCTTACAATGCCGGAATGCGTCCGAAGACGTTCGCGAATATGCGTAAAAAAGTCACTACGCTTTTCCTGAAAGGAAATTAAGATCCCATCTTTGATCAAAAAACTAATCTGCTCTACACTTATATTATCAGAACTTCCTGTCGGAAGTAATGATTTTATATTAAAAAACAAAACATCTGACAATTCTTCAACTTTAGTTCTTCGTGTAGTATTTAAAATATCAGCTAAAATGAAGGTATCTATTTTGAAATAATTCCCAATAGATTTTATGTATTCAATATTACTTAGACCGTGTAGATTAAGCCAATTATTTTTTTGCAGATCAATATATTTATCAAAATCCGAAACTTTAAAATCATCATACTCTGACAGCATTAAATCATCAAAAACAAACAATTGTATTTCCGATTTATAGTCCTTATGAATCCCGGTATATTCTAAATTGTTGGGTTGTAGTTTTCTACTTTTCTTATATTTAATTTTTCTCATACAGCGTCATTTGTATCGTAATATTACGAAAATATTTTAAAAAAAAATCACTCCTCACTACTTTTACAGCTGCTGAAAAGGAAAAAAATATTTTTGATTTATTCATTATAAAACAAAGATAAGGCGAAAAAATACATCCTTTCATGAGAAAAAACATATTGTGATATTAAAAAATCTTATTATTTAATAAATGTTAATTATTCGATTTTTGTACATTATTGGTCTGTTTTTAAAAATATATCAATAGATTTGGATTTCGATTGTAAAAAAGAAAAAAAACTACTTATTTACAAAAGCTAATCCTTAACCTTTATAAAACATTTAACTAAATGCTAAAAAAAAAACTAACCCTAATTATTGTATGTCTGCTGTTTTTTTCCGTCCAGGGAACATTTGCCCAAAGTAAGAAAAAGAAAAAAGCAGATAAAAATGCCGTTACAGCAGTTGACACCAAAGTAGCTGATGCCAAAAAAGAACCTAAACCCTATAAAAAAGTAATTGATACTAGTGCCGTTACTCAAAAAGGATTAATTGATGTTCATAAAATAGACAATAAGTATCTTTTTGAAATTCCTGATTCTCTATTAGGGAGTGAAATGATGACCATAACCCGATATTCTAAGACTCCTGCCGGAGGAGGAATTTTTGGCGGAGAAGAAATCAACAGACAAGTCGTTCGTTGGGAAAAAGGACTGAACAACAATATATTGTTGAGATCAATCACTTATGTCATTATGTCTCCAGATGAAGACAAACCAATGGCTAAAGCAGTTAAAAACTCCACTTCGGATCCAATTATTGGTAATTATGATGTACTTGCATACAAAAAAGATGATTCCGGAAAAATAACGGGCTATGTTGTCGATTTATCTACAACATTCGATGCTGATGTTCAAACTTTTTCATTAGATCCAATTAAGAAACAATTATTAAACATTCAAACATTTCAAAAAGACAAATCATTTATTTCAAAAATAAGTAGTTTTCCTATCAATACTGAAATAAGAAGTGTAAAAACATTTACCACTACACCACCAAAAATCAATACAACACCAACGCCAAAAATTGGAGTTGATTTACCTTCGGCTCTAGATGCTGGTGTACTCACTGTGGAAATAAATACATCCATGATTTTATTGCCAAAAACTCCCATGCGCAAAAGAGAATTTGATGCACGTGTAGGATATTTTGCCAATCAATACGGTGTTTTTGAGGAAGAATCCCAAAAGTCCGACACCAAAGTATTTGCTGTCAGATGGCGTTTAGAACCTAAATCTGCCGAAGATGCTCAAAAACAAAAAAATGGAGAATTGATAGAGCCTTTGAAACCTATTGTATATTACATTGACCCGGCTACACCAGAAAAATGGAAAAAATTCATCAAACAAGGAATTGATGATTGGCAAATTGCCTTTGAAAATGCAGGTTGGAAAAATGCCATTCGTGGAGAATATTGGCCAGAGAACGATCCAACTATGAGTTTAGAAGATGCTCGTTTTTCTGTATTGAGATATTTCGCTGCTGAAATTCAAAACGCGTATGGACCAAATGTTCATGATCCAAGAAGTGGTGAGATTCTGGAGAGCCACATTGGTTGGTACCACAATATCATGAGTCTTTTGAGAAATTGGTATTTGATTCAAACTGCGGCTGTAGATCCGGCGGCTAGAGCTAAGAAATTTGACGATAAATTAATGGGAGAACTCATTCGTTTCGTGTCTTCGCATGAAGTAGGACATACATTAGGCTTGCGCCACAATATGGGAGCCAGCTCTGCCACTCCTGTTGAAAAACTAAGAGATAAAGACTACCAAGAGCAAAACGGACATACTTCATCTATAATGGATTATGCGCGTTTTAATTATGTTGCACAACCAGAAGATGGTGTGACTAGTTTATTTCCTAGAATTGGAGACTATGACAAATGGGCTATTAAGTGGGGATACTCTTACTTTGAAGACACGAAAACGGAAGCAGAAGAGAAAGCTTTTTTGAATGAAATGACTAAGGAAGCCTACAAGAACCGTCGTTTATGGTTTGGGTCTGAAACCAGTCCTTATGATCCAAGATATCAAACGGAAGATATTGGTGACAATGCTATGAGAGCCTCTGAATATGGTATTAAAAATCTAAAAAGAATTTTACCCAATTTACTAGAATGGTCTAAAGAAGATGGTGAAAGTTATACTGAACTGGACGAACTTTATGGCGCACTTACCGGTCAGTTTAGAAGGTATATGGGTCATGTAACTAAAAATGTAGGTGGAATATATGATAGTCCAAAAACGTATGACATGACTGGCAATCAATTTGAAGTAGTACCAAAAAGCATCCAGAAAGATGCTGTAGCATTCTTGAATACCCAGTTATTCACCACGCCAAAATGGTTGTTGAATCAAGATATTCTTTCAAAAATTAACCCGGAAAATGGTGTCGAAGCAATCAAAGGAATGCAGGATGCCACCTTAAACAGCTTATTAGCCGGAGACCGAATGGTACGCCTTTTAGAAACCTCCTCGGTGAGTAAAGACAACTATTCTGTAGATGAATTAATGAACGATTTGAACAAAGGAATTTTCTCTGAACTGAAAAATAAAAATTCTATTGACATCTACCGCAGAAACATCCAAAAATTGTATGTAGACAAGATGATTGAATTACTAAAACCAGGTACGGCAAGCGTTAGATCTGTTCCGGTAGGAGTTACTTATGGTTTCACCACCAGAAAAGTCAATCTGGCGCAAACGGATTTACCATCTATTGCTAGAGGTCAACTGAATAGTTTAAAAAATGAATTGAAATTATCTACTTCTAGAATGTCAGATCGAATGAGCAAATACCATGTTCTCGATTTAATTTCCAGAATAGGAGAAGCTTTAGATCCTAAATAATAAATTAAAAAGGGAAAATGTTCAAACAACATTTTCCCTTTTTTTGTTAAATGTGACTTTAATGTAATGTATCTTGTAGAAACGCACGGCAGTACGTCTATACGTGATAAATAACAATAATGATAGAATTAAATACCCGACTTATTTAAAAAATAGGTCGGGTTTTTTGTTTCATGTATCCTAATGGATATATTGACCAGCCTACAAGTACAAACCAGCACAATATTCTGTATGCTTTTTGAATTTCTCCACCTGTAGCAACAGCTAATTTTGAAGCTTTTCCTAACCTGATTTCATACACAATTCAAAATAAGCAAGTCCGAAAATGAAGTCCCATAGCGCTACACAATCGGTAAATACAACCTCGCCAAAGTACTATTCCAATTCTCTTATGGATTCTTTATTTTAGTGTTGCTGTTTACTTTTCACTCTGAGGAGGTACAAAACATTATATTAAACATCACAAAAATCAGTATTCCTATTCTATACATTTGGCTATCCTTACAGATTTCAGGTGCCTTATTTATAGCTATCAGTGTTTATTTGTATTGGAAATCAAAAAAAACGCCTAGAACTCTTTTATTTAGTACTATTTGCTATCCTTTTTAAATTCTCGAGTCTGATCTGGGGTTTTGCCATTTATTTTGTCTTGTGGCACAGTATTCCTTCTATAATTAACCAAATAAAGTTTTCAAATGGTTCTTGTTTCGTAAGCAATTTTATTGCATATTGCCCTGTAGCAGGCGTTTATTGGTTGGTTTCACTAGTAGAAATGGCACTTTTGTATTTTACATTTAAAGAAGAACAACTATTCAATACTTTATTTTTTTCTTTTTTGGCTGCCATAACATTTCCTCATACTTTAGTTATTACAAGAATATTTCGTGGTAAAAAGGAGAATAAAATTAAAATCAATGTCCATAAAAAAACCGTTCACCAAAGGCGAACGGTTTTCTAAATCAATAATAGAGACGCAATAAATCGCGTCTCTACGAGAAATAATTATTTTACTTCTTCAAATTCAACGTCTTCAACATTGTCACCTTGAGCTGCTTCACCTTCTGGTTTAGATGCTGCTTGACCTTGTTCTCCTTCAGCATACATTGCTTCAGTTGCTTTTTTCCATGCCGCATTGATGTTGTCAAGAGCCGTTTGAATTGCAGGAATATCTTGAGATTGGTGCGCCATTCTCAATTCAGTCAATGCGTATTCTACAGCTACTTTATTATCATCAGATAATTTAGCACCAAGTTCTTTCAATTGCGTTTCAGTTTGAAAAATCATTCCATCTGCTTCGTTCAATTTTTCAGCTCTTGATCTAGCGATTTTGTCAGATTCTGCGTTAGCTTCAGCATCTTGTTTCATTCTTTCGATTTCTTCAGATGTTAATCCAGAAGAAGCTTCGATACGAATATCGTGAGATTTTCCTGTTCCTTTGTCCGTTGCAGAAACTTTGATGATACCATTAGCATCAATATCAAAAGTCACTTCAATTTGTGGAACCCCTCTCGGTGCTGGTGGAATACCGTCTAAGTTAAAACGACCAATTGTTTTGTTATCAGCAGCCATAGCTCTTGCTCCTTGAAGAACGTGTAGTTCAACTGTTGGTTGAGAATCTGCTGCTGTAGAGAAAACTTGAGATTTTTTAGTTGGGATAGTTGTATTAGACTCAATAAGAGTTGTCATAACACCACCCATAGTTTCGATACCTAAAGACAAAGGTGTAACGTCAAGTAACAATACATCTTTTACATCTCCAGAAAGAACTCCACCTTGAATAGCTGCTCCAATGGCAACAACTTCATCAGGGTTAACTCCTTTAGACGCTTTTTTACCAAAGAATTTTTCAACCTCTTCAGCAATTCTTGGCATACGAGTAGAACCTCCTACAAGAATCACTTCGTCAATATCAGAAACAGATAAACCTGCATCTTTTAGCGCTTTAGCCACTGGTGCCATAGAACGTTTTACTAATGAATCAGTCAATTGCTCAAATTTAGCTCTTGTCAATTTTTTCACTAAGTGTTTTGGTCCTGAAGCTGTAGCGGTTACGTAAGGCAAGTTGATTTCAGTTTCAGCAGAAGAAGACAATTCAATTTTTGCTTTCTCCGCAGCTTCTTTCAAACGTTGTAATGACATTGGGTCAAGACGTAAGTCAATCCCTTCTTCCGTTAAGAAATCAGCAGCTAACCAGTCAATAATTTCGTGGTCAAAATCGTCTCCACCTAAGTGAGTATCTCCATTTGTAGACAATACTTCAAAAACTCCGTCTCCTAATTCAAGAACCGAAATATCAAAAGTACCACCACCTAAATCGTAAACAGCAATTTTTTGATCTTTACCTTTTTTATCCAAACCGTAAGCAAGAGCTGCAGCTGTAGGTTCGTTGATGATACGCATTACTTTAAGACCTGCAATTTCACCCGCTTCTTTCGTAGCTTGACGTTGTGCATCATTAAAGTAAGCAGGAACAGTAATAACTGCTTCAGTAACAGTTTGACCTAAATAGTCTTCTGCTGTTTTTTTCATTTTTTGAAGTGTCATTGCTGACAATTCTTGTGCAGAGTATAAACGGCCATCAATATCCACACGTGGTGTATTGTTGTCTCCTTTTACTACTTTGTACGAAACTCTTTTTGCTTCAGCTGTAATTTCGCCGAAAGAATGTCCCATGAAACGTTTGATAGAAGCAATAGTCTTAGTTGGATTAGTTACCGCTTGTCTTTTAGCAGGATCTCCTACTTTAATCTCTCCACCTTCAACAAAAGCGATGATAGATGGTGTTGTTCTTTTTCCTTCTGCATTAGGAATAACAACAGCTTCATTACCTTCCATTACAGAAACACAAGAGTTGGTCGTACCTAAATCAATTCCGATTATTTTACCCATTTTAAATATATTTAATTTTATTGTATACTAGTTTTAATGACTCGAAGTCGATAAGTCAATCTTTGTGCCAATACAAAAGGGACTAATGAATTGTCAGTTTATGTTAAAATTGGCGTAAAAAAATCTGACAATATGACATCACAGAGAAGTTGTCATTATAACCGAAGTTGTCATTCTTGATCTCAGGAATACTGAGATCTCACTTCTTATTTATTGAATAATTAAAAAAAGCGGACGTAATTTTATTCAGTATTTATAAAAAAAGATATTTCTGACACATACAATAAAATAATGGTTTTCTAATGTTAATTTAAAACTCAAAACATCCCAATCTAAAAATCAAAATTCTATTTTAGCGCCTTAATTTAATACAGTACTATTATGAAAGATTTAGTTGCAAAAATCAACGCTGAATTCGAAACATTCAAAACAGAATCTGAGTCACTAACTGAGAAAGGTGTCAAAGCTGCCGGACCAAGAGCTCGTAAATCAACTTTGGAACTAGAAAAACTATTAAAAGAGTTTAGAAAAGTTTCTGTAGAAGAATCAAAAAAATAAATTACGCAGCAAGCATCAGCCCTTTGGATTTTCTGAAGGGCTTTTTTATTTAATAGAATTTTTTATAAATTAGGCTTCGCTATTCAATATTTTTAGTAGTGCTAAAAATATACTCCAACAAATGGATCTAATTTATAATTTCATTAGCTTCCTACTTGCTTTTTGTCGTACTTTTGAGTTTCAAAAAAACACAATACTTCCTTGGTATCAAATCTTGGAAACATCTATAAAAAAAAACAATGACTTCATTTAGCAAAGAATTATCTTTTCGCTGGTCAGATCTTGACCCTAATTTTCATGTTCGGCACAGTGCCTATTATGACTTTGGCGCACAACATCGTATCGAAATTCTGGAAAGTCTTGGTTTGACCATTAAGGTGATGCAGTTGCAAGGCTTTGGCCCTATTCTTTTTAGGGAAGAATGTGTTTTTAGAAAAGAAATAAAGCTTTCTGACAAAATTTTTTTGCGCACCAAAACTTCAAAAGTAAATGCGGATGCTTCCCGTTGGTCCATTGTGCATGAGTTTATAAATGAGGACAACAAATTATGTGCAACTATAACAGTTGATGGCGCTTGGATGGATCTCAAACTTCGCAAACTAGCCTCTCCTACTCCAGAAATTGCGATTGAAGCCTTGAGTATTTTTCCTAAAAGTGATCATTTTACAGCACTTTAAAGAAAGAACGATTTATTGGCTGGTAAAAATAGGATAGTATCGTTGCTGTTTTTCTAAAACCATTCTTCATCGCCTTTCATTATATCCGTGTACTCTGAATTAATTTAAACTAAATTCTTTCTGAAATTGTATCGCAATTAAAACTGACTCCTAAACCATAACAACCCAATTCTGATAAATCATGAAATCCAGAAATTACTCCACCATTTACCGAATCATGCACTGGTCAATAGCCATTTGCATGACGCTAATGCTTATTACTATATTTCTTAGAATGACCTGGATGAACAAAAATAATGTCGCACTGATCATGCAAGAATATCTTTCAACCACAGATCAATCCCTATCCCAGGATCAGCTTATTTTGCTTGCTAAAAAAATAAGAAAACCCATGTGGGATTGGCACATATATATTGGTTATGCGTTAGTAGGGCTGTACAGCATCCGATTGGCGCTTCCCTTTTTTGGACAGATGAAATTCTCCAATCCCTTTTCCAAAGGATTAGCATTTAAAGAAAAAATTCACTATTGGACGTATTTAGTTTTTTATGCTTGCGTGGCAATTTCACTAATCACCGGTTTAATCATTGTTTTGGGTCCAGAAAACAGAAAGGAATCAATGGAAGATATACATGTCCTATCCATTTATTATTTATTGACCTTCATCGTAATTCACTTGGCGAGTATTTTCTTTTCTGAATTCACGAACCAACAAGGATTGATTTCTAGAATCATAAGTGGTTCAAAAAAGAAGAACTAAAACAAAAGATCTCTCAAAGAAATACTTAAAAATAGTATTTTAAAATCAATTTATTACTTCCTTTTGTCTAATTTTAAAACATGCCATTACACAATGATTGTTACTTACTATTGATCAGATAAAACCCGACAAAAAAATATAATTTCGATTAAAAAGTGATCCATTTGGCTTCTTTTATTATCGAACAAAATGAAAGCCCATATAAAACTAAATTAAAAATTATGACAGCACCAAAAGTAGTATTCTTTGATGTAAATGAAACCTTATTGGATTTAGGAGCCATAAAAAAAAGTATTGGTCAAGCCTTAGGAAATCGAGAAGATTTAACTGCCCTTTGGTTTACTACCATGTTGCACTATTCTTTAGTAACAACAGTTGGTGGTCAGTATACAGATTTTGGTACTATTGGAGCTGCTGCTTTAAGAATGGTAGCTGCGAATCAAGGTATTCTTTTAACAGAAGCGGAAGCTAAAGTAGCCGTAAGCAGTATAACCTCTTTACCACCTCATCCCGAAGTAAAAGAAGCGTTAGCAGCATTAAGAAATGCTGGTTATACATTAGTTGCCTTAACAAATTCATCAACCAAAGGCGTTGAAACTCAATTTAAAAATGCGGGCTTAACGGCATTTTTTGATCAAATTTTAAGTGTTGAAGAAGTAGGCAAATACAAACCAGATACTGCTGTGTATAATTGGGCAGCGCAAAAAATGGGAGTTAAACCCAACGAATGTTTGATGGTTGCAGCTCATGGTTGGGATATTGCAGGTGCAATTTGGGCAGGTTGGAGAGGTGCCTTTACGGCACGTCCCGGACAACAATTGTATCCTTTGGCACCATTACCTGAAATAAACGAAACAGATCTTCTAAAAATTGCCGAAAAACTTATATCCTTACAAAAATAACATAACATAACATAAGTATCTCTTTACCACTTTGATTAAGAGATACTTATATTATTTAAATCTTGTTTGCAGGAATTGCCCTTTTGATATTTTAAGAAATACTTTTTAGGCTGTTGAATTAATTATTTTTCACCAACACAATCAACACTTATAAATTTATATTTCACATTATCAAAATCTATAGGTACTCCTTTCACAAAATAAGAAGCTCCTAAATAAGTTTCGATTTTTCCATTACCTAAAATGAGTTCGTTCCCTTTCTTTAACATTGCCAATGGATTTTTATACGTTATTTTATCATAAGTTCCTTGAATAAACGAGTAGTCAGCAAATAATGTATCGCCTCGGAATTCGCCGTTGATTTTTCCAGTTTTTTTGGGCATGTTAAAAATCTTCATCACCATGTTTCCTGTAATTTTTCCGTTTTGCAAAGTGCTGATTTCTAAATCAATGGTATCTTTTTCAAACAAAGCTTTATAACACTGAACGTTTATTGGCTTTTCAGCTTGGGTTCGGGCAGCATCTGTAGCGTTAAGATTTTGATTTTTTTTACAACTTTCGAACCCAAAGCAAGCTAACAGTAAACAAAAAAGGATTAGATTTTTCATGTAAGTAAATATTTAGTTAATAATTACACCTCGACAAGAGTATAAAGATAAAGTTTCTTTTTAAACTTTTTAGATAATTTCACCTAAATAAGGATTTGTCCATCGGGTATTAATTCTATAGACTCTACTATTTTATGGCGCTATTAGCACGCGATGTTTTGAAATATGTCGTTTAAAATTCTAAAATATATTTCAAAGAGGAATGTTAAGTCCAAAAAAAAACGGCTTTTTTTGATTATAAAAGATTATAAAATATAATCGGTATTAATAAAATTAGATTCTTTACTGCTCAATAATTCCTGTAAAATAGCATTGTTATAGGCATTGTCTTTAGATGCTACAAAGGTTCTAATTGAGAACGAGCGCAGCGCATCATGAATACTCAATGTTCCTACTGCTGAATCTTTTCGTCCTGTAAACGGGAGAACATCCGGACCTCTTTGGCAAGAACTATTCAGGTTTACTCTGCACACTAAATTCACCAAAGCATCAATAAGTGGTGCAATAGTTTGAATGTCTTTTCCAAACAAACTTACTTGTTGCCCATAATTCGATTCGGCCATATCATTCAAAGGTTCCTGAATGTCTTTGAAAGAAATAATAGGCACCACAGGACCAAATTGCTCTTCGTGATACACACGCATTTCTTTATTTACTGGAAATAAAACCGCTGGAAAGATGTAATTAGAATAATGTTGTCCTCCCTTTTCATTAATTATAGCAGCTCCTTTACTAGTAGCATCATCAATCAATTCCTGAATGTAAGCTGGTTTTTCTTTTTCTGGTAAAGGCGTCAGAAACACGGAGGCATCCCACGGATTTCCAAAAACTAATGCATCCACTTTGGCAGCAAAACGCGTATTGAACTCCTCAACAATAGACTCATGCACATACAATACTTTCAAAGCCGTACAACGCTGTCCATTGAACGATAAAGAACCGGCAATACACTCTTGGATGGCCAAGTCTAAATCAGCATCCGGAAGAACTATCGCAGGGTTTTTCGCCTCTAAACCTAGGATCAAACGCAATCTGTTTTTATTAGGATGCTGGTCTTGTAATGCAATCGCTGAGGTACTGTTTCCTATCAAAGCCAAAATAGCTACTTTACCGGATTTCATTATTGGCGAAGCCACTTCACGTCCGCGACCGTATACAATATTGATGGCTCCTTTTGGGAAACTGCTTCTAAAAGCTTCTAATAAAGGGGAGATCAACAGCACACCATGTTTTGCCGGTTTAAAAATTACCGGGTTCCCCATGATCAATGCCGGAATGAGTAACGAAAAAGTCTCATTCAACGGATAATTATAAGGCCCAAGGCATAAAACAACTCCAAGCGGTCCTCTACGAACCATAGCGTTTACTCCCTGAACTTTAGAAAAATGAGCACTACGGCTGTTCAATTCTTTTAAACTGTCAATAGTATCATATATATATTCTACAGTTCTGTCAAATTCTTTTTCAGAATCACTCAATGATTTTCCTATTTCCCACATCAATAGTTTAACTACTTCTTTACGGGTCGTTTTCATTTGAGTAACAAAGTTTTCCATACACTTTATCCGATCCGCCACTTTCATCGTAGGCCATAATCCTTGACCGTTATTATACGCTGCATTGGCTGCATTTACCGCTTCTAGAGCTTCCGTTTCCCCCATAGACGGGATAGAGCCTAAAATAGTTGGACCATATTCATCCGTAGACGAAATTGTTGAAAAAACAGGAGTTGTCTGACCGTTCCATTTTTTTAATTCTCCATCAATTAAGTACGTATCTTGATTTAATAAAGTGCTAATTTGAAATTCTTCTGGTACTACATTCATAAAAATAGATATTATATTTATAATTTGGCTCTGCCACGAAATCGGTATGCATTGCACTCTATACTGATTTGCAAAATAAAGACTTAATAATACCAGCATTAAAACATTACGTTAATTAAGCTTAATGGCAAAAAAGGGATTCCCTAAGTAGTGTGATTTCTAATTAAACCCACACAAAAAGTAGTAAAACCTGTAATTTAAATACTAAAAAGAGGTGTTACCCTCTTTGCGTTTTATGGAGCTACTACTTCTCCATCCCATTCTATAATTCCGCCTATTAAGTTGTAGGCGTTTTCAAAACCAAGCTGATTCATTATTTCGCATGCTTTTGCACTTCGCATTCCGGATCGACAATACACATAATACTTTTTGTTTTTGTCCAAAGCTTCTATTTCAGTTACAAAATCCTGGCCGCTGTGAATGTCAATATTGATGGCATTGGCAATATAGCCTTCGCTAAATTCATCTTCGGTTCTCACGTCTAGAATTACTGCATTTTCATCCGCTTCAAATTGAGAAATCCAATCTTCTTGTGTTAAATTCATAATGATGTTTTTTGTAAAAATACAACGTTTTTACCAAACAATAAACGTAACAATTGTTAATTAGATATTTTTATTGAAAAATCGTTTTCGCAAAACATTAAACATCAACAAACTAAAACTAAGGCTTGAATTCTTATTAAAAATAGTCTATTAAATCCATAGACAACAAGCCATAAATCAAAGGTTTGTACACTGTTATAGTCTGAAAAACGGTCTGTTTTTTGAGTTATTTACACTACTTTTACAAGGCAGAATATAGAAAAAAATAAAAATGCTTGATTCCATAAAAAAAATATTTCCTTCCTTTTCTACTGAACTAGTCAAAGATGTGGATGCAAATGCTGCGATACAATCTTTCAAAACTGGTGATGTCATCATGCGCACCGGACAGTACATAAAAAATACTGTATTGGTAATCCGTGGAAAAATTAAGGTCTATCGCGAAGATGAAAATGGAGGAGAGTTTTTCATGTATTATTTGCAACCCGGTCAGGCTTGTGCCATTTCAATGATATGTGCCACCAAAAATGAAAAAAGCCAAATCATGGCTAAAGTCGTTGAAGATGTCGAACTAATCCTCTTGCCCTTACTCTTGATGGACAAGTGGATGATGCAACACCGCAGCTGGTATGAATTTGTAATTGATACCTACAGAAGTCGTTTTGAGGAGATTCTCGAAGTCATTGACAGCATTGCTTTCCGGGCGATGGATGAGCGATTGGAATTTTATCTAAAACGCCATGCCGATGTGTGTGGTTGTAAAGAATTGAAACTCTCCCATCAAGAAATCGCTTCAGAGCTCAATACCTCAAGAGAAGTAATTTCGCGTTTGTTAAAAAAAATGGAGCAACGCGGCATAGTGGCCTTACACCGCAATAACATTGAACTGTTAAAATAAAATTTACGCACTGAAGCGGTGTTTTTGTGCAACTATTTTTAAAATCAGAGCTTCAAAAAAATGTTACGATGGAATATTTAGGCTATTTTGCTTCTATTATTATTGGTCTTTCTTTGGGTTTAATTGGCGGTGGCGGATCCATACTTGCCGTTCCCATACTGGTATATCTCTTTAATATCAATCCGGAATTAGCCACCAGTTATTCGTTATTTATAGTCGGAATAACAGCTATGATTGGGAGCTACAGCCAGTACAAACTTGGTAATTTAAAAATAAAACCAGCACTTGCCTTTGCGATTCCTTCTCTCCTCTCTTTACTTTTTGTACGAGAAATTGTGTTACCAAAAATTCCGTCCGTTATTTTTACACTACACCATTTTGAAGTGTCAAAAAATCTTTTGATTCTCATTGTGTTTGCGTGTCTTATGATAGCCACATCCGTATCGATGATCAAAAAGGCAATACCAAAAAAAACTCTTCAAAAAGACAATTTCAGCAAGATAGCCCTCATTGGACTATTAGTAGGTTTTCTCACTGGTTTTCTAGGTGCCGGTGGTGGTTTTTTGATTATTCCAGCATTGCTTTTCTTTGCAAATTTACCTATGAAACAAGCTATTGGCACCTCTTTATTGATTATCTTTATTACTTCGTTAATTGGTTTTGGCGGCGATGTGTTAAACGGTATCAGCATCAATTTCAGACTGCTTTTTACCATTTCGGCAATTGCCATCCTGGGACTGTTCATTGGCACCTATTTATCTAAAAAAATCGATGGCGCAAAACTAAAGCCGGCTTTTGGTTGGTTTGTGTTAGCTATGGGAATGTATATTATTATCAAAGAATTTCTCCTGAATTAAAAAAACAGAATGTAGCAATTGTTACCGTTTATCCTAAAAAACAGAAGTACATTTATACCAATAAATTAAAAAAACGCAATCATGCAAATCGAACAAATATATACCGGATGTTTAGCACAAGGCGCCTATTATATCACATCAAATGGAGAAGCAGCCATTATTGACCCGTTACGGGAAACCCAGCCCTATCTGGATCGATTAGAACGAGATGGTGTGCAATTAAAATACATTTTTGAAACTCATTTTCACGCTGATTTTGTTTCCGGTCACATAGATTTAAGCCGTCAAACTGGTGTTCCTATCGTTTATGGCCCAAATGCAACATGTGAATTTGAATGCATTTCTGCAAATGACGGACAGGAATTCAGCATTGGAAACATCAAAATAAAAGTACTACACACGCCGGGACATACCATGGAAAGCACCACTTTTTTATTGATAAACGAAAACGGAAAAAACCATGCCATTTTCTCCGGTGACACCTTGTTCATTGGTGATGTGGGAAGACCGGATTTAGCCCAAAAAGCGGCACACATGACCCAGGAACAGCTGGCCACAACTTTATTTCATTCTTTACGAACAAAGATTATGACCTTGGCAGACGACGTCATCGTATATCCTGCTCACGGTGCAGGAAGTGCCTGTGGAAAAAACATGAGCAAGGAAACCGTTTCGACCATTGGCGACCAAAAAGCGACCAATTATGCGTTGCGTGCGAATATGACGGAAGCTGAATTTGTTCATGAAGTCACCGAAGGTTTATTGCCTCCGCCAGCTTATTTTGGTATGAATGTGGCAATGAACAAAAAAGGATATGAAAGTTTTGAAAACGTTTTGAATCTGGGAATGCGTGCGCTTTCCCCTTCTGAATTTGAAGTAGCCGCTGAAGAAACCGGAGCTTTATTATTGGACACTCGGAAAAATGGGGAATTTGCCAAAGGATTTATTCCGCAATCCATAAACATTGGTATCGATGGTGATTTTGCTCCTTGGGTAGGCACTTTAATTGCCAATGTGCAACAACCCATCCTGATTGTTTGTGAACCGGGACAAGAGGAAGAAACCGTTACGCGTTTGAGCCGTGTGGGTTTTGACAACTTAATGGGGCATCTGGCTGGTGGTTTTGATACCTGGGCAAAAGCAGGAAAAGAAATGGATACCGTACATAGAATTACTGCAGAACAATTTGCCAAGGAAGTAAAAATTGGCCAAAGCAAAGTAATCGACATTCGGAAAGAAAGTGAATACTCCGCAGAGCATGTTGAGGAGTCCTACAGCAAGCCATTAGCAGCTATTAATGAATGGATCAAAGACATAAATCCTAAAGCCCATTTTTACCTGCATTGTGCCGGTGGATACCGCAGTATGATTGCGGCTTCAATACTGGAAGCGCGGGGTTTTAGAAATTTTACTGAAATTGAAGGCGGTTTTAATGCTATTGCAAAAACGACTGCTCCTAAAACAGATTTCGTTTGCCAAAGCAAAATTTTGAAATAAAAATAATTTCAATGACAACGGCTGTTTCAAAGTAATGGCTATTTCAAAAAAATAAAATTATGGAGCATCTAAAATGTTGTGTCATTTCTAACAACGAACCGCTGGACCAAGCCTATTGGGAAACACAATACAAAACCAAAACAACCGGTTGGGATTTAGGCCAAGTATCTCCGCCCTTACAAAGGTATATCAATACTATAATTACTAAAAACAGTCGTGTTTTGATTCCCGGTTGTGGCAACAGCTACGAAGCGGAATATCTTCTGGAGCATGGATTTACAAATGTTACCGTTATTGATATTGCTCTAACACCTGTTAGAGCTTTAAAAGAAAAATTTAAAAACAACCCTTCTATTAAGATTGTTTTAGGCGATTTCTTTGCACATCAGGGAAAGTATGATTTGATTATTGAGCAAACTTTTTTCTGCGCTTTGCCTCCTACAATGCGCCAGAAATACGTTTGGAAAATGCATCAACTCTTGGCTGAAGAAGGAATTCTGGCGGGATTATTATTCAATAGAACGTTTGAATCCGGACCTCCTTTTGGCGGAAACAAAGAAGAATATGAGCTGATTTTCAAAGGTGCTTTTGACTTTTTGAAAATAGATGTGTCTAAAGATTCAATTGCACCAAGAGCAAATTCAGAGTTGTTTATCGAATTAAAAAAAAACAGTCAGGTTGTTGTGAATTTATATGAGCTGGAAGGCATTACAGATAGCGACTGTATGGAAAAACTTATAGAAAAACTACTGGCAATTAACGGTGTTTTAAATGTAAGCATCAGCAGTAATTTTGCCGATGTACTACTTGTGAGTAAAAAGGAAATTACAACCGAAACATTACAGGAAGTGACTGCTTATGACGAAAAGTACGCTATCAAAAAAATAAAGAACTAAATTCAGATTCCTTTTTTAGAGACAAAAAATGAAAACATTATTTACAAATTGGCATATTATGCGCTGGGTGCGGCTAGTGTTTGCCTTATTTTTATTTGCACAAACCAGTATCCTGTATAGCACTTAAAAAATAATTAACAAAAAAAATAAACATTTGTATATACAACTATAAAAAGTGTTACATTTGTACCAACAAATTACATATATACAAATATGAAAATTGAAGAAATTTTAAAAACAACTATACCAATGGATAATTCAAAAAAAATTATCCTTAATGTGTTGTACACACAAAATGTAATTACAGAAAACTTTAATGAATTATTAAAACCTTACGAAATATCAGGAGAACAATACAATGTACTTCGAATATTAAGAGGGCAAAAAGGAAATCCTGCAAATATGTGGGCTATTCAGGAGCGAATGTTAGCCAAGACCAGCAACACCACCCGATTAGTTGACAAACTACTATTGAAAGAGTTTGTCACTCGAAAAGTGTGTCCTGAAAACAGACGTAAAATAGAAGTTCTGATTACACAAAAAGGATTAGATGTTCTAGCAGTATTAGATCCTAAAGTTATAGCGCACGAACGGTTTTTCTCAAAAAATTTGAGTGCAGAGGAAATCATTCAATTAAATCAATTATTAGAAAAATACAGAAACCAATAAATAGTATATACAATATGAACACCTTTTTAGATCACCAAAATTGGAGATACGCCACCAAAAAATTTGACGCCACCAAGAAAATATCCAATGAAGATTTAAACATTCTAAAAGAAGCAATCCGTTTAAGTTCTTCTTCCTACGGATTGCAACCTTACAAAGTCATAATTGTTGAAAATCCTGAATTAAGAGCTAAAATTAGACCATCGGCCTGGGGACAATCACAAATTGTAGAGGCATCACACTTAATTATCTTTGCTAATGAAATTAACTTTGGCACAACTGGAATCGATAATTATTTTAAAAACACCAGTGAAACCAGACAAATTCCTTTAGAAAGTATGAAGGGATATCAAGAGCTGGTAATCAAAAACATTACGTCACTTTCCGAAGAAATGCGAAATATCTGGACGGCAAAACAAACGTATTTAGCTTTAGGAAATTTATTGAACGCCGCTGCTGAACTTAAAATTGATGCTACACCTATGGAAGGTTTTGTTCCCTCCGAGGTTAATGAAATATTAGGTCTGGACAAATTAGGATTAAATGCCACTTTAATAGCAACTATTGGCTACAGACACGAGGAAGATGCAACACAACACAACAAAAAAGTTAGAAAATCAAACGAAGAATTATTTATCACATTATAATTATTAATCAAATTCAAATTTAAACACTCAAACACATGAAAAAATTCAAATCAATCGCATTAGCATTAGTAGTAGTTTTATCTGCGGTATCTGTAACAGCCCAAACTAAAAAAGTTGATGTTGCAAAAAGCACCATCAACTGGACAGGAAAAAAAGTAACGGGACAACATGAAGGAACAATCAACCTGAAAGATGGCGCATTAGTTTTTAAAGGAAAAAAATTAGTTGGCGGTACCTTCAACGTAGACATGAGCTCACTTTTGGCAACAGATTTAAAAGCAGGTCAAGGCAAAGAAAAATTAGAAGGCCACTTGAAATCAGAAGATTTTTTTGGAACTGAAAAATTTGCAACAGCAACTCTAGTATTCAAAAAACTAGTAACTAAAGCGCCTAATGTGTATACAATAACTGGAGATTTAACAATTAAAGGAATTACGAAACCAGTTACTTTTGATTTAACCACAACCGCAAATACAGCTTCAAGTACTGTAATAATTGATAGAACAAAATATGATATCAAATACGGTTCCGGAAGTTTCTTTGACAACCTTGGAGACAAAGCAATCTCAGACGAATTTACTTTAGCTGTTGCTTTGAAATTCTAAATTTCAGTACATTTTGTTTTCAAACCCCAACAAGCAATTGTTGGGGTTTTATTTTTAATAATTCTAGCCTGCATATTTATTTAACAAAAAAACTTTACCTTTCAACTTATTTAACGCCTAATGTTTTTGAAAAATCAAATTTCATTTCTATCTTTGTAACATGAAAACAATTTTAAACAATACTTGGTGGTGGAACAATTTACGTCAGTCGTCGTGAACTAAGCTCCTATAGTATTATTAAAACTATAAATATAAAAGGCTTGTCATCACGACAGGCCTTTTTTTGTTTCAAATTATAAATTAGAACGCACAGGATACATCCTGTTGCTATCAAATAATAAAAACATAATGAAAACTTTGATATTAAATACCAAATACAAACAAATCCTGGCAGATACGATAACTCCTGTCAGCGTATATCTCAAAATTCGTGATAAATTCCCAAATAGTTTACTACTGGAAAGCAGCGACTATCATGGTAATGACAATAGTTTCTCCTACATTTGTTGTAATCCGATTGCTTCCATAAAAATAGAAAATGAAATCATCTACAAAACATTTCCTGATGGGAGTTTTGAGAAAATTGAAATTGATGCCAACACCAATATCCCGCAAGTAATTCAAGAATTTTCAGGTCAATTCAAATCCGAGAAAAACGATTTTAAATTCATCAATAATGGACTTTTTGGATATATTTCGTACGATGCTGTTCGTTACTTTGAAAAAGTGTCTATTGCCAAAAAAGAAAATAGCAATACCATTCCTGATGTGTATTATGCCGTGTACCAAAACATAATTGCTATTAATCATTTCAAGAATGAGGCCTATATTTTTTGTCATAGTTTAGATGGTAAAAATAACATTTCAGAAATTGAACAATTATTACAATCCCGAAATATTGCTTCTTATAAATTTTCGAAACAAGGAGAAGGATTTTCAAATTTAACCGACGAAGAATTCAAACATAATGTGGCTTCAGCCAAAAAACATTGCTTTAGAGGTGATGTGTTCCAATTGGTTTTGTCCAGACGATTTACACAAGGGTTCAAGGGCGATGAATTCAATGTATATAGAGCATTGAGAAGCATTAATCCTTCGCCTTATTTATTCTTTTTTGATTACGGTGATTTCAAAATATTTGGTTCTTCGCCCGAAGCCCAAATTATTGTTAAAGACCGTAAAGCTGAAATTCATCCTATTGCAGGAACTTTTAAAAGAACGGGAGATGATGAAAAAGATGCCATTCTTGCCAAAGAGCTATCCATTGATAAAAAAGAAAATAGTGAACATGTGATGTTGGTGGATTTAGCCCGAAATGATTTGAGCCGCAACGGTCATAATGTGAATGTAGAGAAATACAGGGAGGTGCAGTTTTTCTCACATGTCATTCACTTAGTTTCAAAAGTAACCGGACATTTACATGAAAAAGCTTCTACAATGCAGGTTGTAGCCGATACTTTTCCAGCTGGAACATTGAGTGGCGCTCCCAAACACAGAGCCATGCAACTGATTGAGGAGTATGAAAAAACAAATCGTAATTTTTATGGTGGTGCTATAGGTTTTATGGATTTTGAAGGCAATTTTAATCATGCGATTATGATTCGGACTTTCCTTAGTAAAAACCATCAATTGCATTCTCAAGCCGGCGCCGGAATTGTAGCCAGTTCAGATGAAGAAAGCGAAATGCAGGAAGTATATAATAAATTGAGGGCCTTAAATGCCGCTTTGGATTTAGCAGAAACAATATAAATCCCCTCCCCAACCCTCCCCGAAGGGAAGGGAAGGAAAGGGAGCCAAATGTAAAAAAATTAGCAACTTATGAAGTTGTAAATAAAAATAACAATTAAAAAACCTATTTACCCCAATAGGTACTCCCCTCCTTCGGAGGGGTTGGGGGAGGAAAATGAAAAAAATACTAGTTATAGATAATTACGATAGTTTCACTTACAATTTAGTGCATTATCTGGAAGATTTAGATTGCGAAGTAACCGTTTATAGAAACGATGAATTTGATATTGATGAAATTGCCGTTTTCGATAAAATTCTTCTTTCGCCGGGACCCGGAATTCCGGATGAAGCGGGGTTACTCAAAGCAGTGATTCAAAAATATGGCCCTACAAAAAGTATTTTTGGGGTATGTTTAGGCCAACAAGCAATAGGTGAAGTCTACGGTGGGTCACTTTCTAATTTAGAAAAAGTCTACCACGGTGTGGCCACTAATGTAAAAACTGTTGTTGATGATGAGCTTTTATTTGAAGGGTTAGGAAAGGAATTTGAAGTAGGGCGGTACCATTCCTGGGTAGTTAATGCCAATTTACCGGATGTTCTAGAGGCAACTTCCTTTGATGAAAACGGGCAGGTAATGTCATTGCGCCACAAAACATACGATGTCCGTGGTGTACAATTTCATCCCGAAAGTGTGTTGACTCCAAATGGGAAAAAGATATTGGAGAATTGGGTTAAAAATTAGTCATAAAGTCAAATATCACAAAGTCGAAAGACTTTAAGACTTTAAGACTTTCAACTTTAAGACATATATAAAAATGAAAAATATATTAAACCGATTAATCAACCACGAAATGCTTTCGAAAGAAGAAGCAAAAAACGTATTAGTTAATATCTCCTACGGAAGTTACAACACCAGTCAGATAGCTGCTTTCCTTACCGTGTATATGATGCGAAGCATCAGCATTGAAGAGTTAGCCGGTTTTCGTGAAGCATTATTAGAACTGTGCATTCGTGTGGATTTATCCGCCTACAATACCATTGATTTATGTGGCACTGGTGGTGACGGGAAAGACACATTCAATATTTCAACTCTGGCTTCTTTTGTAGTTGCCGGAGCCGGAATAAGAGTAGCTAAACATGGTAATTACGGAGTATCCTCTATTTCTGGCTCGAGTAATGTAATGGAGAAACTAGGAATCAAATTCAGCAACGATTCTGATTTCTTAGAAAAAAGTATTGATAAAGCGGGAATTTGTATTCTACATGCTCCATTATTTCATCCAGCGATGAAAAACGTAGGACCTATTCGAAAAGAACTGGCGGTTAAAACATTCTTCAACATGCTGGGTCCCATGGTAAATCCATCATTTCCTAAAAATCAATTAGTAGGAGTGTTTAATTTAGAAAT
Source organism: Flavobacterium sp. RSP46 (assembly GCF_003984825.1). Taxonomy (NCBI): domain Bacteria; kingdom Pseudomonadati; phylum Bacteroidota; class Flavobacteriia; order Flavobacteriales; family Flavobacteriaceae; genus Flavobacterium; species Flavobacterium sp. RSP46. The sequence goes on from NZ_RYDM01000005.1 coordinate 186,618, forward strand.
GGCCAGAATGTATGCGTATTTATATCAAAATACTGATGTGAACTTTACCATCCTGCATTCGCTTGACGGCTATGATGAAGTGTCCTTGACGGGACCTACAAAAACGATTACCAGCTCCATGGAAGGCATGATAAATCCGGAAGATTTTGGTGTTCGCCTTTTGCTGCAAAGCGAAATCGAAGGAGGGAAAACTATAGAACAATCTGCTCAAATGTTTACTGATATCATTTCCGGAAAAGGAACTGAAGCACAAAATAATGTGATTTGTGCCAATGCGGCCATGGCAATTGCGACTGTTACAAAATGTTCTCCTTTAGAAGGATTTCAAATAGCGAAAGAAAGTTTATTATCCGGTAAAGGACTTGTAGCTTTGAAGAAATTGAAAGATTTAAGTAAATAAAAATAGTTTGAAGTTCAAGGTTTAAAGTTGTTTGCATTTCGAACAACTTTAAACCTTGAACAAAGAAAACTTTAAACAAAAAAATAAATGAATATTTTAGATAAAATCATAGTTGACAAAAAAAGAGAAGTCATTCTCAAGAAATCTATCATACCTGTTTCACAATTGGAAGCTTCCGTTTTCTTTGAAAAAAAAACTATTTCTTTGAGTGATAATTTACGAAACAGTACATCCGGAATTATTGCGGAGCACAAACGCCGTTCGCCTTCCAAAGCAGCAATAAATTATAGTTTTACTGTTGAAGAAGTAACCAAAGGATATGAAAATGCAGGTGCTTGCGGGATTTCGGTGTTGACAGATGGAAAATATTTTGGTGGTTCGTTAGACGATTTACTTTTGGCAAGAGCCACAGTAAATATACCATTATTGAGAAAAGAATTCATTGTTGATGACTATCAAATATTGGAAGCCAAAGCATACGGAGCCGATTTAATTCTACTTATCGCAGCAATTTTAACCAGAGAAGAAATCAAATCCTTGTCTGAATTTGCCAAAAGTTTAGGACTAGAAGTTTTACTGGAGGTACACAATCAAGAGGAACTGGAAAAATCGATTATGCCTACCTTAGATATGATTGGTGTAAACAATCGCAATCTAAAAACATTCGAAGTGAGTTTGGATTTCAGCAAGCAATTAGCAGCGCAAATCCCAAATGATTTTGTAAAAATTTCCGAAAGTGGGATTTCATCAGTTGAAGCGATTAAGGAATTAAAACCATTCGGATATAAAGGATTCCTGATTGGAGAAAACTTTATGAAAACTGATAATGCAGGTAAAGCTGCAACCGAATTTATCAGCCAACTATAAAACAACCCTGTTAAGGTTCAAAACTCTAAAAGGATTGAATTAAAAAAAAAACTGGAAATGAAAAAACAAACAGACCATCAAGACGCTTCGACTCCCTCCTCTTCGAGGTGGGCTGGGGTGGGGATAAAAATTTGCGGCATGAAATATCCCGATAATATAATCGAAATAGGGTCGTTCCTACCCGATTATATGGGATTTATATTCTGGGAGAAATCGGCTCGATATTTTGATGGTGTGATTCCAAATTTACCAAAATCAATTAAAAAAGTAGGAGTTTTTGTCAATGAAAGGACCGAAGTTATTTTGGCGAAAACCAATAAACACGATTTGCAGGCCATTCAATTGCACGGTCACGAATCCGTTGCCTTTTGCCAGGAATTAAAAAATAAAATTGATCGTAAAATTGATATTATAAAAGTATTCTCTGTTGATGATTCTTTTGATTTTGAGGAACTAAAACCGTTTGAAACCGTTTGTGATTATTTTCTTTTTGATACCAAAGGAAAATTACCCGGAGGCAACGGAATCACATTCAATTGGAAAGTATTAGAAAAGTATCCCTCAAGCAAACCGTTTTTCTTGAGTGGTGGAATCGGAATTGATGAAATGAGCGCTATAAATGAAATTTCGAAAACCAATTTACCGCTTTACGCCATTGATGTAAACAGTAAATTTGAGATAGAACCCGGTTTAAAAAACATACAATTGTGTAAAGACGCACTGCAGTACGTCTCTACAGATAATAAAATAAAAAAATAAAACTATGTCATACAACGTTAACGAAAAAGGCTATTACGGAGAATTTGGAGGCGCCTTCATTCCTGAAATGTTATATCCAAATGTGGAAGAATTACGTCAAAATTATTTAAAAATTACAGCTGAGCCTGAATTTCAGGCTGAATTTGATGCCTTGCTTAAAGAGTATGTTGGTCGCCCTACGCCTCTTTATTTTGCAAAACGGTTATCAGAACAATACAACACTAAAATCTACCTAAAAAGAGAAGATTTATGTCATACTGGCGCGCATAAAGTGAACAACACCATTGGACAAATTTTATTAGCCAAACGTTTGGGTAAAAAACGTATCATTGCCGAAACCGGTGCCGGGCAACATGGCGTAGCAACAGCAACTGTTTGTGCGTTAATGGGACTGGAATGCATCGTGTATATGGGTGAAATTGACATCAAACGTCAAGCGCCAAATGTAGCTCGTATGAAAATGTTGGGTGCCGAAGTGCGTCCGGCGCTTTCAGGATCAAAAACCTTAAAAGATGCCACAAACGAAGCCATTCGCGACTGGATTAACAATCCTGTAGACACCTATTATATCATTGGATCCGTCGTAGGACCACACCCTTATCCGGATATGGTGGCGCGTTTCCAAAGTGTTATTTCTAAGGAAATTAAAGAACAATTATTGGAAAAAGAAGGTCGTGAAAACCCTGACTATGTGATTGCCTGTGTAGGTGGTGGTAGCAATGCTGCCGGAGCCTATTATCATTTTCTGGATAATGAAGACGTGACTATTATTGCGGTCGAAGCAGCAGGATTAGGAGTCGATTCAGGCGAAAGTGCTGCTACATCGGCATTAGGGAAAGTAGGCGTTATTCACGGTAGTAAAACCTTGTTGATGCAAACTCCTGATGGTCAAATCACCGAGCCATATTCCATCTCGGCAGGATTGGATTATCCAGGCGTAGGTCCTATGCACGCTAATTTATTCGCTACTGGCAGAGCACAATTCATCTCCATAACGGATGATCAAGCCATGCAATGGGGGTTAAAATTATCCCAAATGGAAGGACTGATCCCCGCTATCGAAAGTGCACATGCCTTTGCCGTTCTCGACCAAATGAAATTCAAAGCAGATGATATTGTTGTCATCAATCTTTCCGGTCGTGGCGATAAGGATTTGAATACTTATATTGATTATTTTAAATTATAGTTGATTTGACCCTCATTTTTTTAGGGTTTATCCCGAAATTATTTAGGGGCGTTCCCTCGCTTCCACTAACGTTACTGCGAGGTCAGGATTTTCACTGCACTCTTTTTTATCTCGTTAAAAAACGAGACGAAAAAGGATTTTCACTGCAAACGAAGTTCACTGAACTCCAATAAAAAATAAGAGTTTAGTGAAGTAATCCTTAACGCAAACCCAACAACATAAAAATGACGTTCAATTCACATTTTAAAAATAGAAACTATGGAAAAATTATTCGCTTACGGCAGCTTACAAAATGTGGACATACAAAAAGATCTTTTTGGACGTATTCTTGAGGGAACGCCTCAAACACTAATTGGTTACATCATAAAAGAAATCCAAATTGAAGAAGAATTTGGATTAGTGCACTACCCCATTATTACAGAAACCCAAAAACCGGAAGACACCATCAACGGAATGGTGTATTCCGTTTCTTCACAAGAACTTCGCCAAACGGATTTGTACGAAGGATTGCATTACAAACGTGTTGAAGTGCATTTGCAATCCGACCAAAAAGCTTGGGCGTACAGCGCCGCTATCTAAACATTCCAATTAAAACTCCAAGGTAAAAAAGATCCTAAAATAGAATAAAAAAATACGACAATGAACCGAATAAATCAAAAACTACAAGACACTAAGAAGATCCTTTCCATCTATTTCTCGGCAGGATATCCCAACCTTAACGATACCGTACAAATCATCCAGGATTTAGAAAAAAGCGGGGTGGATATGATTGAAATAGGATTGCCGTTCAGTGATCCATTGGCTGATGGACCAACGATTCAAGCTAGTTCCACACAAGCATTGCACAACGGAATGACGACACAAGTTTTGTTTTACCAATTAAAAGACATTCGTAAAACAGTATCTATTCCTTTAGTGATTATGGGGTATTTCAACCCAATGTTACAATACGGAATCGAGAATTTCTGCCAGAAATGTGCGGAGATTGGCATTGACGGGTTAATCATTCCCGATCTTCCGGTTGATGTCTATGCAGATGAATATAAATTAACTTTCGAGAAATACGGATTGAAAAATATATTCTTAATTACACCACAAACTTCTGACGAGCGCATCAACTTTATTGACAGTGTATCTGATGCATTTATTTACATGGTAAGTTCCGCGAGCGTTACAGGATCACAATCCGGTTTTGGAAGCGTTCAAGAAGACTATTTCAAACGCATTACCAAGATGAATCTGAAAAACCCTCAAGTAGTAGGTTTTGGCATCAATAACAAGGAAACCTTTAATCAAGCCACTCAATTTGCCAAAGGAGCAATTATAGGAAGCGCTTTCATTCAGCATTTAACTGAAAATGGTACCGGTAAAATCGAGGAATATATAAACGCAATTCGATAACTAATTTCTTTTATATAAAATCAAACGGCGTTTACAGTTCCTTTAAACGCCGTTTTTTTTAGGATCATTTAGTTAAGTACATGACAAAAAGTAAAACAGATTGTTTTCTAAAAACTTAAATCCTGTTAAAATAAATTTTGACAAGTAATCAAATCCATATTTAAAAACGTTTACTGCTCTTCTTCCATGTTTTTTTTTATTATTATTTGGATGTTTTCATCTAAATAGTCACAAATTTTATAACACCATACAAAAGCAATGATTGTCAAAGAAAATAGTTTCTCTAATCTTTCTAAATCGGATACATGAGTAGCCTTTTTTGTTTATATTTTAAAAAGGAGAAACCTGTGGAACTACCTCTTTTTAAGGAGCAGACAAAAAAATATTTTTCACTTGATGAAAGGCCCAAAAATTGATTTTTTTGAGCTATCGTGCAACTACATAAATGCGAATTAAATACCTAAAAATCAATTTAATAAAACAAAAATAATCCTTTGTTCTATTAATTATTAGTACCAAAAAGGGCTGTCGATTGACAGCCCTTTATAATTAATTAAATACTTAAATTAGAATTTATAGTTTAATGATAAATTAAACATTGTTCCTAATTGGCTAAAGTGGTATCCATCATACGTCATTTGAGAGTAACGTTGGTTGAAAGTAATCAAGTTAGACTGATTTTTTACTTGAGCAGGATCGTTTAAAAGTTCTACACCCTTAGCATTTTCTGCTACAAATTTCCATTCAGGAAGTACATTCAATAAGTTGTTTACATTCAATGCCAAAGTTAATTTTTCGGTAGCAGAAAAAGTAACTCCTAAATCAGTAATAACTTTTGGAATAAACTCCGTTTTTAAATTAGCTTTTAAATAATTTGCAGAGCCAACTGGAGCATTCGGATCATTTGTAGCTAAGCCATCTTGATTAAAGGTACTTTTTCCAAAGTAAGTGTTGTTAATGGAGAAACCAAATTTTCCAATTTCATAATTCACTCCTAAAATCCATTTTGTTTCAGGTCTTGAAGTAAACATTAAAGATTCAAGTATAGGTCCAAAATTGTCTTTTTTTACAGGTGAGATTCTTTCATTTTGAAAAGTAATATTTCCAGATAAATTGAATCCAAGTTTTCCAGATCCCAATAGAAGGTTGTTGTAATTAGCAACTACATCTAAACCTGAAGTTCTAGAGTCAAATGAATTTTCAAACCAAGCTACATTTCCAAAATCAGTATCCTTTCTGTCACCTAAAACGATTCTGTCTTCCACTTTAATGTTATAGTAATCTACTGTGAAATTAAAATTTTTCGTTGGTTTTGCTCCAATTCCGATAGTGATATTTGTTGATTTCTCAGCATCTAGCGGATCAATTTCTAATTTACGTGCTTGTGGTGAAACGTTATTTATAATTCCACTAACTTGAATTCCTTGTCCAGGAAGGAATGAATACTGCGATTTTTGAGTATAGATTTGGTGTAATGTAGGTGCTCTAAATCCAGTAGAAATAGACCCTCTTAATGTAATTTTGTCATCTAAAAATTTATATCTAGAACTTAATTTCCAAACTGTTGCACCACCGAAATCGCTATAATCTTCATAACGAACAGTACCATTAATTAAGAAATCTTTGGTCACATCATAAGCAAGGTCAAAATAAGCTCCTAAATTATAACGATTCCATGATCCTGAATTTTCAGGTCGATTACCTGCAAATGAATCAGCTCCCATGCCGTCCCAAGATGCTTTATCTCCTTCAATTACTTCAAAAGTTTCTGTTCTCATCTCAGATCCAAAACCAATACTAACTTTGTCAGATAATATTTTAGAGACATCTAAGTTTCCTACAATATGATTGAAAGCAGTCCCTCCTGGTTTGAATGATATTGGGCTGTTGTCTCTGTAAACTTGAGCACCATTTCCATCTACAATGTTAGATCTATTCTGTGAGTTGTTTACAGTATATGATTGGGTGTTACCACCTACAGTAATACTCGCGTCAGTATTCCAGTCATTTTTAGTTGATTTGTAACCTAATGTTCCGTTATAGTCATTTAAATCCCCTTCAAAAGTAGGAACATATCCTTGGTAAGAAGCTGCAGTACCGTCACCAAATAAGTCTTTCAAATAAGGTGCAGATGCTAATGTTATCCAATATGGAGTTCTGTAGTTAGCAAATGAATTTACTTTTTTGTAAACATAAGCGGCATTGTAATACAATTGAGATGTTTCGCTTAATTCACTTCCACCATTTACTAAGAATTTTGCAGCAGCAGTTTCAGGTGAACCATTAATATTCCCTGCATCTGGTTTTTTAGCTAAAAATGCCTGAACGTCTGATAGAGAAGCCCCAAAATCTGCTGCTTCACCAGCGGCATCTACAGTCCCTGGTCTGTTAGATAAATTAACTTTCGAAAAATCAATAGTATAATTTATAAATCCTTTTTCTCCTACCGTTGTTCCATTATTTAAACTTACACCTAGCATTTCGCCGTCACCAGCAGAAGTCATTCCACTTCTTACTGTTACTGATCCGTCACGTGTTCCTTTTTTTAAGATAATATTCATTACCCCAGCAATTGCATCAGAACCGTATTGAGCCGATGCACCATCACGAAGTATTTCCACTCTTTCGATTGCATCAGTAGGAATAGCAGAGATGTCAGCACCTGTTTCACCACGTCCCGGAGAGGTTTGTACATAAAGTAAAGAACTTAAATTTTTACGTTTCCCGTTGATAAGGATTAACGTTCTACTCGGTCCCATGTTTCTAATCTCATACGGATCCAGTAATGAAGTTGCATCATTTACCGGAGTCTGAACGGTGTTGAACGATGGAATCTTGTATTGTAAAGCTTTGTCAAAAGAAGCTTGCCCTGTTGAGGCTAAATCCTTTGCAGAAATAACATCAATAGGTAATGCTGATGTGGTATTACTTCTTGGCGCAGTTCTGCTTCCAGTAACTACAACTTCATTTAGATTTTGTCCGCCTTCTTCTGATAAGACAACATTCAGCACAGCACTTGTAACTGCTTTTTCTAATTTAGCAAAACCTACATAGCTAAAAACTAAAGTAGCCCCGTCTTTAACTTTTATCTTGTATGCTCCATTCATATCAGTAGAAACCCCATTTTGAGTACCCTTTTCAACAATGTTTACACCAGGCAAAGCATTCCCGGTGTTTTCTTTTACAACACCCGAGACTTCTTTTTGTGCAAAAAGAAACGAGATGTTTAATAGAAATAATAATAATGCAAATTTTCTCATAATAAGTTTTGTTTGATTTTTGGTTTGGTTTTAAATCGATCGCAATATAATTTTTTTTAACAAAATATTAGTAAATTTTTCGTTTTTTTATAAAAAATATTTCAGACACGTTTAATCTGAAATTTTACTTATTTAAACATTTTTAAAATCTTATCTTTGCATACTTTTAGCGGTAGCTACTAAATTTTACGTTTAGCGTGTCATTCAAAAAAAGCATTACAAAATCGTGATGAAATCTGTTTAAAAACAGCAAAAGTGACGATACTATACTCCATTAAAAATAAATATTATCTACATATGAAAGCAGGAATTGTAGGATTACCAAATGTTGGAAAATCAACATTATTCAATTGTTTATCCAATGCAAAAGCGCAAAGTGCCAACTTTCCTTTTTGCACCATCGAACCCAATATAGGTGTTGTAAATGTTCCGGATTCCAGAATGGAAAAACTGGAAGAATTAGTAAAACCAGAACGCGTGCAAATGGCAACTGTCGATATCGTTGATATTGCAGGATTAGTAAAAGGAGCTAGTAAAGGGGAAGGTTTAGGAAATCAATTCCTTGGAAACATTAGAGAATGTAATGCGATCATCCACGTTTTGCGCTGTTTTGATAACGATAACATTGTTCACGTTGACGGAAATGTAAATCCTATCCGCGACAAAGAAACCATAGACATCGAGTTGCAGTTGAAGGACTTAGAAAATGTTGAAAAACGCTTAGAAAAAGTAAATCGTGCCGCTAAAACGGGAAATAAAGAAGCACAAACCGAAAAAGCTCTTTTAGACCGAATCAGAGAAACATTGCTTCAGGCAAAATCAGCTAGAATAGTAATTCCTCAAAACAATGATGAAGAGGTTTTGATGGAAGCGTTTCAGTTAATTACAGCAAAACCAGTTTTATACGTATGTAATGTTGATGAAAACTCAGCAGTAAATGGAAACAAATATGTGGATCAGGTTCGGGAATTGGTCAAAGATGAAGATGCGGAAGTAATTATTCTTTCGGTTGGTGCTGAAGCTGATATTACCGAATTAGAAAGCTACGAAGAGCGTCAGGTTTTTCTGGAAGATATGGGTTTAAGCGAACCCGGAGCCTCAGTCTTGATACGTGCAGCTTATAAATTATTGAAACAACAAACTTACTTTACAGCAGGTGTCAAAGAAGTTCGTGCTTGGACTATAGATGTTGGGGCAACTGCGCCACAAGCTGCAGGAGTAATTCACACTGATTTCGAAAAAGGATTTATCCGCGCCGAAGTGATTGCATACGAAGATTTTGTTCATTACGGTTCCGAAGCTAAATGTAAAGAAGCCGGGAAATTCAAAGTAGAAGGAAAAGAATACATCGTAAAAGATGGTGATGTGATGCATTTTAGATTCAACGTGTAAATAAGTCATAATATCCAAAGTCATAAAGTCGAAAGTTAGTATTAGCTTTCGACTTTTTTGTACCCAATCCAGCTTTCAACTTCAAACGAAGTTCACTGAACTCCAATTAAAATAAAAGTTTAGTGAAGTAATATTTCCCCAACAATCTCTTTTTTCTAAGACAAAAAAAGGAGCTTCCGCTGGTTGCTCTTTTATGTCAAGAAAAAAATGAGATTGATCAGAAAAATGCTTTCCGTTTCACTCTGGGGTAAAATTAATTTTGCAAATATCAGATTTCATAGTTTCATCTTTGTTTTCAAAATGGGTCAGTCTGTGGCTAATTATTTTGGAGCTGAACCAATTTTTAGTACTTTTAGTCAAAATAAAGTATCATGAAAATAATCGCTTTTGGCGCAAGCCCCAGCAAAAACTCGATCAACAAAAAATTAGCGACTTACGCAGCGAATCTTTTTGAAAATGCAGTAGTTGAGGTGCTGGATTTAAATGATTTCCAAATGCCGATATTTACCGTCGATATAGAAAAAGAAATTGGTCAGCATGAATTAGCAAAATCATTTCTGGCTAAAATTGCCACTGCTGATATTCTAGTGGTATCCATGGCGGAAAATAACGGAAATTATTCTGCCGCTTTCAAAAATGTTTTTGACTGGTGTACCAGAATAAATGCGAAGGTTTTTCAGGAAAAACGCATGTTATTGATGGCTACTTCTCCCGGAGCCAGAGGCGGAGCAAGCGTTTTGGGAATTGCAAATAAGGCTTTCCCCTTTTATGGCGGAAACATAAAAGCAACTTTTTCATTACCTAGTTTTGAGGCTAATTTTGATGTGATAAATAATAAGATTTCTAATGCTGAATTAGACAATCAGTTGAAAGAGATTATCAAGATTTTTTAAATTCGAATATCAAAAATCAATTTCAATTTGAAATCTGCAATCTAAAATCGTTAATTCTAAATCGGTTGTCAATATCATTCTTAATAACTTTGATGACTTCCTGTTTTAAATTTTATCGAATTACACTACATTAGCACCAAATCCACAAAACCTACAATGTCCGATCAAAATCAATATACCGAAGACAACATTCGGTCACTCGACTGGAAAGAACATATTCGCATGCGTCCCGGAATGTACATCGGAAAATTAGGCGACGGCTCCTCTTCAGATGACGGAATTTATATTCTGCTGAAAGAAGTACTCGATAACTGTATCGATGAATTTGTTATGGGTGCTGGAAAAACAATCGAGGTCACTATCAAAGATAAAACCGTTACGGTCAGGGATTATGGACGTGGAATTCCTTTGGGAAAAGTGATTGATGTAGTTTCCAAAATGAATACCGGCGGAAAATATGATTCGCTTGCGTTTAAAAAATCAGTTGGTCTGAACGGAGTAGGGACAAAAGCAGTCAATGCGTTGTCTAATTATTTTAGAGTAGAGTCCGTTAGAGATGAAAAACAAAAAGCAGCAGAATTCTCAGCAGGAAACCTTGTTCTCGAAGAAGATATTATCGAAACCACCAAGCGAAAAGGAACCAAAGTTACTTTTATTCCAGATGAAGCAATTTTCAAAAATTATAAATACCGATATGAATATGTAATCAAAATGCTCAAAAATTATTGTTACTTAAACAATGGTTTGACAATTCTTTTCAACGGTGAAAAATATTTTTCAGAAAATGGTCTGAAAGATTTATTAGAAGAAACTATTCATGCTGAGGATTTAGAATATCCTATCATTCACTTGAAGGGTGAGGATATCGAAATTGCTTTGACGCACAGCAAAACCCAATACAGCGAAGAATACCATTCGTTTGTAAACGGACAAAACACGACTCAAGGCGGAACACATTTAGCAGCCTACCGGGAAGCAATTGTTAAAACCATCAGGGAGTTTTACAACAAGAGTTTTGAAGCTTCGGATGTTCGAAAATCAATCGTTACAGCGATCAGCATCAAAGTAATGGAGCCTGTTTTTGAGTCGCAAACCAAAACTAAATTGGGTTCAACTGACATGGGATCCGAACCGGGAATGCCTTCCGTGCGTACTTTTGTAAACGATTTTGTGAAAACCAAATTGGACAATTACTTGCATAAAAATCCACCAACCGCAGAAGCATTATTACGAAAAATTATTCAAGCCGAAAGAGAGCGCAAAGAATTGTCCGGAATACGAAAATTAGCGACAGATCGTGCCAAAAAAGCAAATCTGCACAATAAAAAATTAAGAGATTGTAGGGCGCATCTCCCAGATACTAAAAACCCTAAAAATCTGGAAAGCACGCTTTTTATTACCGAAGGAGATTCTGCATCCGGATCCATTACTAAATCGCGCAATGTAAATACGCAAGCCGTTTTTAGTTTGCGTGGTAAGCCTTTGAATTCCTATGGAATGAGCAAGAAAATTGTATATGAAAATGAAGAGTTCAATTTGCTGCAAGCGGCACTGGATATTGAAGATGGCTTAGAAAAATTGCGGTATAACAACATCGTAATTGCTACAGATGCGGATGTTGATGGAATGCATATTCGCTTGTTATTGATTACTTTTTTCCTGCAGTTTTTCCCTGAATTGATAAAAGAAGGGCATTTATACATTTTGCAAACGCCACTTTTCAGGGTTAGAAACAAGAAAGAAACCATTTATTGTTACTCTGATGAGGAACGAAGAAATGCTATTGAAAAATTAAAACCAAAACCAGAAATTACCCGATTCAAAGGACTAGGTGAAATTTCACCGGATGAGTTCAAAAATTTCATAGGCGAAAGCATTCGTTTAGAACCCATTATGATGGATAAAAACACTTCGATTGAGCAATTATTGTCGTTCTATATGGGCAAGAATACGCCGGACAGACAGGAATTTATCATCAAGAATTTGAAGGTGGAATTAGATGTGATTGAGAAAATTTAAATAATTATAAAATGCCTACAAAAAGAATACTTATTCTTATTGCCCTACTATTTGTGATCAGTTTTTCAGCTACTTTTTTTATTATAAAGAGCAATGATCACAAGGAATGTGAAACAGTTGTAAAAAAAGAGTTGGATAAAAATGGAAATAGTGTCACAAAAGAAGAGCATATTTGTAAAGAAAAATATTCGTTTTAGCATTTTAAGACAAAAAATATAATTAACTACTATTCAATAGAATATATTTAATGAAAGACGAAGAAAATACAATTCCAAATAATTCTCAAAATAAAATTTTATTTTCTCAAGTGGTCACGCTGTTGCAAAATACCCGTCAACAGGTTTTACGTACCGTAAATTCAACAATGGTTTACACCTATTTTGAAATGGGAAGAATGATTGTTGAAGAAGAGCAAAGCGGAAAAGAACGAGCTGAATGCGGAAAGCAACTACTAAAAGGACTTTCTGAACAGTTGACTATTCAGTTTGGAAAAGGGTTTTCGATTCGGAATTTAGAACAAATAAAACAATTTTACATAACTTATTCAAAATCCGATTCATTGACCCGGATTTTAGAAATTCGAAATTCGCAATCACTGACTGCGGAATTCAAATTTCAAAAAGCGCAGACAGTGTCTGTAGATTTAAATAAATTAAATTATCAAAAAAATTCAGGATTCTTAAATGTTTTATACTGATTGATTTAAAAATAGGAGAATTAAAACACCAAGATTTGTGACAAATGCAAATGTATGTCAATTAAGATGACCGAGAAATGCGTTTTGAAGATGAAAATAAAACCATAGGAATTGTACTGTGCCAAAACAAAAGTGATTTGGTTTTAGAATATACTTTACCTGAAAAGAATGAGCAAATTTTTGCTAGCAAATACAAAACAATTCTGCTAAGCAGATAAGATTTAATACAATTAATTTCGGAATCAAGATAATGAAAGACGAAGAAGACGATAACATATTACCAGAAGGTCAGGAAGAAGATAATTCGATTAATGAAAATCAATCTGAAGAAAAAACCTCGAAAGGCCAGCATTTTTACGACAATCAAGAAGACGGCAACGATACCATTACCAAAGTTACGGGAATGTATAAGGACTGGTTTCTGGATTATGCCTCGTATGTAATATTAGAGCGTGCCGTACCGGCTATTGAAGATGGTTTTAAACCGGTGCAACGCCGTATCATGCACTCTTTGAAGGAGCTGGATGATGGTCGTTACAATAAAGTGGCCAATGTTGTTGGGCACACCATGCAATATCATCCTCACGGAGATCAGAGTATCGGTGATGCGATGGTGCAAATAGGGCAAAAAGAATTACTGATTGATTGTCAAGGTAACTGGGGAAATATTCTGACAGGTGATGGTGCTGCGGCTTCGCGTTACATTGAAGCACGTTTGTCTAAATTTGCTTTAGAAGTGTTGTACTCTCCAAAAATTACCGATTGGGGTGTGTCCTATGACGGAAGACGGGCAGAACCCAATAACCTGCCAGTTAAATTCCCATTATTATTAGCTTCCGGAGCCGAGGGAATCGCAGTAGGTCTTTCTACGAAAGTATTGCCTCATAATTTTAATGAATTAATCGATTCATCGATAAAAATATTAAAGGGAAAACCGTTTACTTTATATCCTGATTTCTTGACACAGGGAATTGCAGATGTATCCAATTATAACGATGGATTGCGTGGTGGACGTATCCGTGTGCGAGCCAGAATTAGTCAGCTAGATAAAAATACTTTGGTAATTACCCAGATTCCGTTTTCGACCAATACGACGACTTTGATTGACAGTATTTTGAAAGCCAATGAAAAAGGGAAAATCAAAATCAAGAAAATTGAAGATAACACCGCTGCTGAGGTCGAAATATTAATTCATCTTTTTCCGGGTGTTTCTCCTGATAAAACCATTGATGCATTGTTTGCCTTTACGGCCTGTGAAACTTCGGTGGCACCATTAGGCTGTGTGATTGAAGACAACAAACCGCTGTTTATTGGAGTCTCTGCGATGTTGAAAATTTCGACCAACAGAACGGTCCAATTACTGAAAAGCGAACTCGAAATCCAGTTGAGTGAATTAGAGGAGCAATGGCATTTTCTTTCTTTGGAACGTATATTTATCGAAAATAAAATTTATCGTGATATTGAAGAACAGACCACTAAGGAAGGCGTCATTAAAGCGGTAGATGATGGACTGAAACCCTACATTAAACACCTGAAGCGCGCCGTTACCGAAGACGATATTCTGCGTTTATTGGACATCCGAATCATGCGTATTTCTAAATTTGACAGCAACAAGGCTCAAGATAAAATTCAAGCGCTGGAAGGAGATATTGAACAAGTGAAACACGATTTAGAACATCTGATTGATTTTGCTATAGCCTATTTCACACGATTAAAAGAGAAATACGGCAAAGGGAGAGAACGCCAAACTGAGCTTCGTGTTTTTGATGATATCGAAGCCACGAAGGTAGTCCTTAGAAATACTAAATTGTACGTAAACAGAGAAGAAGGTTTTGTAGGAACGAGTTTAAAAAAAGACGAATATGTTACAGACTGTTCTGATATTGACGATGTAATTGTTTTTCTGCGTGACGGAAAAATGATAATTACCAAGGTAGATGCCAAAACCTTTGTGGGAAAAGATATCATTCATATTGCCATTTTTGACAAAAGTGATAAACGGACCATTTACAATACGATTTACCGTGACGGAAAATCAGGACCTTCTTATATAAAACGGTTCAATGTTTCAGGTGTGACTAGAGACAAAGCGTATGATCTGACGAATGAAAGTACAGGATCACAAGTGGTGTATTTCTCCTGTAATCCAAACGGAGAGGCAGAAGTAATTACCATTATGTTGCGTCAGGTGGGAACTGTCAAAAAACTAAAATTCGACATTGATTTTGCGAGTTTAGCTATAAAAGGAAGAGGTTCGAAAGGAAATTTAGTCACTAAATATCCAATCAAGAAAATTGAATTAAAAGAAAAAGGAATTTCAACATTATTGCCTCGAAAAGTATGGTTTGATGAAACCGTACAAAGACTTAATGTGGATGGAAGAGGAGAACTGTTAGGCGAATTTAGACCTAATGATAAAATTTTGATCCTTTCGCAATCCGGAAAAGTAAAGGTAATTACACCAGAATTATCTACACATTTCGATGAAGATATGATCGTTTTAGAAAAATGGATTCCAAAAAAACCAATTTCAGCCATTTATTATGATGGTGAAAAAGAACGTTACTACATCAAACGCTTTTTGGTGGAAACCGAAAACAAAGAGGAAAGTTTTATTACAGAACATGCTAATTCACATCTTGAAATTGCATCAACAGAGTATCGTCCAGTAGCTGAATTAGTTTTCACAAAAGTGAAAGGCGTTCAAAAAGAAAATATAACTGTAGATATAGAGTCGTTTATTGCACTCAAAGGATTTAAAGCACTAGGGAATCAATTAACCGCTGATAAGTTAAAACAAGTAAACCTGCTGGACTCTTTGCCTTATGAAGCACCGGAGGAAATTATTGCGGAAGAATTGGAAGTAAAAGGGGAAACTAATGCTGACGATTCAGGCATACAGCGCGATGATGACGGTCAGATAATATTAAGTTTAGAATAAAAAAAATGCTCCGATTTGGAGCATTTTTTTTTATAAATAATTATTTTTTCTTTCTCATTTTCATGTTTAGGAACTCGACAGCCAATGAAAAGGCAATTGCAAAATACAAATAAGCTTTAGGAACCACTCCTACAGATTGGCCTACCAATACTGCTTCGGATAAGTGCATACTCTCCGTGATCAGCATAAAACCAATCAGAATTAAAAATGCCAAACCTAAAATCTGTATAGATGGATTGTTGTTTACAAACGTTCCAACCGGCACCGCAAACAGCATCATAACCCCAACAGAAATTAAAACAGCCGTAATCATAATATACAATGCACCTTCCAGTCCGTTAGTCATGCCTACAGCAGTCAAAATACTGTCTACGGAGAAAATAAGGTCAATCAACAAAATCTGGACAATAACGTTAGCAAATGATTTTGCCGCCGAAGTTTTTAAATTTTTTTCTTCTTCTCCTTTATGGTCTACTTTTTCGTGAATTTCCTTGGTACTTTTGTAAATCAGAAATATACCACCGGCCAATAATATCATCGCTTGCCCGTTAAAATGAGCAGAGAACCAACCCCAATCCACACTAAACCACGGTTCTTTCATTGCAATAAGAAGTGTAATCCCAAATAACAACGCAATTCGCATGAACATGGCTAGAAACAAACCAATTTGCGTCGCTTTTTTTCGTTTTTCAACGGGTAATTTTCCTGTAACAATCGAGATAAAGATGATATTATCAATACCCAGTATGATTTCTAGAAACGTCAATGTTAACAGTGCTACCCAAGCATCAGGATTTAAAAATACTTCCATTTTATGTAGTTATAATTGTTTGATTTAAAATATTTAATCCGAAATCTTTGTTACTGTTCCTCTTTGTTTGGCATCAGAACCAACCATTCCAAACTCAAAGGTATACGATTTTTTTGATGTAGTCAAAATTTTCATACCAATAGCTTTTTCTTCAGCCATGTTTTTAGGATGCAGTTTTTGCAGTACATATTCGCAATCACTGATCCAACGAATGGAAGCTGTATCCGTTTTTCCTTCAAAAGTCTCAATTTCAATACTGTCGTTGCGCTCAAAAAAAGCCGTTTTCGTAACACCGTCTACGTCATATTCAAATTTGAATTTTCCGGTTTTAAAATCTTTGCAGTTGCGCTCTGTAGTATAACAAGACAACAGCAATAGCAGTGGGAGAAGAAATATTATTTTTTTCATTTTTATTTTTTTTAGTACCTAATCCAGCTGTGCGTTGCAACTCCCAAGGCTTAATTTTTTTTTCTATTGACAAAAAAGGAACTTCTTTTAGTCGTTCTTTTTAGTCAAGAAAAAATAGCTTTAAGCCTTGCTTGGTTTTCACTTCCATCTGGGGTAGTAGATTATTGTATTTTAATATCATATTTGTCCAGAAGACCAATAATTCCTTGTGTCGAAAATTTTGCTTTTTTCATCGGATTGAATTCGGGATCAATTTTAAAATCAGTTGCTTTTGAAAAATCGGCTCCAGCTAATTGCGTATTATTAAAAACAGCACCATCCAGATTGCTATTGTCAAAAACGGAACTCGTAAGATTGGTCCCAACAAAACCTACTTCTCTTAACGAACAGGAAATGAATTTTGTCTTTGGCATTTTTTTATTGGCAAACGAAGAATAATCCAAAACACATTCCTGAAAACTGACATTAAACAAGAAATCATCACATTCTTCAAATTGAATTCCAAGTAATTTACAGTTTTTGAATTGTATCCCTTTTAAGCTTGCTCCGGATAATTTAGTCATAGCCAGATTACAATCAATAAACTCGCAATCCATGAAACTGCTATAAGAAAAATCACTATTGGATAAATCGCAGTTTCTAAAAACGCAATCCTCAAATTCTCTGTTATTCACTTTTTTATCGACGTAAATAACTTTTTCGAATGTTTTTTGAACGTGAATTAGGTTTTCCATTAGTCATTAAATAAACTTTTCATAATTGTTTTTAGTCCCAAATACATCAAATACATTGCACTGATGCAGGTAATGATACCTATTGCTAAAACTAAATAGTGCCAAACATTGTGTTGATTCATAAAAGCATTAGTAATGACAATTGGACCAATAAACAGCAAAGGCAAAGCACCTGCCAAATATTTAATTCCTTTAGATAAAAGTTCTTTGTTGGTTGCCATTTTTCTTGTTTATAGGTTTACTCTTCAAAGGTAATCGATATGTTGAAAAACAAGTGTTACTTTTTGTAATTATCAACTGCTTTTCGCACACTTCCGTGTTTTTTTAATAATTCGGCAGCTTCTTTATAGGAAACAGAAATTTCTCCCAGTATCATTTTTATGCCACGATCTATGAGTTTGCTGTTGCTCAGTTGCATGTCGACCATTTTGTTGCCTTTTACTTTTCCCAGCTGAATCATAGTGGCTGTTGAGATCATGTTGAGTACCAGTTTCTGTGCCGTACCTGCTTTCATACGGGAACTTCCAGTTACAAATTCGGGCCCAACAACTACTTCTATAGGGAATTTTGCGGTTTGCGAAAGCGGACTTCCTGCATTGCAAGAAATACTTCCTGTAGTAATATTATTTTCGTTGCAAGTTTGCAATCCTCCAATAACATAAGGTGTTGTTCCGGAAGCTGCTATTCCTATAACTACATCATCTTCATTTAGCTCGAAAGCTTTTAAGTCTATCCAAGCCTGAGTTGTGTTGTCTTCGGCATTTTCTACGGCTTTGCGGATTGCGGTATCTCCACCAGCAATAATCCCGATTACTAAATTGAAAGGAACTCCAAAAGTTGGTGGACATTCCGATGCATCAAGAATCCCGATACGACCGGATGTTCCTGCGCCAATGTAGAATAATCGTCCGCCGAGTTTCATTTTGGTAACAATTTCAGTCACTAAAGTTTCTATTTGTGGCAAGGCTTTTTCTACGGCAAGCGGAACGGTTTTGTCTTCCTGATTGATATTAGAAAGCAATTCCTGAACCGACATTTTTTCTAAATGATCGTATTTTGAGGATTGCTCGGTGGTTTTTTTGAATTCCATATTTATTTTTTTTGAAGGGACAACTCGCGAGGTGCCCGTACATTTATTTCTTGCGTGAGGGATAGAAGTGGAAATCCTTTTTTATGTAGCGACAGCGGAATAAAAAAGATTGCAACATATAGCCCGACCCTTGCGGTCACGCCCAAATTGTAAAATTATATAAAATACGCCAGCGCAATTCCTATCACGATCATGGAAACTTTGGCGATGTTAAACTTGTGTCCTTCACTACTTTCAAAAATAATGGTGGAAGAGATATGGAATAATATCCCAATTACAATGGCTGTGATTTCAGTATAATACTCATTTAATATAGGCAAATAATCCGACAGAACAGTTCCCAACGGCGTCATGACTGCAAAAGTGATCATGAAGAAAAAGATAGCCTTTTTATTCAGGTTTGAATTGATGAAAAAAGTAGTCAAAATAATGGCTATAGGCAAATGATGAATGGCAATTCCTACCGCTAAATCATGATGATGGCTTACCGGGAATCCTTCCAGAAAGGCATGAATGCAAAGACTGATAAACAATAACCACGGGATTTGGGTCATGGTTTCATATCCGTGTACGTGTCCGTGCTCAGCACCTTTTGAGAAAAATTCCAATATAATTTGGAACAATATTCCAAGCATAATAAAGAGTCCGATAGTTGGATTTACACTTTCATAAACTTCTGGCAACAAATGCATTACGGTCAAGGAAAGCAGAAACGAACCACTAAAGGCCAATAGTAATTTTAGATTGGTTTTATTTTTTGGTTTTAAAACCAAGGCGATACTATATCCTATAAGTACGGAAAGTAAAGGTAAAAGGTAATTCATATTCTTTGTTGAATCGTTTATTTGTTGATTTTCTTCCGGTTTATTTTTTTGATTAACCTTATAAACGATTAACCAATTAACCCAACAACTATTTGAAAATCATGATTAGTCGTTCACTATCTGTTTTATGGAATTTTTTTAATTTGTAATCGCCAAAAATATCTAACAAATAAATACCGGCTTCTTCCATTAACATCTCAAAATCTTTTAGGTTTAATGCTTTAACTTTTTCGGTAAAGTGAAACTTTTGTCCTTTGTCTTCAAATTTAATTTCTTTATACAGATATCCTTCTTTCAGATAACGGTTCATGTGAAAATCGATTCCTTCGACCGTTTTAGTTTCTTCGGGAACCAGTGTTTCGATAACTTGGGTGACGTTCATAAAGTCAATCACAGCAAATCCATATTCCGATAGGCTTTCTTTGATTGCGATTAGCGTAGTCAGGTTATCTTGGTCATTTTCGAAATAACCAAAACTAGTAAATAAATTAAAAATGGCATCGTATTTTTCATCAAAAGGTTCCCGCATATCATGTACTTTGAAATGAAGGGTTTCATTTGCATTTTTAGTAGCTTCAGCAATGCTGTTTTCTGATAAATCCGCACCCAAAACCGTAAAACCTAATTGATTCAAATAAATAGAGTGTCTGCCTTTGCCACAGGCTAAATCCAATACATTAGCTTTTTCAGGCAAGTTGAGATAATGCGTCAAATTATCCATGAAAATCTGTGCTTCTCTATAGTTTCGGTCTTTGTACAGAATGTGATAATACGGAGTGTCAAACCAGGAAGTATACCAGTTTTCAGTTGATTTAAGTTGGTTTTCAGTTGGCGGATTTTGTGCTGCAGACATTTATTCTTTTTCAATTAATTCGATTGATGCAAATTTAGTGTATTTTTGCCGAATATAACGATAACAATTTCCCCTTTGAGGGGTAAAGGGCGCAAATGGAAAATAATTATAAAATGATTGCCAAAACCTTTTTTGGTTTTGAAGAAATATTAGCAAAAGAATTGCAAATCCTTGGTGCACAAAACGTAGAGCAAGGTGTGAGAATGGTAAGTTTTAAAGGCGATAAAGGGTTCATGTACAAAGCGAATTTATCTTTGCGCACGGCTTTGAAAATCCTAAAGCCAATTTATTTTTTCAAGGCTAATAATGAACAGGCTTTATACAAAGGAATTTCGGGAGTCAATTGGTCTAAATTGATTGGTGCTAATCAGACTTTTGTGATTGATACCACCGTGCATTCAGAATATTTTAATCACACGGAATTTGTTTCTCAAAAATGTAAAGATGCAATTGTAGATCAGTTCAGAGAGAGAACTGGGCAACGACCTAGCATTGATAAAGTACATCCTGATTTGAGAATCAATATTCATATTGATAAAGACCAGGTTTCAGTAGCACTGGATACATCAGGTAATCCGTTGAACCAACGTGGATATAGAACTGCTACCAATATTGCTCCTATCAACGAGGTTTTGGCTGCAGGAATTTTACTGCTTTCTGGTTGGGACGGTCAAACGGATTTTTTAGATCCAATGTGTGGTTCCGGAACATTTCTGGCTGAAGCAGCAATGATTGCCTGTAATATTCCGGCAAATATCAACCGTAAGGAATTTGCTTTCGAAAAATGGAACGATTGGGACAATGATTTGTTTGATAGTATTTCAGACAGTTTACTAAAACGCGTTAGGGAGTTTCATTACACCATAAAAGGCTATGATAAAGCACCAAGTGCCGTTCAAAAAGCCAAAGACAATATCAAGAATACCAATCTGGAGGAGTATATTTCTATCGAGGAACAAAACTTTTTTGATACCGAGAAGTCTTCCGAAGGGAAACTTCATATTGTTTTCAACCCGCCGTATGATGAGCGATTGGATATTCACATGGAAGAATTCTATAAAAACATTGGCGATACTTTAAAGAAAAACTATCCTGGCACGAATGCCTGGATGATTACAGCAAACTTGGAAGCTTTGAAATATGTAGGGCTAAAACCTTCCAGAAAAATTAAACTTTTCAATGCCGGCTTAGAAGCCCGTTTGGTAAAATACGAAATGTATGAAGGCAGTAAAAGAACAAAGTTTCAGGTAACAACTGATAATGCTGAATAAACTAGTATTCTGTTTTTACTTTCGACCTTTGAATTTAAAATTTTAAAACTTAAAAAATGACTAAATTACAAATACGAGCATTCTTATATCAATTGGGATGTTTTGCGATTTTATTTATTTCTGCGAGATATGTAGTGGAACATTACACGAATTTAACCGGATTATGGATTCCGTTAACTGCATTTGTCATAGGAACACTTTTATCTCCAAAATTCCATGCGATAAAAACCAAAGACGGAGAGAAATTATTCATGAAGTGGATTTTGATGAAAGGAATTAAGGAAATAGGATAGTTTAGAAATCCTAAGACATTCAATTTTTAAAATAGTGACCGCTAAATCTCTAATTCTTATAAAACTAATAATTAGCAAATTGGCGGTTATATTTTATCTACTTTTTTGGGACTGCAAAAGGTGCTACTTTTTTCTTATAAATAGGGACAAAATACGTCACCGTATAATTGAAGCCTACTCCAAAACTGCCATCATAAGTTCTGTTGAATCCGGGAATATATAAGTTAGAGAAATTTTCCGGTTCTTTATTGGTTACTAATCGGTTCAATCGAAGGCTGAATCCCATAAATACGTTGTCAAATACTTTAGCTTTTATTCCAGCCACCACTTCAATCCAGCTGGCGGATAGTCCACTGAACTTTTTGCCGGATACAATTTCCGGGACTTCACCAAAATAAGGGTTTGCATTGTAGATGCGATAGCTGTTTAATTCCTGATTAAATGTGCTAAAACCGTAGCGCATTCCTATAGAAATCACATTTTCCATATCCAGCCAGTTTTCATAAGCATTATAATCAAAACCGGCTTTTATGTAGGAACCTTTGGTGGTAAAATTGACGCGATCATCAGCTGTAGTTTTATTTTCATTACCAATTTCGGCCGCTAAAAAATATTTTTTAGTCAACCTATAGTCGGCTACAAATTCAATTCCCTTATAATTTTGGTCGTATAAAGCTCGCGTCAGTTTGAATAAATCAACTCCTACACGTATCCCATAGCGATCTGTTTTTATGGGAATCGAATCGTTATTTTTTGGTTCCGTATTGATTCCAACCCGCTGCAATGGAGTTTCGGGAATGATTTCATCTGTTTGGGTAGTTTTCGTGCTATCTTTCACAGGTGTTTTCTCTTGCGCTTGCATCAAAGTCAACGACAACAGGAGACCAAAACTAAAAAAAGATCTTAATGTGTATTTCATTTTCATTTTCGATGTTACTTCTTTCAACCGATATAAATTGTATCCATTTTTGATTTGCCGTTGTTGCATCAGTATGTGTATATGGATTTGTTGGATCCAATGTGAATATTGTTTTGTAGCCACAGGCTCTGGAGACAAAAAGTTCCTGTGTAGTATACTTAAATTGTATATTATCTTCATCAACCAATGCTGAATTAGGATTTCCAGAGTTCAGCGTAAAACTATAACTGGTGCTAGTTTTGGCTGTTTTCAATGGAATCGAAATCTTATTTGCACTTGTAGTTTGGAGACCATTAAAAACAATTCCATCCGTCATTCCTTCACCAACTACTTTTAGATTTGTTACATTTTTTAGAACAGAAGGATTTGAAAAATCATAAAACTCTATCACTAATCTTGGAGTAGTTTGGGTATTTGCATCACAAATATCATCTTTCTCACAACTGGAGAAAGCGAAAACGAAAAACAATAACAATAAAAATGTTTTTTTCATATAATACTATTCAGTGTTCAGTGTGCCGTTTTTAGTGTTCCGTAATTTAAGTTCTGAATACTAAAAACTGCAAACTGACCACTATTTTCTTCTTTCTAAAAGTACAACATTCTCTACATGATGTGTTTGTGGAAACATATCCACAGGACGTACCCGGGTCACTTTGTATTTCTCATCCATCAACGCCAAATCACGCGCTTGTGTTGCCGAATTACAACTGACATAAACTACTTTATCAGGCGCAATCTTCATGATTTGTTCAATTACGTCTTTATGCATTCCGTCTCTTGGCGGATCAGTAATAATCACATCAGGGTGTCCATTTTGTGCTATAAAACTATCGTTGAAAACCACTTTCATATCACCTACAAAGAACTCACAATTAGTAATTTCATTGCGTTCCGCATTTAATTTGGCATCTTTAATGGCTTCTGGAACACTTTCAACTCCAATAACTTTTTTGGCATTCTTAGATACAAACTGTGCAATTGTTCCAGTTCCGGTGTATAAATCATACACGATTTCGTTTCCGGTAAGTCCGGCAAAATCGCGCGTTATTTTATACAATTCATAGGCTTGGTCAGAGTTGGTTTGATAAAAAGATTTGGCGTTAATACTGAATTTCAATCCTTCCATTTCTTCCAAGATGTAATCTCTTCCTTTATATAATTTAATATCGGTGTCGTATAAAGTATCGTTGGCTTTATTATTGATAACGTATTGCAACGAAGTGATTTGTGGGAATTTCTTGTGAAGATGATCCAGAAGTAATTCTCTGTTGGTTTTATCGTTTTCGAAAAACTGGATCAAAATCATGATTTCACCAGTAGAAGCGGTTCGCAACATCAGCGTTCTAAGCAAACCTTCATGTGCTCTTGGATTAAAAAAAGTCAGTCCATGCGCATTGGCAAAGTCTCTTACTTCGTTTCTAATGGCATTCGATGGATCTTCTTGCAAATGACATTTGTTGATGTCCAGAATTTTATCCCACATTTTCGGAATATGAAAACCAAGTGCGTTTCTATTTCCTAGATCTTCGGTGCTGCCAATTTCCGCTTCGGTCAACCAACGGCTGTTAGAAAATGAAAATTCCATTTTGTTTCTGTAAAAAAATTGCTTTTCCGAACCAAGAATTGACTCAAATTCAGGAAGTTCTATTTTTCCAATGCGTTGCAAATGATTTTTCACTTCGTTTTGTTTGTAATGCAATTGTTGGCTGTATTTCATATTCTGCCATTTACAACCGCCACAAACACCAAAATGCTCGCAAATAGGTGCAACACGATGCTCCGAATATTCATGAAAATGAACTGCTTTTCCCTCGTAATACGCCTTGCGCTTCTTAAAAGTTTGCACATCAACCACGTCACCCGGAACCACATTCGGGATAAAAACTACTTTACCATCGGGAGCCTTTGCTACCGATACGCCTTTTGCACCAGCATCAAGGACTTTTATTTGATGAAAGACAACTTTGTCTGTATTTTTCTTTGCCATAGCGCAAAAATAAGCGTTTGATTGGTTTTATAAATTCAATTTAGCAACTATTTTTAATAAGAAGTGTTTTTTATTGGCGTAACATTCTGTTTTAGACAATAACTTCAATTTTTTGGCACTTATTACTGTTGATTAAAATAAATTTTCCTTTTCTTTTTCATAATTTAAAATTAAGGCTTTTATTCTTAACTTTTATGCGGGTAAAGTTAGCAAGTACAATATTCAATATTACCCTCAAATTAATACTGTGTATTATAAGCGTCTATTTCCTTACTAACTCCAAAAGTGCCACTAGTTACACTACTACTCATATCAATATCATAATCACCTCAAGCTATTTGCCCACCGTATCTATTTTCGTGAATTTGTTTAGCAGCGTCATCAGTAAAAAGTTTGCGTATTTTTTAAAAGAGATCAATAGATTCGAAGCCTAATGATTGTAAAGCCATTACTTCTTTCTATGGAGTTAGTATCAAAAATCTGCAACATCAATACAAAGATTTCCTAAGTGATTTCAAAACGTGGGATGAACTATCACACGCCAAACAATGGCTTATTTTTCCAAAAAACTTAAGCAAACGTTTATCGATTGATGAAACTTCTCTCTCCAACGCAGAATTCTATACTATCTTAACCAATAAAGCAGCAAAAGGAAAGAACGGAACTATAGTTGCAATGATTGCCGGAACTAAAGCCAATACTGTTATTGCAATTATCAAAAAAATCTCTCTAAAACAACGCAATCAAGTCTCGGAAATTACATTGTACATGGCAGCAAATATGGCATTAATTGCCAAGATGTGCTTTCCAAATGCCACAAGGGTAACCGACCGGTTTACTCATATATTTTCATTGAAATTTTGGAATTCGAGATACCGCTTCGCTAAATTCATGTTCAAAAGTTAGCTTAAGAAGCTTTACAAGAAATCAGAATCTAGTATCGTTGGCAAGCAATTGACCTCCAGAATAAAGCTATAGAAAAAGCAAAATCATCAAAGAAAAAATACAACCCTATACTATTAGCAAATGATGATACTGCCAAACAATTATTGGCAAGAAGTCGCTATTTCTTATATAAAAACAAATCAAAATGGTCCGAAAATCAAGCAGAACGTGCCAAGTTGTTGTTTGAATTGTATCCCTATATTGAAAAAGCCTATGACTTAGCTCAAGATTTAAGAACCATCTTTGAGAGAACAACCGATAAAATTAATGGTCTTTCAAGGCTCGCTAGATGGCATGAAAAAGTAAATCAATCAGGGTTTAAACCTTTAAATCTTTCAATACAATCTCAAGATCAATAATGAATCACTACCAAACAATATTAAACTATTTTGATAATAGAAGCACAAATTCATCGGCTAAGTCATTCAATGCTAAAATAAAAGCGTTTAGATCTCAATTCAGAGCGGTTAGAAATATAGAATTTTTCCTTTTTAGACTAACAAATATTTATGCTTAATTTTTATCGCTCCACAGGTTTTGGGATTGATCCCCTAGTTCGTCTTGGTATTCTCTTCTATTAAACTTATACTTGTATTAATCTCCTTTAAGACAGATGCATATTTAAATTTAGATAGGTTATAAACTCAAAAAAATGAATTTCAATCGTGTCTTTTTACACCATCAAATACCCGTCAAAGTCAGCACTACCCAATTCTTGAAAACCCAAGTGGTTCACATAGAAATCCCGTGTAATCGCTTTGTTGCGCATGGGTAGCTTTGAGTTTATGACGGTTAGCATGATTTTGGGTTTGATCGTAAGGATCACTCGTTAAAGAGTTTTTAGAACCCCATTCTTTTCAGACTGTGGTTCAAATAAAGAAAGGCGACGAACCGAGCCCGCAGGGCGAACACGTGGTATCTATAAACAAAAGAACCCCAGTCTTTTCAGACTGGGGTTCAAATAAAGAAAGGCGACGACATACTCTCCCACATAACTGCAGTACCATCTGCGCAGGCGGGCTTAACTACTCTGTTCGGGATGGGAAGAGGTGAGCCCCGCCGCAATAACCACCTTAAGAGGTTATAATTGCTTTGTGCAATTACTGTAATGTTGTTTATATATTATAAACATCAGTTACATAATTTCTTAACATACTGAGATAAAGAAAATAAAAAGTATTAGAAAGTTTCTTCCTGCCGATTGCTCGGCAGGAAAAGCGTA